>CABUUD010000043.1 GCA_902494585.1 uncultured Collinsella sp. | reverse complement strand
GGAAATGAACCGAGCCCCGCTTCTTTTTGTTCGTTATTACTGGATGGTTTTTCTTTCCAGCCCATTTTCCTCTTAGGATTGTTTTCCCTTCCTGTATTCCTCCTCAAGATCGTTGATGGTTTTATTTTCATCGGTCGTCCACATAGTTTTACCGTTGGAGCTTCGGCCTGCTACGAATCCCGCTGCCGCCGAGGGGCTCGAAAACGCAATGTCACCGGTGAGCACGCAATCCTCTATGAGGTCTGCATGCATGTTGCGTTGCTTGATGACGGAGACCGGGCAGCTTGCCGTAAGATCCCTGGCAATTTTTGTGCCTTTTTCGACGATAAAAACGCCATCGGACACATGAGCGGTCCCTTCGGAGCTCTTTGTCGAGAGATGAAACACATGGTCGGAAAGTGCGGCGGCAAGCTCGTCGTCTAATGGCTTGACCGTCTTCGCTTCCGCAATCGTAGAATCCTCTTCCTCAACCATTTGTTTGCTCTTAATGATTGAATCTGCAACGATGAAAATCTTGTTAGCAAGCCAGCGAACGATACAGTCTTTCACGAAATCGTAATCAGACCCCTGCGCATCGTCCTTAAGAAGCTCAATGAACTTAGGGAGGACCGCCTCTAGGCCATTGAACTCTTTGATTGAATCCCAAGTGCTACGGGCGTTATTTGCTGAGTTCTTATCTTTTGAGGGATTGTCGGAGACGCTTTTGTCGCCGCTTTCCTTATCGCGGATTTCGCGGGTCTGTTTTTTAGCGAGTGACTCGTCATGATCGTTTTTGTCATCATGGCTGTCCGAGCTAGTTTGACTGGATTTTTCTTTTGCAGCGGGTTCTCCGTCGGGGCTTTCGCCATATTTCTTTTTTATATTCGCTTCAATTTTATCTTGGCTTGTCCAAAAAACGGGAATGCAGCGGCGAGGCCTATCATCCTTGTCAGTTTTTTCCTCATTTTCTCCTTCAGCGTTTTCAAGGAAATGATTGTATTCGTGACAGCAGTTCTTGCTTTCGATATAGCCAGGCGTTATGAAAGCAAGCAGGATGTCCGAGTCTTCGAGAGCTTCATTCATCTTCTGTTCCCAGCGCTGCCCGTAATCGATGGAGACGATATCGGTGAACTTGTCAATTCGATAGTCGGTCAAAGCAAGCATATCTTTGCTTGTGTTGAGCATATCTAGGGTTCTGTCAACGATATCGAGCATGTGGTTGAATATGTTGTCCGCACGTCGGTAGCTTACGAATATCTGTAGAAGGGTGTGGCCCTCGCTATCTTGCTTTATATTTGCGGTGGATGGCTTTCCCATATTGCAATCCTCTCGATTGAAATCGTTATTTATCCATGTCCTTCTTGGGCTTGACAACATTTCCCTTGGCGATGCGGGCTGAGAGGGCGACGATGATTCGGTCGTAGGCGTAGACGTCTTTTCCTAGCAGGAACCCGCGGGCGCCGAGTACGTCGTTGTCGGGTGTCATGTAGGCGTGACGCATGAGGATGTCGGACTTGCGAACGCCTTCGGTCCCACTCTTGTTGGGCTTGCCGCTCAGGAACGCATCGACGGCTGCTGCACGCATACGCTGCTCGCGTTCCTGTTCGACGGTGCCGTGCCCCAGTTCGGTCATGCCCGTTGCCTGGCAATAGGCAAGCCAACGATCGTGCTCCATGTCACCTAAACGACAGGTAAGGGCGAATTCCTCGCGGTTCTTCTGCTCGCTGGCATCGAACTCGGTTTTGGTAGCTGCGTCGGGAACGACGGAGCTTAATATCGCATTGGCAATGTTGTCGTTATTCGAAGCCGGCTTGACCTTGCCCTGCAGCTTCTCCCTCCAAGCATGCTCGAAGGATCCCTGCTCCACGTCGGCGTCGCTAAAGCCAAGCGCCCAGAAGCGGTAGGGGATATGTGCTGCCGAAGCTCGGCTGCTGCTCTTGTTGGATTCTTTGCCGTTGTAACTATTAACTGCCTTCTCAACGGCGAGTGTTGCGTCAAAATCATTCTCAATAGAGCCATTAAAGCAAAGGTCGTATGCCGCATTGAGCTGCACGGCCAGGCGCTCGCGCTCGTCATTGATGATGTTACTGTAGGTGTAGAACGCCTTGCGGGCACCAAACGGATGCATGATATTGGCGGCGTCTTTGCCAGTCGCCTGAGTCTTATCGAGGCTTTTAAGGGCGCCTAGGATTTCTTCGCTCTCGATATGGGGGCAGATGACGGGTTGCTGTTTGGTGTAGTCCGGTGAGCCCTGGTCGATAAAGCGATTGAAGATCTGACGTTGGAGCATGAGCGAATAGGAGAGGTTTTGTCCACAATCTCCCATGGTTACGAAGGCGTAAAGACGAGCGTCATCGGTAATTAGCGCGTTGTCGGCCTTGGACGATACGCATTTGTTTTGAGCGTCGTAGTGCAGCGTGGTGACGGTGCCGCCGGCAATCAGGCGATCGGTTGTAACCGAGGGCGCCTCAGCTTCTACAAAGCGAATTGTCGGCATGCCGTTGCAGCTTTCGCCAAACATCTCGGGGTAGCGGGCTGCTTCGCGTTCTAGTATCGATTGGGCGTTGGGGTCGACAACAACAATGTTCAGACGAACGCCCGGCATGCGGCCCATCCAGAAGGAAGTGCGTGTTGCCTGCATGCCGAAATCTCCTGCGCCGAAAACGAGAACGGTGAGATTCTGAGGCTTGGGATTTGGGTTGACGGAGATATCGATGGGCTCGAGCACGCTGTAGAGTGGGGCTTCTTCAAGTACATCGTATATTTCGTCTTGTACGCGTGAGAGCAAGTGAAGACAAGTCGGCTCATTGTCGGCTTTGATGGCATCGAAGATCTGGGCATCATCGGGGTTCTTGTGGGTGCAATGGAGCGTAATCTTGGGCGCGTAGCCGGCCTGAGGATCCTTGTGCGTCGCTTGGAGCATGTCGATCGTTGCGCTGACGTTGTGTTCGGTTTCTTCGCTCGTTGCGACGACGTCAACTGCGAGCAGATGCTTAACTGCATCGCGCAGCGATGTAATCGTTGTGAGCACATCGGCTGCTTCGGAGTCGGTGAACACATAACGCACATAGCCCTGGCACAGATTGCGCAGTACGCGCTGACGCTCGCTGTCCTCGTCGCTGCCTAGACAAAAGATGAGGGCGATGTCGCCGTTGCCATTCGCGTTATTGAGCGTTCCGTCCTTGATGTTGTTAACGATATCACGCGCGAGCAACTCGGTGTTGGCGTCGACGCTCTCAAAGATAATTGCATGGTCGGCATACTTGAGATGACGCTTGATAACGCTGCCCGAGAGACGCGTGGCAACAGCGTTGAAGGCAAACAGACCAATTTCAACGGGAAGAGCGATGATGTATGCAAGTGCGAGCAGCGAATAGAGCAGGTTGAATACCTGGCCGGCAATGCTGCCGCCAAGGGGAATAGCGCTATAGACGGTTGACGTCACATCGGTGAGGCCGGTCTGGATGGTCGTTGTCCATCCCACGGCAAAGAAGTTGGTGATGACCCAGCTGATAAAGTTGAAGGCTCCCGGCTCCCAGCCCTCGCCAAGATCCGAAGAAAAGCACTGCGCCCAGGTAACGGGGGCGAATAGGCAAAAAGCGCCAAGAGCAAGAATTCCAAAGGCGACGATGCGACGGTTGGAATTGATCTCGACGCCAAAGAGTTTGTGCTGATAGTTGTGCCGTTCCAAGTGTATGGAATAGCAGAGCGCGACGAGGGCGACGAGGAATGCCGCGAACCAACAGATTGGAGAAATCAAAGTAGGTACCTCCTGTGAGTATAGAGATGAACGGATAACGTGAACTTGGCCTGTTGCCGCCTACGTAAGCATGCGGTCTCTCAGCTCGGCCGCCTCGTTAATCTCAACGTTGGTGCGGCCTTGGAGATCTTCGGTGCGCTTGCTGGTGAGCTTGCCGTCCTTTAGCCCGTAGGTGGTGTACTGAACGATTGCGCCGGCGGTTTCGGCTGCCTGACGTAGGGGCTCGTAGGTGTCGGTTTGCTCGCACCATGCGTAGAAATCATCAACGGTGGCGTTGGGATTGCCACTAAAGAGTCGATACCATTCGCGTCCAAAGCTGCCAAGGACCGAGAACGTCTTTTTCTCGACAAGCTTGTTGCCCTTGTATTTGTAGTCCAGCGTGAGGTCCACCAGATAGGCGGCTCCCGTTTCAAAGGCGTTCTCGTTGCTCTGATGACCGATGACCTCGGCCTCCGGATAGTACTTACCAATAAACTCGGCGGCATCGCCTTCGTAATCGGCAACGATGCGCACACTCTGCACCTTGCCCCGCTTGTACGTGTAGTGCAGGATGCGCAGCAGTCGCTCCTGCCAAAACGCATAGGAAAACAGGTGGTCGACAAAGTGCGGGTTCTCAAGCCGATTGGCCCGATTCATCCAAACGGTTTGAAACAGTTGGTAGTCGGCCCGCGGCTCGTCCGTAACCTCGCGGAACCACTGTACGGCGAGGTCGGCGGGGATATAGAACGATAGTCGCTCCTGCGGAGTACCGCTCTTGGTCGTTTTGGCGCGCAGGGGAATCTCGACCTCGTAGCCAGAACCGTCGTCTGTTCCGCAGTTTAAAACGGGCGGCAGCATAAACTGGCAGGGGCCCTCGTCGCATACGCGCATCGGCTGGGGGCTAACAGGTTGCCCTTCAAACTCCATCTCGATGTCTGTGTCGTCTTCTTCGTCCTCGTCATCATCTTCGATGCCAAGGTCGTAGCCGGTGTAGTAGTCATCCAGGTGTCGCTCGTTTACATTTCGCCCGTTTACGACGTCAAAGACGGTAACACCCGTCATGCGGTCGCAATACTTTGCGACTTCAAAGAGGTTGCAGCTCTCCTCGGGCGTAAAGTTATCCATGCGGTGCTGGAACTCGGTAGCGCATTCCTCGGGATCATAGCCGTCCATGTCGCTGTCACCGACCCAGAAGTTGGGATCACGATTGCTTTTGAAGTACCACCAGTACCAGACGGGGCAGAATACCGCATTTACGCCAAAAAAGACCTTTTGGATGATGTTGCCGTTGCCGTCGAACTTGTAATCGAGCGGCAAGTTAACAACCGGATCGTTTGATGTGTCACGCGCCATGGTGTGCTCCCTGCGATGATTTGTGTTGCGCGCGAAGGCCAGATTCGATGCGTCTGACCTGCACGCGCCTGTTACTTCGCATACTAGGCCGCCTGCGTTGCATTCTGTTGCGCAACATCGCGGACGGTGCGGTTCGACGTCCAGGGCCGATGCCGCGCAACAGATACATGGCTTGGTCGTGCCAATCGCTCTCTAGTAGCGCGCCGAGCGCTGGGCGTTGCCCGGGTTGTAGCCCGCCCAGGCGGCGATGACGTCCGACTCAACGACGCTCGTTGCAATGTTGATAAAGCTGCCAGCACGGGGCAGGTCGGTATGGAAGTCTTCGAGCAGGTTGGGCTGGAACCTAAAGTCCTCAAAGTTGATGGTGTTGGGGTTGTAGAGCTGACAAGTACCATCCTCGGTGGAGATCGGGCCAACCATGTAAACGGCCTTGTGCTCTACGACCTCGGTATCGTCGACGTCGATCACCTCTCCGCGATCGTGCGCGGCAGCGGCGTGTTCCATGAGCTCGAGGAATCGGTCCGCTTCGGCGCTGCAGAGTATGCAGCGCGAGAAGAGCACCGTAAGGGCATAACCCGTTTTACGACCCAGTTTTTCTCGCAGCTCGTTAAATCGTTGCGACTGCTCCGGGGTCATGCGCGTCTTGGACGGCGCGGTCTGCTTGAGTCCGCACGTCTTAAGGAACATCGCGTTGGCCTTACGCAGGGCACTCATAGCGGCAGAGTCACTCTTTGTCGCAGAGACGTCGATGCGTCCTCCCTCGGGAATCTGCTTATAGCGAGAGAAGCCCTTCTCGCCCTCGACGGGCATCCAGTACGTAATGACGTCATTTTCCACTACGCTAAAGCGGCACGTAAAGGGCGCGCCGATTGCCGGTGCCTCGCCGTAGAACTTTACGCGTACGGCTTGGTCGGTGTCCGCCATCCACATCATAAAGCGATGGCTATTGTCGCCGTCATGGCTCCGGAGCTTTGCAATAAGGTAGCAGACCGAGTCGCAACGGCTTTCGAGTGCGGCACCTCTTCCGGTGGCAATGGCGCTTATACCCTGGGCCTTGAGCTCGATGTCGCGGTGCAGCGCGTTGAGCTCTTCGGATGTCAACAGGTCTTGGCCGAGAAGCCCCGCGACAAGCGCGCCGACTTCTATGTCGGTAGTAAGGACGGCTTCGATAACCTTGCGGTGCGCCTGGTGGCTTGCATAAGCCGGCAAGGGTTTGCGGCCTGTGGCAAATCCAAATGGGTCGCGGATTTGGTCGCCGCCGCGATAGAGCGGCTCCAAAAAGAACATGTTCATGTCATTTTGCTTGCCCTGCTTTTGACCGTAGGCATCGAGGGAGTTCCAGACATGCTTTTCCGCAATGGGGTTCATCCACAGGCTGATTTTCGATTTTTCTGCCGAGGAGGTCGAGGTGTTCTTTTTGGAGCTTGCGGCGGGACGAGAAGCCGGTTTCTGATATCCAGCGGGGAGAACTTGCTCAAGATCGAATTTTTTAAGCAGCCTAACGTAGACTCCGACCGATGCTTCTTCTGCCATTTCCGCCATGACCGACTGCGAAGGGTCGTCGACAAAGGAGATGCGCGTTTTGCCATCATCGGAGACCGCCTGGCAATAGCCGCATCGAAGTGCAACGTAGCCTTCGTTGTCGCTGCCGCGGTCAAAGTACATCTGCTCTTTGCAGCCGAGTGTGCCAGGGACGAATGCGGTCGGGTTCGCTATGTCGGGGATCGTAATGGCAGCGCCGGTCGCGCGTTTAAGCTCATCGAAATACTCGACGTACAGCGGAATGTTGTAGTGCTGGACTAGCGCCTCGAGAACGATGGCGTTGGGCACGGAGTGCGCCACGCGATAACGCACGGAGTTATAGCCCCATTCGACATCGGTTGCATCATCGGGGATTCCGTGGCCTGCCATGGTGGACAGGACTTCATCGGGTGAGTCAAACGTGCTATCGGGCGTGCCGCAAATCGCCTGGAGCGAGAACCCGCCAAAGCACTTTTCGAGATCATCGCGGATATACTCACAGCAGTCATGATTGGGAAAGACGATGCGAAACGTCATCGCGCCCATGGCCTGGGACATGTAGACGTTGCCCGATGCCTGGGCATCGGACTCTGCCTGGGCATTGGACTCTGCCTGGGCATCGGACTCTGCCTGGGGCTCCTCTTGGGCGCCAAACTGGTCCTTGAGAAAGTCGAAGTACAGGGACACGTTTCCGCGCTGCGCATACGAACGCATGATGGGGTCGGTGGTGTCCTCAAAGTACTTTTGGCTTCCGTCGGGCATGGACATGGTTCCCATGCCGCAGCGGAACAGGGTGTCGGTGGCACCGTCAAACCCCTCCGGGAAATACACCCAGCAGCTCTTGTCGACCACGTTTGCAAACGAGACGCTATCGCCCTGCGCATCGGCGATCACGGCGCCGGCGGCGATCTCATCGGCATCGGTGTACTCGTAGTAGACGGGAACGCCGATCATCTTGGAGATAGTCTTGGCAACCTCCAGCGAGGGGATGCCGTTGTATTCGTACTGGAGCGAGTTGTAGCCCCAGACGACGTTGGTGACCTCTTCGCCGTCGGACCCGCAAGTTTCCAGGGCGGCATTGATGGCGTCGGTCGGATCCATGTGCTGGAAGTCCTCGTAATCGGGGATCACGGCAGCAAAGCAGAACTCGCCATAGTCTCGCTCCAGGGCAGCTTTGGCCTGCATGCAGATATCGTGGTTGGGAAACACGATGCGATTGACAATCTGGTTGATCGAGATCCCTCGGTCGGTATCTTGAAGCAGATGCTCAAAAATCTCGTCCATCGTTCCTTCTTTCGTATGCGGTGGAAGCCGACGATCCCGGGTTTTAGGGCTCGTGGCTTTGCTAACTCGAACGCTACCGCCCCGATGGGCGAGAACGTTGCGCAACATCCGCGAGTGCGCAAATTGCAATGCGGAACGGTTTGTCCCGAGACGTTTTGAGAGCGGATCCGTCTCGTTCCCGGCAATGTTGCGCAACGTCTGCTCGGTATGGATTTCTACACTTGAGTTGTCCAAAAGGGATTCGGTTCTTGAATGAGGGATGAACGATGAGCGGGAACTCCTATTACGATGACGATATGTCCGAAGAAGATTACGAGCGGGTCATGGAGCATATGTACGAGCTTGAGTGCGAGCTCGAGGAGCCTCATGACGCTCGCACCGACCAGTTGATTCGCGAGGAGCTCGAGGATCTTTCGAGTGCCATGTTGTTTGAGCCGGTGGTCAAAAACGGTGAGTACCTTGGTGAGCGCGACCATGTGCCCGGGTATTGGACGGATCGTCGCGATTTGGAGTCCGAGTCTTCAGGCGCTTCGAGCGATGCCGACGAGGTGGAAAAGGATGAGCCGTTTGATTTGATTGGCTATCAGGGCTCTTCCTCGGGCGGTTCGGTGCTCGACATGTTTACTCCCATTTTAAGGAGTCGCGTGTTCTGGATCTTCATCGCATTTCTGGTGTTTATCGGCCTGCTCGACATTTTCTACGACAGTTTTATTGTTCCTTCGGGCTTCGCTATAAGCCGCATCAGTTTTCAGGGTTTGGTGTTGCTGGCGATTGTAGTTGCCTGCGTTGCCCTGAGGCGTCGTCGCCGTTAACGGCGGTATTGACGCAGCTTCCGATGTTGCGCAACAGAATGTTAGGACAGCGGCGTATGCTCGGGTTGTCCTGAAAGCGAGAGAAAGGACAGGACAATGGCTGAAGTTGAAGTAAGGGCTTTGGGTCCCGACGACGTCGATGCGATGGTCGAACTGGATGAGCAGTCGGGCTACGAGGTCTATGACGAGTACGCGGACTGGGTTGAGGACGAGGACGAGGAGAACTCTTCCCTCTGGGGCGTCTTTGCCGATGATGAGCTGGTCGGTTTTTGCGTAACGGGCGGTTCAGATGACCCCCGCCTGCCGGATGCCGTTACGGAGCACCCGCTCAACAAGTACCTGGGGACGTTTTTGAGCCATGTGTATGTTGACCCCGACTACCGCGGTAACGGCTATGGCGCGCGCCTGGTGCACGACGCCCTGTTGGGATACTGGGAGAGCGAAGGCCACCAGCAGCCTGCATTCCTGGATCTGAGCGAATATCTCTTTGACGATCCTGATGCGGATCCGATTAAGCTCGCGCATCTGCTCATCGACTTCTTTGGCAAGAACGGGTTTGAACCCATTCCCGACGATGAACACGACATCACCTACACCTGCATGGTCTTGGATCCCAAGAACTTTAAGGACCCGGACGCAGAGTAGAGGCTGCGATCTGTTGGTTCAGCTTCCCTAGTTGGTGCTTGACGGGGCCGGACGTTCCAGTTGTGATGGCTGGACGTCCGGTCTTTTTTTTGGCCTGTCGGGTTTGGTGATCGGCAGGTTTATCTCGATCTGTAACATCTGGCGGGGGATACGGGGTCTAGTTGTTACAGATTGAGATTGTTCCTCGGCAGACAACTCAACTGTCTCAATCTGTAACATCTGGGGCTGGTTTTGCTCCGCAACTGTTACAGATCGAGACGTTTGTGAGCCGTGTCGACCATTTGTCTCGATCTGTAACACCTAGACGAAGATTCGGCCTGTAGATGTTACAGATCGAGACGTTAGCCAAGGGGGCTGACTGAATGTCTCGATCTGTAACAGTAGGAACCCGGTTTTGTCTCGTAACTGTTACAGATTGAGACAATCGGTCCGGACCCGCCGCGCCCACCTTGTCATCTGTGGTTTACGTGGGGGCATGCGAAGCACGGGTATACTAACCCGCGGCGAATCTGCTCCATCGCTTAGAGCTGCTGCGTCTGGACGGCGCGTGATAGGGCTGCCAAAGCGATCGCCAGCGTGCTGAGCAACGTCCTCTCTGTGCGCACCTGTTTTTGTATGTATTAGCGCACTACCAAGCACGCCCGCGCGGCCACATGCCGTGCCCATTGCGCGTGCAGATAAGGAACAACAACATATGCGTAATTCTGTATCCGACGTCACGGACGCCGAGATTCTGGACGAGACCCGCGAGGCCATGACCCAGGCTGCCTTCGATGCCGCCGACGAGGCAAATGCTGCCCAGGCCGTCGAGTCCGCTACCGAGAACCTGCCCGCCTTTGACGAGCTGGGACTTTCGGACGAGATGCTTCGTGCTATCGAGAGCCTGGGCTACACGGCGCCGACGCCCGTGCAGGCCGGTTCGATCCCCGTGGTGCTTGAGGGCCGCGACTTGCTTGCCGCCGCTCAGACCGGCACCGGCAAGACGGCCGCCTTTTTGCTGCCGACCATGAACAATCTGGAGCACATTGCTCCTCCCAAACCCGTGCGCGAGCGCGGCGGCCGCAACCGCCGTCGCGGTGCCAAGAAGCCCGAGGGCAACGGCCATGGCCCCGTGATGCTCGTCATCACCCCTACGCGCGAGCTTGCCCAGCAGATTGACGAGGTTGCGAGCAAAATCGCCGACGTCACCGGCCATGTCGCCGTGACCGTCGTGGGCGGCGTGAGCTACAAGCCGCAGACCGCGGCGCTCAAGTACGGCTGCGACATCCTGGTCGCCACGCCGGGCCGTCTGGTCGATCTGATCGAGCAGGGTGCCTGCCACCTGGACGAGGTTAAGGTCCTGGTGCTCGACGAGGCCGATCGCATGCTCGACATGGGCTTTTTGCCCGCCGTCCGCCGCATTGTGCACGAGACGCCGGCCGAGCGTCAGACGCTGCTGTTCTCGGCGACCCTCGACGAGGAAGCCGTGGGTGAGATCACCGACCTGGTGAGCGACCCGGCCCGCGTGGAGATCGCGCCCGCTACGTCGACTGCCGACACCGTCGACCAGTTTGTGTTCCCGGTGTCCATCGAGGCCAAGAACAACCTGCTGCCCGAGTTCCTCAAAAAGGAGGGCCCGGAGCGCACTATCGTCTTTATGCGCACCAAGCACCGTGCCGATAGCTGCTGCCGTCGTCTGGAGCGCAAGGGCATTAAGGCCGCCGCGATTCACGGCAACCGCAGCCAGGCCCAGCGCGAGCGTGCCCTTTCGGCCTTCCGCGACGGTACCGTCGACGTGCTGGTGGCAACCGACGTGCTCGCCCGCGGTATCGACATTAGCGACGTGCGCTACGTCGTGAACTTTGACGTGCCGGCCGAGCCGACCGACTACATCCACCGTATTGGCCGTACGGGCCGCGCCGGCGAGCTGGGCTGGGCCATTACGTTTGTGACCGAGCAGGACGTGGACGAGTTCTACGAGATTGAGAAGCTCATGGACAAGACTGCCGACATCTACGAGGCCGGCGATCTACACGTGGGCCCCAATCCGCCCGCGGTTGACCCCGAGCGCGACCCTGCGGCCTTTAAGGTGAAGAAGAAGACCAAGCGCGGCAAGTCCAAGAGCAAGAAGAAGCTTGAGCAGGCGCGTCGCGACGGCAAGCGTAACGGCGATGACTACGGCGATGTGGCCGGTCGTTCCAACCGCGGTCGCGATGAGCGTCGCGGCGGCGGCGAGCGTCCGAGCCGTCCCAAGCGCGGCGGCAAGACCCGCGTGCGCGAGGGCGTTCAGGCTCGCGTGGACGAGGCTGTGGAGAGCGTGGCCCGCGAGGTGGCTGCCGAGGAGCGCGGCGGTGCTGCTGCCGTCGAGCAGGCCCCGCGCGGCAACCGTGCCGAGCGCCGTGCCAAGCAGTTCCAGGGCGAGGCGCATCGCCGTCGTCGCGAGGACGAGGACCGCGGTGGTCGTCGCCGTGTTGAGCGCGAGGACGAGGGTCGTGGCTCGCGTGGCGGCAAGCGTGGCTCGGGCGATCGTCGTCGTTCCGGTCGCAATGACGAGCGCGGTGGCCGTGACGAGCGTCGCGGCGGCGAGGGTCGCGGTGAGCGTGGCGCCCGCAGCGGTGAGTCCCGTGGCGGCAAGCGCTTTGAAGAGCGCAGCGGCCGTGGTGGCGAGCGTCGCGAGGGTTCTCGCGGCAATGGTGGGCGAAGCGGCGCCGGTCGGTCGAATGAGTCGCGCGATCGTCGCGATCCGCGTGCCAGCCGCGATCGTCGCGATGACTGGCGCAACTACGACGATACCCGCGAGGAGCGTCGCGGCGGCTACCGTGGTGGCCGCGGCGGCAACCAGGCCGGCTCCCGCGGCGGCCGCGCCGGCGGTCGCGATAACCGTGGTAGCTATGGCAACAGCCGTGGCGGCAAGCGCGGCGGCAGCTCCCGTCGTCCCGGTGACGGCGGCGGCAAGCGCAAGTAACACACGCGTCGCGCGGTAAGGCGAGATGAGTTTGGGTCCCGAGCAGACGATGCTCGGGGCCCTTTTTGGTGCAAAGAGGTCAGGTTGATCTGCACCAACGTCTTGAAGTTGCGGTGGAATACGGACTGTTTTGGTCTTTTGAGCGGCTTTTCAGTCTCTATTTCACCGCAACTCATGATTGGTGCAAAGTAACCTGTCCCCCTTGCACCAAACAAGGAGTGTTCCCAAGTGCCGCATTGTGGGTAACGCGTTTATCAAATATGGCATTTATCTGCGGTGATGTTCTATTTCACCGCTGAAGGTGACATTTCATACCGCCTGCCGAACCGCGTGGAGACCTAACAACTTTATAGGTCAGTGTGTTGCGTGTAGCAATTTCGCCCGGCCTCGCCTCCGGGCTGCCATGTGAGAGGGGATCTTATGGCTCGACTGCATGTAATGGAACGCAGCCACGCTCAGGCCGTCATGGACGACCTGCACGATGCGCTCGGACGTCGTCTGGCGGTGAGTTCACTCGCCCCGTGTCCCGTTGAGTTTACGGCAGCGCTCGTCAACCTGTGCTCCACCCAGAGCTGCGGCAAGTGTACGCCCTGCCGTGTGGGCCTGAGCGCGCTGAGCGACCTGCTCGCCGATGTGCTCGAAGGGCGTGCCGATGAGTCTACGCTCAACTTGATTGAGCGCACGGCCCGCACCATCTATCTTTCGAGCGACTGCGCCATCGGTTACGAAGCTGGTGCCATGGCGCTCACGGCCATTCGCGGCTTCCGCGACGACTTTGAGCACCACATCCGTGAGCACTCCTGCGGCTTTGACCGCGATGCCCGCGTTCCGTGCGTCTCGGGCTGCCCGGCGCACGTCGACATTCCCGGGTACATTTCGCTCGTCGAGGCCGGTCGCTATGCCGATGCCGTCAAGGTCATCCGCAAGAACAATCCGCTGCCGCTCGTTTGCGGCCTGGTGTGCGAGCATCCCTGCGAGATGCACTGCCGTCGCGGCATGGTCGACGATCCCATGAACATCCTCGCCCTCAAGCGTTTTGCCGTTGAGCACAGCGACCTCAACGATTACAAGCCCAGCGTGGCCGACAACACCGGCAAGCGCATCGCCGTGATCGGTGGCGGCCCGGCCGGCCTTTCATGCGCCTACTACCTGGCCGTGATGGGCCACAAGGTGACCATTTTTGAGCAGCGCCACCACCTGGGCGGCATGCTGCGCTACGGCATTCCCAGCTATCGTCTGCCGCGCGAGCGCCTGCAGGCCGAGGTCGACTGGATCTTGAGCGCCGGCATCGACGTGGAGCTCGATCACTCCGTGAGCGGTGAGGAGCTCGCCCGTCTGCGCGACGAGTTCGATGCCGTCTACTTGGCCATCGGTGCCCACAGCGATAAGAAGCTCGGCCTTCCGGGCGAAGAGGCGCCCGGTGTTGAGTCGGCTGTCAAGATGCTGCGCGCCATCGGCGATGACGAGCTGCCCGACCTAAGTGGCCAGCGCGTGTGCGTCATCGGCGGCGGCAACGTTGCCATGGACGTGGCTCGCTCTGCTGTGCGCTG
>CABUUD010000042.1 GCA_902494585.1 uncultured Collinsella sp. | reverse complement strand
CTGCATCGGCTGCAAGAGCTGCGTCATGGCATGCCCCTTTGGCGCCGTGAGCGTGGCGACCACGCAGGTCCCCGTCTTGATGGGTGACGTGCGCGTGGGTTCGCAGACCAAGAGCTTCGTGCTCAAGTGCGACCTGTGCGTGGACCGTCCCGGCGGTCCGGCGTGTGCCGAGGCGTGCCCGACCAAGGGCCTCACCCTGGTAGACGAGGAGCGCCTGGCAGAACTGACTGCCGAGCGTGCCCGCGCCACCATCGAAAACGAGGCGTAAACGGCCGGCCATACAGGCCCAATGATTGTCAAATAAGAACCGAGTATTCGGTAGCAGAGAAAGGAAGGAGGGTGTCATGGAGAAGCATAAAGTGATTTGCCCGTACTGCGGCGCCGGTTGCCAGTTTAACCTCCTGGTCCAAAACGGCCAGGTCGTGGGTACCGAACCGCTCAACGGCATCACCAACCAGAGCGAGCTGTGCCTTAAGGGCATGAGCGGCTACGACTTCATCAACGACACCAAGATCTTGACTCCTCGCGTACTGCACCCGATGATCCGCCGCACTAAGGGCGCGGATCTTGAGCGCGTAAGCTGGGACGAGGCACTGGATTTCACCGCATCTAAGATGCAGGCCATAATTGACGAATATGGTCCTAACGCTGTCATGACCACCGGCTCTTCGCGAGGCGGCGGCAATGAGGCGAACTACGTCATGCAGAAGTTTACGCGTGCGTGCATCGGCACCCACAGCGTGGACAACTGCGCCCGTACTTGACACGGCCCTACTGTCCTCGGTCTGATGGACACGGTTGGTTCAGGTTGCATGTCATGCTCCATCCCCGGTATGGAGGATGCGGGCTGCATTTTCCTCTTCGGCTATAACCCTGCCGATTCGCACCCCATCGTCGCAAGGCGTATCGTGCGAGCCAAAGAAAAGGGTTGCAAGATCATCGTCGCCGACCCGCGCCATATCGAAACCGCGCGTATCGCCGATCTCTACCTTCCGATCAAGAACGGTTGCAACGTTGCGTTCCTCAACGCCTTTGCCAACTGCTTGGTCAACGATGGCCTCTACGACAAGGAATTCGTCGCCGAGCACACGAACGGCTTTGACGAGTGGTGGGAGACCATCAAGAACTACACTCCCGAATCCGTACAGGACATCACGGGTGTCGAGCCCGCGTTGATCCACCAAGCTGCCGAGATGTACGCCACGGCGAAGCCCTCTGCCATCATTGGCTGGGGCATGGGCGTATGCCAGCAGAAGCAGAACCTGAAGACGGTGCACACCATCGCCTCCATCGCCTGCGTTGCCGGCCAGATCGGCAAACCCAATTCCGGCCTCGCGCCCGTGCGTGGCCAGAATAACGTCCAGGGCTCCTGCGATATGGGTATGCTGCCCAACCTGTACCCTGGCTACCAGAAGGTCACCGACCCGGCAGTGCGTGCCAAGTTTGCCAAGGCTTGGGGCGTGCCCGAGGAAAAGCTCCCGCTCGAGGAGGGCTACAAGCTCACCGACCTGGGCCACCTGGTCGACGAGGGCAAGGTGCACTGCTTCTACAACTACGGCGAGGACCCGGTGCAGACCGAGCCCGATTCGGCCGGTATGCGCAAGACGCTCTCCGAGCTGGACCTGTTCATTTGCCAGGACATCTTTATGACGCAGACGACCATGCTCGCCGACGTCATCCTGCCCGCTACCTCTTGGGGCGAGCACGAGGGTGTCTTTACTGCATCCGACCGTAGCTTCCAGCACTTTGACGCGGCCGTTCCGCCCAAGGGCGAGTGCCGCCACGACTGGGAGATCTTCGCGGACCTGTCTACGCGCATGGGCTATCCCATGCACTACGACAACACCGAGCAGATCTGGAACGAGTGCATTAGCCTGTGCCCCAACTTTGTGGGCGCGACCTACGAGAAGATGGCTCCCGAGGGCGGTTACGCCCAGTGGCCGGTCAAGAGCACCGATGTGAACGACCACGGTACGCCCGACATGTTCGCTGGTGGCAAGTTCACCACCAAGGACGGCCGCGCCAACCTGATGGCGCACGACTGGGAGGCGCCCTCCGAGCTTCCCGACGATGAGTACCCGCTCATCCTGTGCACCGTCCGCGAGGTCGGCCACTACAGCTGCCGCTCGATGACCGGCAACTGCAAGACGCTGGCGCTGCTCGCCGACGAGCCCGGCTTTGTTCGCATGAATCCCGCGGACGCCCAGGCGCGCGGCATCAAGAACGGCGACATCGTCTCGATTCACAGCCGCCGCGGCCAGGTATACAGCCGCGCCGACGTGAGCGACCGCATCAACAAGGGCACGGTCTATATGACCTACCAGTGGTGGATCGGCAAGTGCAACGAGCTGACCATGCACAAGGTCGACCCGGTCTCGCACACGCCCGAGGACAAGTTCTCCGCCTGCCAGGTCGACGCCATTGCCGACCAGGTCTGGGCCGAGGGCGAGGTCGAGCGTCAGTACACCGAGCTCAAGCAGGCTCTGGTGGACGCCGCCGCTCCCCAGGACGTTGAGCCCGGTGCCGCCAAGTTCGACGACGAGACGCACGTGAACCAAATCGTGTAGTCCCGTTCTCGTTGGCTTTTTGGGCCGGGCGTCCCGTACGTTCGGGAGTCCGGCCCGTTATTTTGAAAGGAAGTGGGGATGAACCGCTTCATCGACATCAACCCGGAGAGGTGCATCGGCTGCGGAACATGCCAGTCCGCCTGTGCCGACGCCCACCGGATGCAGGGTCTTCAGGATACGCCGCGCCTGGCGCTCGTGAAGACCGGCGGTATTTCGGCCGCCCTTGCCTGCCACCATTGCGAGGGTGCCCCCTGCGCCGAGGTTTGCCCGGTGAATGCCATCGAGCACGATGGCGACCGCATCCACGTCAAGGAGCAGGAGTGCATCGGGTGCAGGCTGTGCGCCATCGCGTGCCCCTTCGGAGCCATCCATCCCGATGGCACGTCTATCGCCGGTGTCGCAGGCATGTGCGACCCGACGCCTTCGTATCCTAAGTCCCTGAGCAGCCTGCTTACGTGGGCTCCTGGCCAGTACACCTGCGCCGTCAAGTGCGACCTGTGCGCCTTCGATCCGGACGGCCCGCATTGTGTGGCGGCGTGCCCTACCAAGGCGCTGACCGTCATGGGTGGCGCGGCCGATCGCGAGCTCGACGAGGCCAAGCGCCTGCGCTCGATCGAAAACGGTCCGGTCGTCGACGTTACCGCTGTGGCCCAGGGCCTGTCCGAGAAAGCAGAAGGGAGCGTAAACAATGGATAGCATGACGCTGTTTATCGCATCGCTTGCCGTCTCGTGCATCGGTGCGCTCGCCTCGGTTCTGCTGATCAAGGCCGATAACGCCGCCAAAACCGCCGGCTGCCTTATCGGCGCCGTCGCCGCGGTGCTTTCGTTTGTGGCCGGTATCCAGGCCGTGCTGGGCGATGTCACGTCGGTCGACACCATCGTGTTCTTCCCGTTTGCCCATTTCCAGCTGCTGCTCAATCAGCTGTCCGGCCTGTTCGTGGCGCTCATCTCGGTGCTCGCGTTTGCCGGTTCGATCTACGGTCTCAACTACTTTGATGAGTACCCGGGCAAAAAGGGCCGCGCTGGCTTCTTCTTTAACACCTTCGTGGCGTCCATGATGCTCGTCATCACCGCCGACAACGTGTTTTGGTTCCTGGTCGCCTTTGAGCTCATGTCGCTGACCTCGTACTTCCTGGTCGTGATCGAGGAGAACGAGAATTCCATCCACGGCGGTTGGCTCTACTTTGTGATCGCACACGTGGGCTTTGTGCTCATCATGGCGAGCTTCCTCACCATGACCAACTTCGCCGGTGGCTCGTTTGCCTTTGCGGATTTCCGCGCTACGCAGTTTAGCCCCGCGGTCGCATCCGTGTGCTTCGTGCTCGCCTTCTTTGGCTTTGGCGCCAAGGCCGGTATCATCCCGCTGCACGGCTGGCTGCCCAAGGCACATCCCGAGGCGCCGTCCAACGTGTCGGCCCTCATGTCCGGCGGCATGATCAAGATCGGTATCTTCGGCATCCTCAAGGTTGGTCTCGACCTGCTCTCCGCCTCGGGCGTTCAGGTTTGGTGGGGCCTTATGGTCATGGTCTTCGGTGCGATCTCGTCGGTTCTCGGCGTGGCCTTCGCCCTGCAGGAGCATGACATCAAGCGCCTGCTGGCCTATCACTCCGTCGAGAACATCGGCATCATTCTGCTCGGCGTCGGTGCCTCCATGGCCGCCATGGCGCTCAACTCGGTCGGTATCGCCGTCCTGGCTCTGATGGCCGCCCTCTACCACACGTTTAACCACGCGATGTTTAAGGGCGAGCTGTTCTTGGGCGCCGGTGCGCTGCTGTACTCTACGGGTACGCGCAATATGGAGAAGATGGGCGGCCTGTTCCGTCGTATGCCGGCAACGGCCATCTGCTTCCTCGTTGGCGCGCTTGCCATCTCAGCCATCCCGCCCTTTAACGGCTTTGTTTCCGAGTGGTTTACCTACCAGTCGCTGTTTAATGCCGCCATGCAGGGCGACAAGGCCGTCATGATCGTGGCCGTGTTCGCTGCCGTCGCGCTTGCCATTACCGGCGCGCTGGCTGTCACGTGCTTCGTCAAGGCCTATGGCGTCTCCTTTGCCTCCGCGCCCCGTTCCGAGGCTGCGGCCAATGCCAAGGAGGTTCCCGCCCCCATGGTGTTCGCGCAGGGCCTGCTCGCGGCCATCTGCGTCGTGCTGGGCATTGGCGCTCCCGTGATCGCGCCCGTGCTGGTCGATGTCGCCGCGTCCGTGCTGCATCCGTACGGTGGCGTGTTTGCCGCCGAGGGCATGGAGCTCATGAACCAGTACTCCGGCGCTGCCACCTCCACGCCCGCGATCGCTATTGCGCTCGTGGTGCTCGTCGGTCTTGCCTGCGGTTATCGCAAGCTCAAGACCGTCGGCAAGGTGCAGAAGTCCCAGCCGTGGGCATGCGGCTATGCTCCCAACGAGCATATGCCCGTCGTGGCCACGACCTTTGCCTCCGAGGTGTCCTGGTTTATGCAGCCGCTCTACACGCTGCGCGACCGCTGCACGGCCGTCTGCTGGTCCATCGCGCACTTCTTCCAGAAGCTCACCGGTGTGGCCGAGGCTGTGGAGCCCGTACCCGACAAGGTTCTCGTCGATGCCCCGCATAAGGGTGTCGAGAAGCTCGCCGACCTCGCGACTAAGCTCGAGGGTGGCAACTACAGCATCTATATCTGCTACATCGTCGCGGCACTCGTGGTGTTCCTCGTGCTCGCCGTGCAAATGGGTTAAGGAGGGGAGAGCATGAACAACATCGTACTTGCCGTTCTGCAGGGCGTGGTCGTCATGGCCGTCGCGCCGTTCTTCTCCGGTCTCGGCCGCGTGATCCGCGCCAAGATGCACAACCGTCGCGGCCCCAGCATCATGCAGGACTATCGCGACCTGGCCAAGCTCTTTGCGCGCCCCGAGTCCCAGAGCGAGGACGCGAGCTTTGCGCTGCGCATTATGCCGCCGCTGTTCTTCGCCGTCGCCTTTATGCTCGCGATGGGCCTGCCGCTCTTTACGGCGCAAAGCCCCATCCCGGTCTTTGGTGACGCCATCACCATCATGTACAGCCTGGCGCTCGCCCGCTTCTTCTTCGCCCTCTGCGGCGTGGATTCGTCCAACGCCTACGCCGGTATCGGCGGCGTCCGCGAGCTGCTCATGAGCGTGCTCATCGAGCCGTCCATGCTGCTGGCGCTGTTTGCCGCCGCCCTGGTGTGCGGTTCCACCGACATCGCCACCATGGGTCAGCACATCATGACGGGCGCCATCGACGCGCCGGTCGCCGTAATCCTCGCCGGCATCGCCTTTGCGATTGCCTGCTACATGGAACTCGGCAAGCTGCCGTTTGATCAGGCCGAGGCCGAGCAGGAGCTTCAGGAGGGCCCGCTCGCCGAGCTTTCCGGCCCGTCGCTTGCGATGGCCAAGCTCGCCATGTCCATGAAGCAGGTCCTGGTCGTCGCTTGGTTCTGCGCGATCTTCGTCCCCTGGGGCGAGCCCGCGACCGTGGGCGCCGCCGCCGTTCTGGGTGCAGTCATCTTCCTGGTGAAGTGCCTGGTCGACTTTGTGGTATGCGGCGTGATCGAGAACTCCTGCTCGCGCTCGCGTTTTAAGGTGCTCGGTAATCAGACTTGGGCCGTCGTGGGCATCGCCGTTCTGGCGTTTGTCTTCGTGGTCGTCGGCGTGTAGGAGAAGGGAGAAACAATGTCATTTGCAGTCAGTCTGTCCCTTCTCGGCTTGGTCGCTATCGCGGCCCCGATGGTGGCCTCGGTGCTCGTCGCCCTGTTCCCCCGTCCGTACGCCAAGTGGTTCAGCGTTTTGGGTGCCGCCGTCTCGACGGTCTGCACCATCGCCCTCGCCGCGAATTTCGCTGGCGCCGGCATGCCCGACACGCAGGTTTCCCTGATCTCGTTTGGGCAGACCCTCGTCATGGGATTCACCTTCGATCGCATGAGCACGCTGCTCGCGCCCGCCTTTGTGGGTATCGGCCTGCTTGTCGTGATCTATTCGATTCCCTATATGAGCGAGAATAACCGTGAGCATCCTGACGCACCGCGTCGTCGCTTCTACGCGTACCTCGCGACCTTCATCGGCGCCATGGCCGGCCTTGTGTACAGCTCGACCCTTTTGGGCCAGCTCGTGTTCTTTGAGATCACGGGTGCCTGCTCTTGGGGCCTCATCAGCTACTACATGTCGCCTACGGCCAAGAAGGCTGGCATGAAGGCCCTGATCATTACGCATATCGGTGCGCTCGGCCTGTATCTGGGCGCCGCCATCGTGTTTGCCCATACCGGTACCTTCGCCATCACTGCGATTGCCGGCCTCGACGCCAAGCTCAAGGCTATCGTCCTTTTGCTTGTGCTGTTTGCGGCCTGGGCCAAGTCCGCACAGGTTCCCATGTACATGTGGCTGCCTTCGGCCATGGAGGCGCCGACGCCTGTTTCGGCCTACCTGCATGGCGCCTCGATGGTCAAGGTCGGCGTGTGCGTGTTCGCGCGTGCACTCGTCTCTGCCGGCGAGATTCCCGAGATCGTGGGCTGGGTTGCCATTATCGACGCCATGGTCACCATGCTCTTTGGTTTCCTTATGTACCTGCCGCAAAAGGACATGAAGCGTCTGCTGGCCTTCTCCACGATCGCCCAGCTCTCCTACGTGTTCTTTGGTCTGGGCCTTTCGGTCTTTGGCAGCCAGCTGGCCTTTGACGGTGCCGTGTGCCACATCTTTAACCACGCTTTCGCCAAGACGCTGTTCTTCCTGATCGCCGGTTCGTTCTCCTTTACGCTCGGCACGCGTATGCTGCCCAAGCTTCGCGGCATCGTAAAGAAGTACCCGATCTCGGGCGTGGGCTTTGGTGTCGCCGCGCTCGCCATTGCCGGCGTGCCGCCCATGAACACGTTCTTCTCGAAGTTCCAGATCATTGCCGGTGGCTTCTCTGTGGGTGCCGGCAACGTCGCGATCCTGGTGCTCGTGTGCATCATGGTCGCCGAAACCGTCGCCACCTTCGCCTGGTTCCTCAAGTGGATGGGCTTTTGCCTGCCCGGCGAGCCGAGCGAAGATGTCGCTGCGGGAGCCCCGCTTCCCCGCGCGATGGCGTTTGTGTTCATCGTGCTCATCATCATGGTTATCGTCAGCGGCCCGCTTTCGGCCAGCTGGATCGGTTAGGAGGTAGAACGACATGGGTTATTCGATCGTCAACATCCTTGGCGGCCTTCTGATCGTCACGTCCACCATGGTGGTCGTCTCCAAGAACATCAAGCATGCCATCAGCTGGTATGCAGTGCAGTCGCTGGTGCTCGTGGGACTGCTCGCCACGCTCGGTGCCACTACCGGTGCGCAGGAGCTGCTTATGTGGGCCGGATCTGCCTTTATCACTAAGGTCGTCCTGGTCCCTTATATCCTCAACCGCGCATACAAGAAGATGGGCGAACCGAGCGACGCATCGCTCAAGGCCGGCCTTAAGCCCGCGTGGGCCATTTGCATCATCGCCGTTGAGGTCGCGATCTGCTTTGCCGTCGTGACGCAGATCAGCCTGCCCACGGCCGAGGTCGCAACGCCTGCGCTCGCCATTAGCTTCGCTCACTTCTTTGTGGGCCTCACCTGCATCATCTCGCAGCGCAACATCATGAAGCAGATCTTTGGATACTGCCTTATGGAAAACGGCAGCCATGTGACGCTCGCGCTTTTGGCCCCCACCGCTCCCGAGATCATCGAGATCGGTATCGCCACCGACGCCATCTTTGCCGTCATCATCATGTCCATCGTCGTGCGTCGCATTTGGGACGACTCCCACTCGCTCGATGCGCGCGACCTGTCCGAGCTGAGGGGGTAGTCCATGGAAACGTTGATTCTCGCCCTGCTCGCGACTCCTTTGGTGTTCTCGCTGGTCATGGCGTTTTTGCCCAAGAACACGTCCTATAACGTGTTTGCCGGTCTCAACCTGGTCTCCGTCGCAGCCGTCCTGGTGCTGTCGATTGTGACGGCCGGTGACGTCCTTATGAGCGGCGACACCGCGAGCGCTCTTGGCCTGTGGTTCCACCTCGATTCGCTGGGCGCCATCTTTGTGCTGCTCATCGGCTTTATCGGTTTTCTTACCGGGCTGTTCTCGCTGCCCTATGTAAAGGCCGATATCGAGGAGGGCTCCATGCCCGCCGAGCGCGCCAAGCAGTATTTTGCACTGTTTAGTCTGTTCGTGTTTACCATGCTGCTCGCGTGCCTGTCCAACAACATGATCCTCACGTGGGCCGCCGTGGAAGCAACCACGCTTTCCACCGTGTTCCTGGTGGGTATCTACAAGAACAAGACGGCCCTCGAGGCTTCTTGGAAGTATGCGATGGTCTGCACCGCCGGCGTGGCCTTCGGCCTGTTCGGTACGCTGCTGATCTACGCCAACGCCGCCGACGTGATTCCCAACGCCCACGAGGCCGCATTCCTGTCGTGCGTGCTGCCGTATGCCGACCAGTTCGACCCGACGCTCATGCGCCTCGCCTTTGCGTTTATCGTGATCGGCTTTGGCACCAAGGCCGGCCTGTTCCCCATGCACACTTGGCTGCCCGATGCCCACTCCCAGGCCCCGAGCCCTGTCTCGGCCCTGCTCTCGGGCGTGCTGCTTAAGTGCGCCATGCTTGTGATCATGCGCTTCTACGGCTTTACTATCCAGGCCGTGGGCGCCGAGTATCCGCAGCTTTTGCTGTTGATCGTCGGCACGCTGTCCATTTTGGTGGCGGCACTTTCTATGTTCCGCCAGGACGACCTCAAGCGCCGCTTTGCGTATTCGTCTGTGGAGAACGTGGGCGTTATCGCCCTGTGCCTGGGTATCGGTGGCCCTCTGGGTATCGCCGCGGCCCTGCTGCACTGCGTGTTCCACGGCTTCACCAAGACGCTTGCCTTCTGCGTGTCCGGCAACATCCAGCACGCCTTTGGCACGCGTAGCCTGGCTAAGATCCAGGGCGTCGTCGAGGTTGCGCCCGCAACCGCCGCGCTCGCCGTCCTGGCGCTGCTCGGTCTTGGTGCCTTCCCGCCCTTTGGCATGTTTATCTCCGAGTTCCTGACTTTTGTCGCCGGTGTTACCGCCGGTCCCATGTGGCTGGTCGTCGTGGTCGCCCTCGGTCTTACCGTGGCCATCTCCGCGCTCACCCGCATCGCACTCAAGTCGGTGTTCGGCCATGCGCCCCAGGGCATGGGCAAGCATGAGGCCCCGGCGCTCATGCTTATCCCCGAAGTCATCCTGGCCGTCATGATCTTGTGGTTTGGCATCGCCACCCCGCTGCCTCTCGTGCACGGTGTGGAGACCGCGACCGGCATCGTGCTCGAGCAGAGCACCGAGGAACTTCACGCGACGCCGATGTACCGCGCTGTGTTCGGTACCGAGACCGCTCAGAGCGAGGTGGAGTAACGAATGATTGAAACTGAGAACAAGGTGTATGCCCGTCGCTGCGAGAGCCATGTCGAGGCCCTGCGTCGCGCCGTTCCGGGCTGCATCGAGAAGGTCGAGTGGCAGTGCGAGGACCAGCTGACGATTACCGTCAAGCAGGACAAGCTGCCCGAGGCCGTCCACTACCTGTACTACGAGCGCTACGGCTGGATTCCCGTGATCATCGGCAACGATGAGCGCAGTCTGTGCGGCCGTTACGCCGTGTACTACGTCATCTCCATGGAGGGGGAGGATCCCGGCTGGGTGACCGTGCGCACCGAGGTCGATCCCGCCAAGATGACGTTCCCGTCCGTGACGCCGTTCGTCCCCGCCTGCGTGTGGGGCGAGCGCGAGCTTCGCGACATGTTCGGCCTGATCCCCGAGGGCCTGCCCGATCGTCGCCGCCTGGTGCTGCCCGACGATTGGCCCAGCGGCCTGTACCCGCTGCGCAAGGACTCCATGGACTACCGCTTCCGTCCCGCTCCCGCGAGCGACATGGAAAACTACGAGTTCTTGGCCGATACCAAGGGCAAGGAGACCACGCTTGTCCCCATGGGCCCGTTGCACATTACCTCCGACGAGCCCGGCCACTTCCGCCTGTTCGTTGAGGGCGAGACGATCGTCGACGCCGACTACCGTCTGTTCTACGTGCACCGCGGTATGGAGAAGGTCGCCGAGACGCGCCTGAACTATGACGCCGTGACGTTCCTCGCCGACCGCATCTGCGGCATCTGCGGCTGCGCCCACTCGGTGGCCTATGCCGAGGCCGTCGAGCGCGCCCAGGGCATTCATGTCCCGCCGCGCGCCCAGTACATCCGCGCTATCATGCTCGAGGTCGAGCGCCTGCACTCGCATCTGCTCAACATCGGCCTGGCGTCGCACTACACAGGCTTCGACTCCGGCTTCCAGCAGTTCTTCCGCGTCCGCGAGAAGTCCATGGACCTGGCCGAGAAGCTCTCCGGTCACCGCAAGACCTACGGCCTCAACGTGATCGGCGGCGTGCGTCGCGACATTTTGGCCGAGCAGAAGCTCTCCACGCTCACGACCATCCACCAGCTGCGCTCCGAGGTTCAGGAGCTCGTCGACGTCTTGCTCTCCACGCCCAACTTTATTGAGCGTACGAGTGGCATCGGCATTCTGGATCGCAAGATCGCACGCGACTTCTCGCCGGTCGGCCCGCTCATGCGTGGCTCGGGCTATGCCCGCGACGTGCGCTTTGACCATCCCTTCGACGGCTACGCCGATCCGGACGTCCGAAAGATGCACGCCGCTACGGCCGACACCTGCGATGCCTTCGGCCGTACCGCCGTTCGCATTCAGGAGGTCTACGATTCGATCGACATGATCGAGACCATGCTCGAGAACTGCCCGTCGGGCCCCATCCTCACCACGGATTGGGAGTACACCCCGCACAAGTACGCCATCGGCGCCACCGAGGCGCCGCGCGGCGAGGACGTGCACTGGGCCATGCTCGGCAACAACCAGAAGTGCTACCGCTGGCGCGCCAAGGCCGCCACGTACAGCAACTGGCCGGTCTTGCGCTACATGTTCCGCGGCAACACCGTGGGCGACGCGGCGCTGATCGTCGGCTCGCTCGACCCGTGCTACTCCTGCACCGACCGCGTGACGGTGACCGATGTCGCCGCCAAGCGCGACCACGTGCTCGACAAGGAGCAGTTCGAGAACGTCTGGCGCGACAAGTCGCCGCTTGCGGGCGAGGGCACCATGGCCGCTCCGCTCGATGAGGAGGCGCTCTAATATGCTGAAGCTTTGGAAGGTTAACGCCAAGGCCGGCGACGCGACGGTCAAGTACCCGTTTGCGCCGTTCCCCACCAACAAGGACATGCGCGGCAAGCCCGAGCACAATGCCGAGCTCTGCATCGCCTGCGGTGCCTGCGGCGTGGCGTGCCCGGCCGATGCCATTCGCATGGACACCGACCTTGCGGCCGATACCATCACCTGGTCGATCGACTACGGCCGCTGCATCTTTTGCGGCCGCTGTGAGGAGGCCTGCCCCATGGAGGCCATCAAGCTCACCGAGGAGTTTGAGCTGGCCGTCATGAGCAAGGACGACCTCACCAGCAAGAGCGTCTACACGCTCGAGCACTGCTCGCGTTGCGGCAAGCCGTTTGCCCCGCACAAGGAGATCGACTACGCCAAGCGCCTGCTGCAAAAGGCCGGCGGCATGGAGGCCGAGCAGGCCGCCCGTACCGTCGGTATGTGCCAGGAGTGCAAGCGCGAGCTCGACGCCCTGCGCGCCGCTTCGGCCGTAAAGACCGGCAACGCGCGCGGAATGGCTGCCAACGAGACGCTTGCGTCCGGTGAGCCCCAGGGCCCCGGCATGGAGTATCTGGGCGGCCACGGCGTGAACCCGGAGTATGTCGACCGCGAGCTTAACCCCGATGCGCCCGAGATTCCCGCCGGTCCTGCGCCGGTCGAGGGCATCATCATGGATTTTGATACGAAGGAGGAGTAACCATGGCCGAACCCACGCTTTTGCCCGAGCGGCTTCAGTACCGCCCGACCAAGATCGAGCTCGACGAGAGCATCGAGAAGGCCAAGGCGACCCTTCTTAAGAAGATCAAGCGCTCGGTGTACGTCTACCGTGTTGACTGCGGCGGCTGCAACGGCTGCGAGATCGAAATCTTCGGTTCCATCACGCCCGTCTTCGACGTCGAGCGCTTTGGCATCAAGGTCGTGCCCTCGCCCCGTCACGCCGACGTGCTGCTGTACACCGGTGCCGTGACGCGTGCCATGCGCATGCCGGCCCTGCGCGCCTTTGAGGCCGCACCCGATCCCAAGATCGTGGTGTCCTATGGCGCGTGCGGCTGCACCGGTGGCATCTTCTACGACAACTACTGCGTCTGGGGCGGCACGGACAAAATCCTGCCGGTCGATGTCTACATCCCCGGCTGCCCGCCCAGCCCCGCGCAGACCGTCTACGGCTTTGCCATGGCACTCGGTCTGCTGGACCAAAAGCTCCATGCCGAGACCACGGTGGAGGCCGCCGGCGAGCAGGCCGATATCTTGCACCCCGGCGTGCCGTACAAGCTGCGCGTTGCCATCGAGCGCGAGGCTCGCGCCATGAGCGGCTATCGTTACGGCCGCGACCTGGCCAATGAGTTTATGGATACGCTCGAGGGCGCGCCCAAGGGCGATATCCGCGGTGCCATGGCGCTGCTCATCGACAAGCAGGACGATCCGCGCCGCGTCGAGGTGTACTCGGCGCTGCAGGATCTGGTGCTGGCCGGAGGTCGCTAGATGGAGCTCACGGACCGCTCTGGTTACTTTGCGGGTCCCGGTATGCTCGGCGGCTCCTTTGGCGATGCCTCGCGCGCAAGCGACGAGGCCGCCGAGGGCGTCGCCGACCCCTGCCTGGGCCACGCGCCCGACCAGGTGGTCTTCTATGAGCTCACGCGTAAGTTTGTGGAGACCGAGGAAGACGTTCCCCAGGAGGCCTGCGACGTGCTGTACTACACGCTCGCCGTGGGCCACCACACCGGCGTGCTCGACTGCTTTGAGCCGCGTCTGTCGGTGTCGGTGGATGTGTTCTATTCGCTCGTCGACGCGTTGCCGGAGGGGGAGGCCAAGACCAAGTTCGAGGCCATCCGCTCCTTTGGTGAGTGCCAGCTTGACAAGGCGGCGGTACCGTCGCTACTCGAGGCCTGCGATGCGCTGCTCGACGAGCGCGGTTTTCGCGGGTCGGCCAAGGCCGGCATCTCGGTGTTCGACGACGACTTTGGCCTGCATGCCCAGCAGGTCGCGTTCTTAATGAAGTTCCGCGATTTGGTGGAGCGCGTGCGCGATGTTTCGGGCGTGTATCTGACGGGAAGGTTGCAGTAATGGGTCGCGTTGTGGATGGACGTGTGAACGGCGCCCCGTTTGCGGGTATCGTGCTCACGGCGGGAAGCGTGCTGCGTGCCGACGATGCCGCCGGCCCCGTGCTCTCCAAAAAGATGGAGGACGCGCCCATCGCCGG
>CABUUD010000041.1 GCA_902494585.1 uncultured Collinsella sp. | reverse complement strand
TTAGTTACGGCGTTTTACCAAACCGCGTAACCACTTGACGCTGCGAGCCCGCCAGGGCGGCAATCTGCCTTTCAGCTTCGGTGGCATGACCAGAAGGTCAATGCCACCTCGCTTCAAGGCACCTTGCTCGCTCTGGCGGGCTTTCGCTGTCGTTGCCAAAAGAATGATTCCTTGGGGACGGAGGAAAACGGATCAGTTTGGGCGGTGCTGGCGCCAAGGTTTAAGACCGACGTTGTCCCTTGTTGCTTCCCTACCAGACGGTGAACTGGGCGTTTTCTGTGTTCCAATGGACATCGCGAACGTAGTCGCGCACGCCCGTCGCATCTCGTGCTTCGAACAACTCAAGAATATGGGCATGTTCGTTGTTGGCTTTGTTGAGCAGTTTGCACGCCGTCTCCTGGTCGACAGTCTCGTAATCGCGCTTGATAAAGCAGCGCTCGAGCTGCGAGATCATATCGCGCAGACGGTCGTTGCCGCAGCGGTTGAAGTACGTCAGATGAAAGTCTCGCTGAATGTCGTCGTACTTTCGGATGAGACCGCCTTGGATCGCGAGGTCCATAGAGCCGACGAGAAATTTCAGCTGTGTAATGTCATCGTCGGTTAGGTTCGGACAGGAGAGATATGCGGCCTGCCCGTCGAGCGGCCCCATAATCTCAAAGACTTCAACGGCGTTTTGCTGATCGAACCCACGGACGCGGAATCCGCGGCGGGGGAGATTGTCCAGGTAGCCATCGCTTGCCAGCTGGATGAGCGCTTCGCGGACCGGCGTGCGCGACACGCCCATGGCATCGCAGATCGTCTGCTCGCTCAGCCGGTCGCCGGCGGACAACTCGCCGGCGTCAATACGGCTCGAAATATAGTCGTATACGTGGTCCTTCAGGGGCCTTCTGAGCGTTTCCATGAGCTTATGTTCCTTAACTGTATATTTCTAAAAATAAATACGTTTCGCTTGAATAGCTCAATTGAATTATAGAACGACCAGCTAAATCGTGCTACTTTGCGCCGATACGTAAGAATACGCTTACCGATAAATATCTACCGTTCGGTATTGTATACAATATACAAAACAGGAAAACCGCACTAAGATAAAGCCATCGAAAGGAAGGCGGGCGCGAAGAAGTCCCGCTCTCTGCTAAGAGATCCAAGGAGGATCATCATGACCAAGTTCAGCCACGTCATCATCCGCCGCCCCGGCAAGTCCCTGAGCAATGGCATCACGAGTGCCCCCGAGCTTGGCCAGCCCATCTACGAGCGCGCCATCGAGGAGCACTACGATTACGAGCATGCGCTCGAGCAGTGCGGCGTGGATGTCTCGGTGCTGCCGGCACTCGAGCAGTATCCTGACAGCTGCTTCGTCGAAGATCCGGCCGTTATCACTCGCTGCGGCGCCATCATTACCAACCCCGGCGCCGATAGCCGCAACGGCGAGAAGGACGAGATCGAGCCAGCCGTCCGTCGCTTCTTTGACGACGAGCATGTCAAGCACATCGTTTCTCCGGGCACGCTCGACGGCGGCGACGTCATGATGGTCGGCGACCATTTCTACGTCGGTCGCTCCGCTCGCACCAACGAAGAGGGCATCCGCCAGTTCTGCGAGATTCTCGAGGGCTGGGGCCTCGAGGGTTCCGAGGTTCCGCTGGAGGAGGTCCTGCACCTCAAGACGGGCGTCAACTACATCGAGGACAACAACATGCTCGTCTCCGGTGAGTTTATCGATAAACCCGACTTTGCCCAGTACAACAAGATCGTCGTGCCCGAGGACGAGGCTTACGGCGCCAACTGCATCTGGGTCAACGGTACGGTCATCGTCGCCGAGGGCTATCCGACCGTGCTCAAGGCCGTGCAGGATCTGGGCTACAAGACGCTCGTCGTCGATACCTCCGAGTATCGCAAGGTCGACGGCGGCCTTTCTTGCCTGTCGCTGCGCTTCTAGCGCGATAGCTGTAACAGTCTGATGATCGCTTGACCGATGGCCCGGCACCCGATTCGGGACGTCCGGGTCATCTTTCGTTCGATCACATGATGAAGGGGGTGCACATACAATGGCCTCTAAAGCTCAAAACGACGAGATTATCGACCCTAATGGCCTCGATCTCTTTCGTCTGACCATGATGGTCATTACCGCCAGTATTTGTGGCGGCATCTTTTCGCTTGCCGGCGATATGGCAGCAGGCGGGGCAAATACCGGTGCGGTTATCGTCTCGTGGGGAATTTGCTTTATTGGCGTCTTTGCGCTGATGATGGTGTTCAACGGTTTGTCTCAGGCCCGTCCCGACCTGACCGGCGGCATCTATGCATACGCTGCGGCCGGTTTTGGCGATTACATTGGATTCAACTCCGCCTGGGGCTACTGGATCAGCGCATGTCTTTCTAACGTGAGCTTTGCGCTCTTGCTGTTTAGCGCGCTGGGCTATTTCTTCCCTGCGTTTGGCGCGGGTAACAACCTGCTTTCCATCGTCTGCGCCAGCGTGTTTTTGTGGTTCCTTACCGTCCTTGTGCTTCGTGGCGTTAAGGAGGCTGCGGGCATTAACACGATCGTCACGTTGGCGAAGCTGGTGCCGCTGGGGCTCTTTGTGCTGAGTATCGTGCTCCTGGGTAAGTTCAACGTCGATATCTTTATGGACAACTTCTGGGGAGAGCCGGCTGGTCCTGGCTTTGGCGAACAGGTTGTCTCGACCATGATCGCCCTTGTCTGGGTCTTCACGGGCATCGAGGGCGCTGTCGTTATCTCGGGCCGTGCAAAGTACGTGCGTGACGTCGGCCGCTCGACGGCGCTCGGATTTGCGGCTGTATTTACGCTGTATCTGATCATCTCGATGCTGTCACTCGGCATTATGCCGCGCGAGGAGATGGCGCAGCTCGCAACGCCCTCCATGGCGGGAATTCTCGAGTGCGCAATCGGTCCGGTTGGCGCTGCCATCGTAAACCTTGGCGTTATCCTTTCGCTGGTTGGCGCGCTGCTGGGCTATGTCATCATTGCGTCCGAGACGCCGTTCGAGGCAGCACGCCAGGGATCCTTCCCTCTGGCGTTTGCTAAGACGAACAGACACGACGCCCCGGTGGTAACGGTTCTCGTGAGCTCCGGCATCACGCAACTCTTCTTGATTGTGTCGTATGTGGCGGCGAGCACCTACCAGTTCTTCTACAGCTGCGCAGTCAATACGATCCTAGTTCCGTACGTGTGCTCGGCAGCCTATTACATGGTGATCGGCTGGAAGAACGAGCATCTGGACGGGCCGCATGCGCCAAGCGTCGGCAAGGCGCGCTTCTTCGGTACGCTCGGCTTCATCTACACATTGTTCCTGGTGTGGTCGACGGGTCTTCAGGGCGTTATGATCACGACGATCCTTTTTGCTCCGGCCATTCCCGTCTATATGCTGGGCGAGCGAGGTCGCGGTAAGCCGGTGCTTCCGCACCTGCACGACAAGCTGATCGCGGCGGTGGTCATTGTCGTGGCAATCATTTCGCTGTATCTGCACTTTGCCGGCATTGCGCCGATTGTCTAAGGCTATGGCGAGTTTCATTGCTTGGTAAGCCGGCGGGCATCGCGTATCGGTGCTACTTGGCATTCCATAGCTGATGTGGGTCTCTATAACGTGCCTATGTGAGCGCCCACCAAGCCCGCGCAGGTGACATTTGTTGCCAGCGCGGGCCTTTGCTGTTGCGGCGAAATGCTGCCGGCAGCTGGGGACGTTCCTGTTGTGCCGGCGCCTTGGGACACTCCTTGGTTGTTTTGCATGCGAAGAAGGGAATGGATCATTTTGTCGAGGGGGCGGGCGGCTTTCGGTCCTCGGGGAAACCACGGCCCGGAATCCCCCTTGCACCAATCTGTCGATTGAACGTCGTTGCGTGTTCACGCTATCATGTAAGCTTAAAATTGGTTAGCCATGGCAAACGGTTAGCCTTGGTGAACATAAATGCAACGCCCTGTGGGCGCCGGGGGAGGAACACGGACGTGAAGCTCGATACACTCGAGATTGGAAAGGACGCCGTTGTCGCATCGGTGGCATCGGACGATCAGGCACTCCGACAGCATATTTTGGACATGGGCCTAACGCCGGGCACCGAAGTCACCATGATGAAGTACGCCCCCATGGGCGACCCGCTCGAGATTCGCCTGCGTGGCTACGAGTTGACGCTGCGCAAGGACGATGCTGCTCGCATCGAGCTCGTGGGCATTCACGACACCGATACGGGTCCGCGCGCTAACGCCGCAATCGGCACGACGGAGCATCCGGCCCTGGGCGAGGGGACGTATTCGCCCCGCGCGGCAAAGACGGCCGTGCCCGAGGGCGCACCGCTGCATTTTGCTCTCGCCGGCAACCAAAACTGCGGCAAGACCACGCTGTTCAACCAGCTGACGGGCTCCAACCAGCATGTCGGTAACTTTCCTGGCGTGACGGTCGACCGCAAAGATGGCACCATCCGCAACCACCCCGAGGCAAGCGTTACCGACCTGCCCGGCATTTATTCTCTGTCGCCGTACACGGGCGAGGAGATCGTAAGCCGCCAGTTTATCCTGGACGAGCACCCCGACGCCATCATCGATATCATCGACGCCACCAACATCGAACGTAACCTGTACCTGACGCTGCAGCTTATGGAGCTCGATCGACCCATGGTCATCGCGCTCAACATGATGGACGAGGTGACGGCCAACGGCGGCGCCGTGGACGTCAACCTGCTCGAGAGCCTGCTGGGCGTGCCTGTTGTTCCCATTAGTGCTGCCCGCAACGAGGGCATTGGCGAGTTGGTGGATCATGCCTTGCACGTGGCGCGGTTCCGCGAGCGCCCCGGTCGCCTGGACTTCTGCGCGCCCGATGGTCCGGACGGCGGCGCGCTGCATCGCTGCATTCACGGCATCGCCAACCTTATCGAGGACCATGCCGCGACGGCGCACATTCCCGTGCGTTTTGCGGCGACCAAGCTGGTTGAGGGCGACGAGCTGGTGACTGAGGCGCTTCACCTGGACCGTAACGAGCTCGACGCCATCGAGCACATCATTACCCAGATGGAGGGCGAGGCCGGCACCGACCGCCTGTCCGCGCTGGCCGACATGCGCTTTAGCTTTATCGGCGACGTGTGTGGGCGTTGCGTCGTTAAGCCGCACGAGAGCCGCGAGCACGTGCGCTCCGTCAAGATCGACCGCATCCTGACAGGTCGTTACACAGCCATTCCGGCGTTCCTGGTGATCATGGGCCTCGTTTTTTGGCTGACGTTTGGCGTGATCGGCGCGGCGTTGCAGGGACTCATGGAGGACGGCATCGCCGCCATCATCGCCTCGGCCGATGCGGGCCTCAAGGCGTTCGGCACCAACGACGTAGTGCGCTCGCTGGCTGTCGACGGCGTGCTTACGGGCGTGGGCAGTGTGTTGACCTTCCTGCCGATTATCGTCGTGCTCTTTTTGTTCCTCTCCATTCTGGAAGACTCGGGCTACATGGCGCGCGTGGCCTTTGTCATGGATAAGGTGCTGCGTCGCTTTGGCCTTTCGGGCCGTAGCTTCGTGCCCATGCTCGTCGGTTTTGGCTGCACCGTGCCGGCTATCATGTCGACCCGTACGCTCCCATCCGAGCACGACCGCAAGATGACGGTCATGCTTACGCCGTTCATGAGCTGCTCGGCCAAGTTGCCGGTCTACGGTCTGCTGTGCGGAGCATTCTTCCCGCAGGCGACAGTTCCCGCCATGGTCTCGCTCTATCTGATTGGTATTGCGGTTGGCTGTATCGCAGCTTTGGTGCTCAACCGCACGGCATTTAAGGGCGACCCGGTGCCGTTTATCATGGAGCTTCCAAATTACCGCCTGCCGAGCGTCAAGACGACGGTGATGCTGGCATGGGATAAGGCCAAAGACTTTATTACCAAGGCCTTTACCATTATCTTTGCCGCTACGGTGGTCATCTGGTTCCTTCAGACGTTCGATATCCGCTTTAATGTGGTCGCCGATCAGTCGCAAAGCCTGCTTGCGGGCCTCGGCAGCATCATCGCGCCGGCGCTGGCGCCGCTTGGCTTTGGCGATTGGCGCGCATCCACGGCGCTCGTCACCGGACTTATCGCCAAGGAGAGTGTCATCTCGACCCTCACCGTGCTTTTGGGCGCGACCTCGCCCGCGGCACTTTCGACCATGTTTTCGCCGTTTACCGCTTACGTGTTCCTGGTCTTTACGTTGCTGTACCCGCCCTGCGTGGCGGCCATCGGCGCCGTCAGGAGCGAGTTGGGCGCGCGCTATGCCGTTGCCGTGTTCGCGTTTCAAGTGACGGTCGCCTGGATCGTGGCGTTTGTCGTGCATTCGGCGGGCATATTGCTGGGGTTGGCTTAGTTATTTATTGACGGCGCAACCTCTGTGTATCGAATTGTTTCGGTCCCGTGTCCGTTACTGACGGATGCGGGACCGTTGCTATATAATCGCCTCCGCTCAAAATGATTGGAGATGTTATATATGAGTCAGACAAGGCAAGACGGCATCACGCTCAGGCAGTGGCTCCCACTCGTCGGGCTCACCTGCTGTGCGTTCGTGTTCAACACGTCGGAGTTTATGCCCATCGGCCTTTTGACTGATATCGCCGCGTCGTTCTCGCTCACCGAGGCCCAGGCGGGCATCATGATCTCGGTCTATGCCTGGGGCGTCATGCTGCTGTCGTTGCCGCTCATGGTGTTTGCCTCGCGCTTCGAGTTCAAGCGGATGCTGCTGGGCGTGCTGGCCGTGTTCTCGCTCGGTCAGTTCCTGTCCGCTGTGGCGCCGACCTATCCCATCCTGGTCTGCGCGCGCCTGGTGGTCGCTTGCGCACATGCCGTGTTCTGGTCAGTCGCCTCGATTATGGCCTCGCGCCTGGTCGACACTCGCCACGGCGCGCTCGCCATCAGCATGATCGCCACGGGCTCGTCCATCGCGCAGATCTTTGGCCTGCCTCTCGGTCGCGCCATTGGCTTGGCCGTGGGCTGGCGCATGACGTTTGCCGTGGTCGGGGGCCTCTCAGCCATCGCGGTCGTCTACCAGGCAGCGGTGTTCCCGGCCATGCCGGCGGGTGAGCGCTTTACCGTCAAACAGCTGCCCGAGCTGCTCAAGAACCCTCTCCTCATCGCGCTCTACGCAGTCACGGTCTTCATGGCGACCGGCTATTACGCAAGCTACAGCTATATCGAGCCATTCCTGGCGCAGGTCGCGCACGTCGATGCGGGCGCCATCACCATGACGCTGACGGCGTTTGGCTGTTCCGGCTTGGTGGGCAGCTGGCTGTTCAGCCGCCTGTTCGACGGGCACCGTTTTCCGTTCCTTGCTATCACGCTTTCCGGCGTGCCGGTGGCTCTGCTGCTCATGGGGCCGGCCGCATCGTCGCTCGTGACAGTGCTTGCCGTCTGCGCACTGTGGGGTTGCTGCGCCACGGCCTTTAACGTGGCGTTTCAGGCCGAGCTCATCAAGCACACGCCGGCAGATTCGTCGGCCGTCGCCATGTCGATCTTCTCGGGCCTGTTTAACCTCGGTATTGGCACGGGCACCGCAATCGGCGGCGCCGTGGTTTCGGGTCCCGGTATCGCTTGGATCGGCTTCGCGGGCGGGGCGATTGCCGTCGTGGGCGTCATCCTCGCCATCACGGTGATGTTCCCAGCCATACGCCGCGCAAAGCCCGTCGCCTAGCCACATCCTCCTCATCAGTTGCGGTGAAATACGGACTGCTGGGCCCAATAAACCCGGCAAACAGTCCCTATTCCACCGCAACTTATTTTGGGGGAGGGGATGCACGGCAGGCATACAATGGATGGCGTTGTGTTGAGCTTACCGGGAGGCTGTTATGTGGGCATACGAGACGACGTTCTATCAGATCTATCCGCTGGGCTTTTGCGGGGCTCCGCGCGAAAACGCTGCACCCGTTGCCGAGGATGAGCTCGCCCAGGCTGCCAACGCCGCGCCCAACCCCGATGCGCCCATCATGAAAATCGCCCAATGGGCCGACTACTTGCAGAAACTTGGTATTGGCGCTGTACTGATCAACCCGCCGCTCGAGTCTGATAGCCACGGCTACGATACGCGCAGCCTGCGCCATATCGACCGCCGCCTGGGTGGGGATGCCGACTTTGCCGCCGTGTGTGAGACGCTGCATGCCCACGGCATCCGCGTGGTGCTCGACGCCGTCTTCAACCACGTCGGTCGCGGCTTTTGGGCCTTCCGCGATGTGCGGGAGTGTAAGTGGGACTCGCCGTACAAGGACTGGTTCCACATTAGCTTTGACGGCGACTCCTGCTATGGCGACGGCTTTTGGTACGAGGGTTGGGAAGGCCATTTTGAGCTCGTGAAGCTCAACCTGCAAAATCCCGCTGTGATCGATTACCTACTCGAGTCCGTGCGCTTTTGGGCCGATGTCTTTGGCGTCGACGGTCTGCGCCTGGACGTTGCCTACATGCTCGACCGCGATTTCATGCGTCGTCTGCATAACTTTGCCCGTGAGCTTAAGCCCGACTTTGTGCTGATCGGCGAGACGCTCCACGGCGACTACAGTCAGATCGTCAACGACGAGATGCTCGACTCCTGCACCAACTACGAGTGCTACAAGGGCCTGTACTCCAGCTTTAACTCGGTCAACATGTTCGAGATCGCCCATTCGCTGCACCGTCAGTTTGGCGGCGACCCCTGGTGCATCTACCGTGGCAAGCACCTGCTGTCGTTTGTCGACAACCATGACGTGCCGCGCCTGGCGAGCATCCTTACCGACAAGTCGTGCCTGCGTCCCGCCTATGGCATGCTCTTTGGCATGCCGGGCATCCCGTGCGTCTACTATGGCAGCGAATGGGGAATTACCGGCGAAAAGGGCGGCCCCGATGGCGACTGGGCGCTGCGCCCTGCGCTCGATGAGCCTGCGCCCAACGAGCTGACGGCTTTCATCAAGCAGCTCACGCACCTGCGCTCGGCCGACGACGTGGCGGCCCGTGCTCTCAACTACGGTGCCTATCGCAACGTGGTGATCCAGAACAAGCAGCTGCTGTTCGAGCGCGCCTGCAACGACGCGACGGTGCTCGTGGCGGTGAACGCCGTGGACGAGCCTTACACCTTTGGCGCCGGCGAACTCAACGGCTCCTTCGTCGACCTGCTTGCCGACGATGCTCCCACGGTCGAGCTGCCGGGCTCTCTTGAGCTTGCACCCTACGAGGTGCGCTATCTGTTGAGGGTCTAGATCGTGACTGCGTCCGACGAGGGCTATCAACATATTGAGCATGGGTTTGAACCCGTGTTTGACGAGCACTCGCGCGTTTTGGTGCTCGGGTCGTTTCCCTCGGTGCTTTCGCGTGCCAATGCCTTTTATTACGGTAACCCTCAGAATCGCTTTTGGCGCGTGATGGCCGCATGCCTCGGTGTGCCCGTGCCGCCCAACGAGGGCGACCCTTTGGCAAGCGGTGAGCCCGCGACGCTCGACGTCTCGATTGCCGCCAAGCGGGCTATGCTGCTGAACGGCGGTGTGGCCCTGTGGGACGTGATCGAGAGCTGTGACATCAAGGGCTCAAGCGACGCGAGCATCAAAAACGTCGTTCCGGCGCATGTCGAGCGCATTACCGGCGCAGCTCCCATTGAGCAGGTGATATGCAACGGCGGTACAGCTGGCCGGCTCTACAAGCGCTATCTACAAGAACGCACCGGGCTACCGGCCATCGTTCTGCCGTCGACAAGTCCCGCCAATGCGGCATGGCGCCTGGAACGCCTTGTCGAGCGCTGGCGCGAGGCCGTTGAATGGGGCGCTCTGTAATTTAGATATCTGATTGGGCGCGGCTGCCGAGGTATTTCATGATGGCATGCCATATCGGTGCGGGCAGCGCGGGCTTGACGCGCACCATGCCGTCAGCATCGACGCTATCGGCATTGCCGCCGCCAAGCAGCTGCGCATGCTCAATGGAGCAGCCCATGCGCACAGCGCCCACAAGTTTATCCATCGCTTCCGAAAATGGCCGTCGCAGGAGTCCCATGCGCGGTGAGTGGCGAAGCGCTGCGATGCCGCTGCCGGCACAGGCAACAATGCCGTTGCACCACGGCAGATCACGTAGAAGGCATTCCCGATACAGGCGGTCGAGGGCTTCGTCCGCCTGCTTGGTGCTTTTGGACAGGGCTTGGACGATGACATAGACGCGCGCGTCTGTATTCTTAAGGCGATCGAGTATCTGCTCGACAGCGATCATAGCCTCATCGTCAAATGCATCATCAATGGCGAGCACCATGCCATCGGCTGCACCGGCATCATCCGCCTTCAAATCGACCGGGTGGGGGAGTGTGGTGCCAGAAAGCTGAGCATAGGCGGCGATGGCATCCTGCAGGTCCCAAAGCAAAAACTCAAGATCGGCGCTCTCGGGAATACTGACAAAAGCGATGTTATGCAGTGTTTTTGGTACATCGCAGCGCGCGATCGTCTCCATGCCGCCTCCTTTCCGGTTGGTTTCCGTTTAGGTTACACCGTCTGGCGGCGCCTCGCCGCGCTATCCTAGTGCAACCCTTACGAAAGGAACGCCATGCGCCTGCCCATGAATACCTCGCTTGCCACGCTCAAGCCCTCCGGAATCCGCCGAATCAACGCGCTCGCTGCTCAGCATCCGGGATGCATTGCGCTTGCGCTCGGCGAGCCCGATTTTCCCACGCCCGATGTGATTAGCGCCGAGGTGACTGCCGCACTGGACCGCGGTGACACGCACTATCCGCCCAACAACGGTCGCCCCGCCCTGCGTGAGGCGTTGTCTGCCTACATGGGGGACGCGGGCCTTACGTTTTCGGCCGACGAGGTCATCTTGACCGACGGCGCGACCGAGGCCCTGTCGGCAACATTCATGGCTATGCTCAACCCCGGCGACGAGGTCATCATCCCCACGCCGGCCTTTGGCCTGTACGAGAGCATCGTCGTGGCCAACCACGCCAATGCGGTCTATTTGGATACGGAGCCTGCGCAATTCCAGATTGATGAGGAGGCGCTTCGTGCCTGCGTGACGCCGGCGACCAAGGCCATCGTCATCTGCACGCCCAACAATCCTACGGGCTGCATCCTCGACGCGGCGTCGCTCGACGCCGTGGCACACGTGGCGGAGCAGGCGGGCATCTACGTGGTCTGCGACGACGTATATAGCCGCCTGGTCTACGTGGACGGCTACGAGCGATTTGCCCAGCGCCACCCGGAGCTACGCGAGCAGACGGTGGTCATCGAGAGCTTCTCCAAGCCCTGGGCCATGACCGGCTGGCGCTTAGGTTGGCTCGCAGCCGCAGCCCCCGTCATCGCCGAGATCGCAAAGGCCCACCAATACTTAGTATCGAGCGCCGTCTCCTTTGAGATGGACGCCGCAGCGCGAGCCCTGACCGTCGACCCAACCCCCATGCTCAATGTCTACCGAGCCCGTCGCGAACGCGTGCTCGCGGCCTTAGACGCCATGGGCCTCGACGTAGTGGAACCGGCAGGAGCCTTCTACGCTTTCCCCAACATCAAACAGTACGGCCTAACAAGCGAAGATTTCTGCATCAAAGCCATCAAAGAGGCAAACGTAGCCCTAGTCCCGGGAGACTGCTTCGGCACCGAAGGCCACATCCGCCTAAGCTACTGCGTATCCGACCAAGATCTGGACGAAGGCCTAAATCGCCTGTCCACCTTCATTTCAACCCTATAGCCCAACGGAACGCAACACATCAGCCCACTGACCCAAGCATTATGAGTGGGGCGCGCCGGCCAACGGACACGAGGATTCGCAGCAAAGGCAACGTAGCTCCGGCCGGGAGGGGCAGGGCGAGTTTTCCGTAGATTCCGCACGAGCCGAAGGCCACTTAATGTGGCCTTCGTGCGAGCCAGGACTTGACCGAGCGGAAAACTCGCCCTGCCCCTCCCGGCCGGAGCGTATGCAGGGTTTGTGTACGAATCCTCGCGCCCGTTGACCGACGCCGGGGTCCCCGCCATAATACTTTCGGTTCACGCACGAATCCGCTGCCAGAGACAGCCGGTGCAAACGGGCATCGCCCGCGAGCTTAATGGGATATCCCGCCAGCCGAGGTGGTCGAGTAGATATGTCTTCTCGCCCCCGTCGCTCATGCAGCGCGGGGGCTTTCTTTTTGGACATGCCCCCGTCACGTCCTTGTGGCGGACCGTGCCCGGAAAGAATTCGAGGAGGTGTAATTCATGCCCCAGCAGTACAAAATCGACAAGGTTGCAGAGATCGAGTCCCGTATCGCCGAGAACGCCGGTCTGTTCGTCGTCAACTACAACGGTCTGACGGTTAAGCAGGCTCAGGAGCTGCGTCATCAGCTTCGCGAGTGCGGCGCCGAGATGAAGGTCTACAAGAACAACCTGGTCAAGATCGCTCTCAAGAACCAGGAGCAGCCCGAGCTCGACGAGATCCTCGCCGGCCCCGTCGCTTATGTGTTCTACGAGACCGAGCCGGTCGAGGCCGCTAAGACCCTTAAGGACTTCTCTGCTAAGTCCAAGGGCGTCCTTGAGATCAAGGGCGGTATCTCCGACGGCAAGGCCGTTTCCGCTGATGATGTTAAGGCTATCGCCGAGCTGCCCACCAAGGATCAGCTTCTCGGTCAGATCGCCGGTCTCATCTCCGGTTTCGCTCGCGACATCGCTGTCTGCGTCAACGGCGTTTCCTCTGGTCTCGCTCGTTCGATCCAGCAGGTCTCCGAGCAGAAGGCAGCCTAGTCGCTGTTTTCACCCGCGGCGGCAACGCCGCACCCCTGACGCATTCGCGTCGTGTTTTAACTGATCTCCGTGCATCTGCACGGAAACCGAAAGGACTTAGAAATGGCTAAGCTTACCACCGATGAGATCATCGATGCTCTTAAGGAAATGACCCTTCTCGAGGCTTCCGAGCTCGTTAAGGCTATCGAGGACACCTTCGGCGTTTCCGCCGCTGCTCCTGCCGCCGTTGTCGCCGCTCCCGCTGCTGGCGCTGCTGAGGCCGAGGAGAAGACCGAGTTTGACGTCGTGCTCGAGGGCTTCGGTGACAACAAGATCCAGGTCATCAAGGCCGTCCGTGAGCTCACCAACCTTGGCCTGAAGGAGGCCAAGGAGGTCGTCGAGGGCGCTCCCAAGGCTGTTCTCGAGGGTGCCAAGAAGGAGGACGCCGAGGCTGCCAAGGAGAAGCTCGAGGCTGCTGGCGCTGCTGTCACCCTCAAGTAATCAGGCTTTCTCGCCAGATTTCTTTGCAGACGGGGTTCGCATTGCGAGCCCCGTCTTTTTTGTTTTGGCCCCTCATTCCCATTGCTCGGCACGCAGAACACCGCTGTCTTCGCCGTGCCAATCCCGTTACCGCTGGGGCGTAAAATTGCATCATTCGAGCAATAATTTGCGTTGACCTGCTGAAGAATTGCGTTTGCCTTACGGCGACGTATGTCTCCGGCGGTAAGATACTTCAATATCGCAATTTGGTCTGCGGCCGCCGTGCCGCACGCACAGGGCGCATCCTGCGCCTGCGAAAGGATCCTTGAATAACATGAAGGCAATCATCCCCGCCGCCGGTCTTGGCACGCGTTTTCTGCCTGGCACCAAGTGCACGCCCAAAGAGATGCTGCCGGTGCTCGACAAACCGGTCATCCAGTACGTCGTTGAGGAGGCGCTCGACCCCGATGAGGTCGACGATGCTATTATCGTCACCTCTCCCGGCAAGCCCGAGTTGCTGAGCTACTTCCAGCCCGATCGTTCGCTCGAGAACCTGCTGCGCGAGCGCGGCAAGGATGCTTATGCCGACGCCGTCGCCCATGCGGGCGGTATGCCGGTCGACTTCCGCTATCAGTACGAGCCCAAGGGCCTCGGTCACGCCATTCGCTCTGCCGCTGACGCTGTGGCGGGGGAGAACTTCCTGGTTCTTCTGGGCGACTACGTTGTGCCCAACCGCGACATCTGCGACAAGATGCTTGCCGTCTCCAAGGAGCACGGTGGCGCTTCTGTTATCGCCGTTGCCGCGTGCGCTCCCGAGGAAGTCAGCCGCTATGGCGTTATCGCCGGCGATCGCGTGGGCGCTCTCGAGGGCTTCGAGAATGCCGCCGACGACGAGCCCGGTGCCGTTTGGCGCATCGGCGGCCTGGTCGAGAAGCCCGCTCCCGAG
>CABUUD010000040.1 GCA_902494585.1 uncultured Collinsella sp. | reverse complement strand
CGTCGAGAATGCCGACGAATACAATGGTGATGGCGATACCTGCGATTTGGCTGCACAGCAGGCTCACATCGCCGGTGTACAGAAGGCCGCCGAAGTCGGTCCAGGACAGCTCGGGCACGCAGAAGATGCCGGTGCAGATGCCGCCCACGATACCGCCGACCGCATGGCAGCCGAACGCGTCGAGCGCATCGTCGTAGCCGAACTTGGTCTTAAGATGGCTGATGGCCAGGTAGCAGACAGGCGAGACGATCAGGCCCATGATCAGCGCTGCCCACGGCTCGACAAAGCCCGCGCCCGGCGTGACCACCACGAGGCCCGCGACCAGACCGGTGCTAGCGCCCACCAGCGTGGGGCGACCGGTGTGCACGCGCTCGACGGCAAGCCACGAGACCATACCAGCCGCGCTGGCCGTCACGGTGTTGAGGATGGCGAGCGCCGCCACGGCGTCGGCCTTAAACTCGCTGCCGCCGTTAAAGCCAAACCAGCCAAACCAAAGCAGGCCAGCGCCCAGCGCCACAAACGGCACGTTATGCGGACGGTAGCTCACCATGCCAAAGCCGCGACGACGGCCGAGCATTAAGCAGAGAATCAGGCCCGTGAGACCGGACGAAATGTGCACCACGTCGCCGCCGGCAAAGTCGAGCGCGCCGATCATGTCACCGATAAAGGAGCCCTCGCCGCCCCAGACCATGTGGGCGAGCGGCGCATAGACCACGAGCAGCCAAATGCCCAGGAAGGCCGTCATGGCACCAAACTTAACGCGGCCGGCCAGGCTACCCGTGACGATAGCAGCAGTGATCATGGCAAACGCCATCTGGAAGGCGATGTTGATAATCTCCGGGTAGACGGCACCGTCCGACGCGGTGCCCTCAGCCGCCTGCAGCACCTGGTTGAGCACCGGCAAGCACAGCAGCTGGTCAAGGCCTCCAATAAACGGGCTGGAACCGTCACCGCCGTAGGCCAGCGACCAGCCGGCAACAATCCACAGCACACCAACCAGACCAATGGCGCCAAAGCACATGAGCATGGTGTTGATGACATTTTTGCGCCTGGACAGGCCGCCATAGAAAAACGCCAGACCCGGTGTCATTAAAAACACGAGCATGGTGCAGATGAGCATAAACGTTGTCGATCCCGTATCGTACATTCGCTCCCCCTTGATCGCATGAACGTTGTCGGCGCCCATAATGCGGCCGAGGGGCAACTGGTGTAGACCAGATACGGCGTTGTTAAATGCTGCGTTGTCGAATGGAAACGGTGCCGCAATCTTGGAAACGGCGCGGCAACGGGCGCGAAACGAACGGGAAATACGCGAGCAAGGAAGCCGCGAGCGTACCCGTCCCGGCTAGCGTCGGAACAGCTCGCGGGCGCGGTCGCGGAGGTCGGTAGCTCGGATGACGCCTTCGTAGCGGTTGATGCGCAAGCGCGGGAAGGCATTGAAGAAGCGCAGGTCGCGACGACTGAGCGATACACTCGGCACCGGACGGCTCATGCGCTTGCCGGCAAGGCGACGACTGAGCGACGGACGCGGCATGCTCGGCGCGGCATCGGCCACGCGGCGGGCAGCGAGCGCCAGGCCGCGAGCGCCGTCCGCGATAAACGTCGGCATCGAAGCCTTCTCGCGCAGAGCATCGAGCGTCGCGTCACCCAGCTCGGCCAGCCACGCGTTAACGGCACGGCTACGGATGTGCGTCTGTGTCACCGAGTCAATCGTCGATTCGGGAATGCGCTCGAGCATTGAGTCCGAGGCATCGGCAAGCGACTCGTTGATGCGGTCGGCAAGGTCTGCGCGCACGCGCTCCAGCTGATCGGACAGACGCCGCCAGCTCGCCAACGAGCACGCCGCGTCGACCATCATCGCGACCGCGACGATAAAGGCGGACAGCCGCACAATCAGCACCGGCAGATGGCCAAGCAGCCCCAACAATGCCGGCTCCACTAAACGGCAAATGCACAACGCACCCAAGCCAAACGCGCAGGCCCAGTACAGACAGATGCGTCCATGCAAATTAAACGGCAGGTGCGAGTAATCCCAAAAGCGCGCGCCTGTTGTTTTTTCCAATAGAAGGCCCACACTGTACTCGATTACGCTGCACACAAGCGCCGCAGCGACAAACTGGCTCGAGGCATCCGGAATCCCACGCAACAGCAGCCAGCAGGCAATGCCGCCCGCGCCATAGATGGGACAGCACGGCCCCAGCAAAAAGCCGCTGTTGGCAAAGCGTCCGTGGTTGAGCATGGCGCATACTGTCGACTCCCATGCCCAACCGCAAAAACCGTAGAAGGCAAACGAGAGCACCAGCGCCGAGAGCGGACAGGCGGCAAGCGTCGCGCCGCCGAACGCCATATCAATCGCGGTTTCCACCGTCTACCCTCTCCTCTTTTCGCTCGATTCGCTGCTCACGCCATCGTCTGCCTCGTCCTTGCGCCGCAGACGACCGGAGACCGTCTCGCGCAGCGCGCACCATTTATCTGCCAGGCATACAATCCAAGCCTCACGACACGTCGGCGGCACTGGCACCAGCGGAAACATATGCCGCACGATAATATTCCGCTCGCGCGGCGTCAGCTCAAAATCTTCCTCCGCACGTGCCAGGGCAAAAAACGGGTGGCGAAAGCCATGCAGCCGATGGCTTGGATCGGAATCGTGCCAGTCATAGAGAAAGTAATCGTGCAGCAGAGCCCCGCGCAGCAGCGAGCCGCGGTCGACCGAGATGCCAGCACGGCCCAAGCGCTCGGCAAGGGACAAGCTTGTCCGCGCTACCGAGGTCACATGTGCATAGACCGTCACGTCGCCATGCTGGATGAACTCGTGCGTCAGGTCCAAGCGGCCCGCCTGTGCCAGTTGGCGGGCAGCATGGTCCACTTCGCACGCGATTTTCTCGGCACGAACGACATCGGACATGCTGCCTCCTTCCAGCGACTCACGACAACAAGCCACGGCCTGCACGCATTGAAATAAATCATCATCGAATTTACCAGTATGGCATCGGACAAAACGTTTTGCCCCGCCAGTTGGCGAATTACCGCGCCGCCGTCACATATCAAACGCCAAAATGTGCGAGACTGTTTTGTGCAATTGTGCCGGCCGAGGGAGCGCCGGTGCTCGATTCGCATGGAGTAACCCACAACGATGCTGCTTACGCAAACGACAACGCCCGAGGACGTCAAGGCTCTTAATCGCGCCGAGCTCCCGCAGCTCTGCGGCGAGATTCGCCATGCCATCCTCGAAAGCTCCGCCGCCGTCGGCGGGCACGTTGCCCCCAACCTGGGCGTCGTTGAGCTTACGGTTGCGCTTCATCGCGTGTTTAACTCCCCCATCGATAAGATTGTCTTTGACGTTTCGCACCAGACCTACGCCCACAAGGCGCTGACTGGGCGCGCGTACACTTATATCGATCCGGAGCGTTATGGTGAGGCTTCTGGCTTTGCCAACCCCGACGAGTCCGAGCACGACCTGTTCGCCATGGGCCATACCTCCACGTCGGTGAGCCTGGGCTGCGGCCTTGCCCACGCGCGCGACCTGGCGGGTGACGCGTACAACGTCATCGCCATCATTGGCGACGGTTCGCTTTCGGGCGGCCTGGCGTTTGAGGGCTTTAACAACGCCGCCGAGCTCGACAGCAACCTGATCATCATTGTCAACGATAACGACCAGTCCATTGCCGAGAACCATGGTGGCCTGTATCGCAATCTGGCCGAACTGCGCGCCAGCAACGGCACCTGCGAGCGCAACGTTTTCCGCGCGATGGGGCTCGACTACCGCTACCTGGACGCCGGTAACGATGTGTTGGCCCTCGTCGATGCGTTGCAGGAACTGCGCAATATCGATCATCCCATCGTGCTGCACGTCTCCACCGCCAAGGGCAAGGGCTTTGAGCCAGCCCAGAACGACCCCGAACGCTGGCATCACGTGGGTCCGTTTGACATGGCAACTGGACGCAAGCTCTGCCCGGGCCATCCGAGCGAGCCTGCGCCGCGCACCTATGCCGACATTACGGGCGAGGCGCTCAGCGCCGCCATCGAGCGCGAATCGCAGGTCGTGGGCATCACGGCCGCCACGCCCTACATCATGGGCTTTACACCCGAGCTTCGCGCTGCCGCCGGCAAACAGTTCGTCGATGTGGGCATTGCCGAGGAGCACGCCGTGACCTTTGCCACCGCGCTTGCGCGCTCGGGCGCCAAGCCAGTCTTTGGTGTGTACGGCACGTTTTTGCAGCGCGCCTACGACGAGCTGTGGCACGACCTGTGCCTCAACGACGCTCCCGCAACCATCTTGGTGTTTGGCGCGTCGATCTTTGGCACCACGTCCGAGACGCACCTCTCGTTCTTTGATATTTCCATGCTGGGCGGACTTCCCAACATGCGCTACCTTGCACCGGCTTGCATGGAGGAATATCTGTCCATGCTGAGCTGGTCGCTCGACCACCGCGAGCATCCCGTGGCGATTCGTGTACCGGGCATCGGCCTGGTTAGCCGCCCCGATTTGGCACCCGTCGAGGACACCGACTACAGCGCCGTTCGCTACAACGTGGTGCGCCGGGGTCGCGACGTTGCCGTGCTCGCACTTGGCGATTTCTTTGAGCTGGGCGAGCGCGTGACAAACCGCTTGGCTGCCGAGTACGGCATCGAGGCCACGCTCGTCAACCCGCGCTTTACAACCGAGCTTGACCGTGAGTTCCTCGACAGCCTTGCCGCCGAGCATCGCGTTGTCGTCACCCTCGAGGACGGCATCTTGGACGGCGGCTGGGGCGAGCGCGTGGCATGTTATCTGGCCTGCACACCTGTGCGCACGCGCACCTTCGGCATCGCCAAGGGCTTCCCCGACCGCTACGACCCCAACGAACTGCTCGCGCATAACGGCATGACGGTCGAGAACATGGCCGCCGAAGCCGTGAGGCTGCTCAACGAGTAAAAAACCTCCGCAAGGGAAGCACCCCTGCGGAGGTTTTTATTTTCGCGACGCGATTATCTCAATCTGTAACATCTAGAGCCCGAATTCCCGTCTAACTGTTACAGATCTAGACAAGACGTCTTAGTCCCTGACCTTTGTCTCAATCTGTAACAGGTAGAGACCTTTTGGCCGTCCAGATGTTACAGATTGAGACATTCGAATTCCCCTGAAGAGAAAATCTCGATCTGTAACAGTTAGAACCCATTTCCTCGTCTACCTGTTACAGATTGAGACAAAGCAGCGAGGCAGGCCGCCACATCTGCAAGAACCACCACAAAGGTGCCTGTCCCTTTTTGGTAGGTAGAATTACCCATAAGGCAAGTATGTTTCTGAGTTATTTCGTGTTGACCCATTTGAGCGCGATAGGGTATAACTCTACTCAACCGCTAGGGATTTTATTGAGAAAGGTGTTCTACCATGAGCAAGAACCTCTCCCAGCAGGTCGTTCTCGACCGCCGCGGCTTCGTTGCCGCCACCTTCGCAACCGTCGCCGGCCTTGGTCTTGCCGGCTGCTCTGACACCAGCGCCGAGGCCGACAAGGGTTCCGCCACCGGCTCCTCCAAGGGCTCCGAGGATACCGAGGCTTCCACCACGCTCGATGCCAAGGCATTCGACAAGCTCGTCAACGACGGCCCCAAGGCTGATGACGACGCCATCGCCGCCAGCACCTGGGCGACGGCCGTCAAGGACGCCGGCGTCTTTAAGATCGGTGGCGTTCAGACCTCCACGCTCTTCTCCCTCCTCAACGAGAAAGACGGTCAGACCCGCGGCTTCGATGCCGGTATCGCACAGCTCCTGTCCAACTACATTCTGGGCGAGAACAAGGTCGAGATTACCCAGGTGACCTCGGACACGCGCGAGTCTGTCCTGCAGAACGGCCAGGTCGACGCTGTCTTTGCCACCTACACCATTACTGACGAACGCAAGAAGCTCGTCTCCTTCGCCGGCCCCTACTACTACACCCAGCAGGCCATCCTGGTGCTCGCCGATAACGACGACATCAAGAGCGTCGACGACCTGGCCGACAAGAACGTCGCCGTCCAGTCCGGCTCCAACGGCCCTGCCATCCTGGAGGAGTTCGCCCCCAAGGCCAGCCAGCAGGAGTTCAAGACCGACGAGGAGGCCCGCCAGGCACTCCAGCAGGGTCGTGTTGACGCCTACGTCATCGACAACAACATGCAGCAGAGCGCCCTGGTCCGCGAGCCCGGTAAGTACAAGATCGCCGGCAAGCCCTTCGGCAGCAAGGAGCCCTATGGCATCGGTCTGCCGCTCGATTCCGACGGCGTCGCCTTTGTCAACGACTTCCTTAAGAAGATCGAGGACGACGGCACCTGGACTGAGCTGTGGCAGATCTGCATTGGCGACCGTACGGGCGACACCAATGTTCCCGAGCTGCCCGAGATCGGCGCCTAGGCAGCGAGCCTGGTAACGGCCGCAACGAAACCATACGGAAACGCATGATGCGCTTTATTGCGGTAAACTGTTTCCTCACTGAGTTGTCGGGGCTTCCGTACACACGGGAGCCCCTTTCCTTATCGGCGGGAGGTCCGCATGAGTCTCTCCGAACTCTGGTCGCTCTATGGCCAGAACTATATCGACGCGCTGCTAGCAACCTGGGGCATGACGCTTGAGTCGTTTGCCATCGCCATGGTACTGGCCGTCGCCGTCACCGTGATGCGCGTGTCGCCGCTCAAGCCACTGCGCGTCTTTGGCGACCTGTATGTCCAGGTCTTCCGTAACATCCCCGGCATCGCGCTGCTCATCATCGTCGTCTATGCGCTGCCGCCGCTCAAGGTCGTCCTGCCCTACCGCACCTGCGTTATCGTCGCCACGGTCCTTTTGGGCTCGGCCTTTGGCTCCGAGAACTTTATGAGCGGCATCAACACCGTTGGCGTCGGTCAGGTCGAAGCCGCCCGTTCGCTGGGCATGAGCTTCAGCCGCATCCTCGCCAAGATCGTGATTCCGCAGGCGCTGCGCTCGAGCGTGCTGCCCATGACCAACCTCTTTATCGCCGTCATGCTCACCACCGCGCTCGGCAGTCAGGTGCCGTTGCAACCGCAGGAGCTCACCGGTGTGGTGAGCTACATCAACACGCGCTCGCTCGGCGGCGTCGCCGCGTTCTTTATCTCGGCGCTCGGCTACCTGGGCACAGCCTTTGTGGTGAGCCACATTGGCAACCACATCGATAAGAAGGTGAGGATCCTCCGATGAGCAAGCACTCCTCCCCTGCGCTTACCATGCGCGATGCGCTCTACGAGGCTCCCGGCCCCAAGATGCGCGCCAAGATTCGCATCGGCACCGCCATCTCGCTTGTTGCCGTGGCCGCACTCGTCGTCCTGGTACTGCAGCGCTTTTATGTGACCGGCCAGCTTTCGGTCCACTATTGGTATTTCTTTACGCACCTCACCACCTGGAAGTTCCTGCTTGCCGGCTTTGAGGGCACCGTTAAAGTCGCACTCACCGCTGGCGCCATCGCACTGGTGCTGGGCCTAGGCCTTATGCTCGGCCGCACCAGCGACATTAAGCCGCTGCAGCTGGTCTGCCGCGTGCTCACCGATTTCTTCCGCGGCGTGCCGAGTCTGCTGTTCATCTACTTCTTCTTTTTGGTGCTGCCCCAGTACAAGATCGCGCTGCCGTCGTTTTGGATGCTCACGCTTCCTGTCGCGCTCGCTGCAGCCGGCGTACTTGCCGAGATCTTCCGTGCCGGCGTCAACGCCGTGCCGCGCGGTCAGGTCGAAGCCGCCCAGGCGCTCGGTCTCTCCAAGGCTAAAATCACCTTTAAAATCGTGTTGCCTCAGGCTATTCGGTTTATTATTCCGTCGTTAATCTCACAACTTGTAGTCGTGGTCAAGGACACCACCGTCGCCTATGTGGTGAGCTACCCCGACCTCATGCAAAATGCCCGCGTGCTCATTACCAACTACGACGCCCTCGTGTCGGTCTACCTGGTAATCGCGGTCATCTATATCCTCATCAACGTCGCGATTAACAAGGCCGCCGTCTACGTTTCGCACAAGACCGGCGCGACCATCATCCGCTAACGCTTTACCATTTCGAGTCATAAGGAGCCGAGCACCATGGCACAGAGCACCTCTTCCACCGGCAATCAGCCGCTGATCGAGCTCAAACACGTCGATAAGCACTATGGCGACCAGCACGTCCTCAACGACATCAATCTCTCGGTCGACCGCGGCGAGGTCGTCGTTGTAATTGGCCCCTCGGGCTCGGGCAAGTCGACCATGTGCCGCACCATCAACCGCCTGGAAACCATCGACTCGGGCGAGATCCTCATCGAAGGCGAGCCCCTGCCGCAAGAAGGCAAGGACCTTGCCCGCATGCGCGCCGAACTGGGCATGGTGTTCCAACAGTTCAACCTGTTTGCACATATGACGGTGCTGCAGAACGTCATGCTGGGACCGGTCGATGTGCTGGGTGTCTCCAAGGATGAGGCCCGTGAGCGCGCCATGGATCTGCTGAGCCGCGTAGGCGTTGCCGAGCAGGCCGATAAGGTGCCCGCACAGCTTTCGGGCGGCCAGCAGCAGCGCGTAGCCATCGCCCGCTCGCTTGCCATGCAACCCAAGGCCATGCTCTTTGACGAGCCCACAAGTGCCCTCGATCCCGAAATGATCAACGAGGTGCTCGAGGTCATGGTCCGTCTGGCCCAGCAGGGCATGACGATGATCGTCATCACGCACGAGATGAACTTTGCCCGCCGCGTGGCCGACCGTGTCGTGTTTATGGCCGACGGCCAAATCGTGGAAACCGGCACGCCCGACGAGTTCTTCGACCACCCCCAGACCAAGCGCGCCCAGGACTTCCTCAACTCCATCAAGGGCCACTAACCCAATTGCCAGCGGGCAAATTCATCACCAGCGTTTGTCCCGCGCACCCCTGTGCCATGTCCACCCGGATTCGAAAGCAACACCAATGATCGGAACACGTACTTCCTCGTCCTATACCCCGCACGTCGACGTCGCCCCCGCCGACCGTCCGCTCATCCTCGTCGCGCCGCGCTGGGAAGATGCAAAGCCGTTTTTAAGCGAGACGCTCTCTCCCAACGAGGAAATCGCAAGCGTCTTTGTCGATGCCATCCTTGCCGCCGGCGGCCTGCCACTGCAGATGTCCATCACCGAGGACATTGAGGTCATCCGTCATTACGTGGAAATCGCCGATGGTGTCGCTATTCCCGGCGGCCCGGACGTCAACCCCAAACGTTGGGGCGACGAGCGTCCTTACGATCCCACGCTGTGCTGCGAGATTCGCGACCGTTTTGAGTTTAAGCTGGTTAACGAGGTGCTTCGCGCCAAGAAGCCGCTCTTTACCACCTGCCGCGGCACGCAGCTGCTCAACGTCGCCACTGGCGGCACCCTGTGCATGGACGTGCCGAGCCTGGGCGCTCGCGAGGGCCGCACGCAGTGGCGCCACACCCACGTGCTCAACGACCCCGTGCATCCCGTCGAGGTCGTGCCGGGTTCGCTGTTGGAGCGCGCGGTTGGCGGGCACAGGCTGATCCAGACCAACTCCGCACACCACTGCTGCGTCGAGCGTCTGGGTAAAAGCACGCGCTTGGTCGCCAAGGCAACCGACGGCGTTCCCGAGTGCATCGAGGTCGAAGGCCAGCCGTTCTGCTTGGGTGTGCAATGGCACCCCGAGTACACGTGGAAGACGCTCGAGACCGACTTTAACCTGTGGAAGTCGTTTGTCGAGGCAGCGGCAAAGGTCAAGCAGGCCCGTTAGTTCACGGACAGCACAACACAAAAGGGGCGCCCCGCCGGCCACATGGTCCGGCGGGGCGCCCTATTACCTATATGCTGCCGGCACACAGTCCAAGGCTCGCAAGCCCTTATTCGGCCGCCTCGCGCAGGGCCGACATCGTAGCCGCATATTGCTGCTGCAGCGCATGCATCCCCTCGCGAGCGCCGTCAACGGCATCGGCACCACGCAGTGCTTCGGTTACCACGACCGCCGGCTCGTACAGATTATCGAATCCCAGGTTCTGGCTCACGCCCTTGAGCGTGTGCGCTGCCATAAACGCACCTTCGGCGTCTCCCGCCGCCATGGCTGCCTCCAGCTTGTCCATGCTCTCGTCATCCAAAAACTTGAGGGCAAAGCGGGCGAGCATTTCCTCGCCCATCAGCCGAGCGCACGCGTCATCATAATTGGCGCCGATCTTCTCATACGCCTCACGCATGGAAATCATGGATTAAAAACTCCTTTGGTCAAACTAAATCGTGGGAAACGCGACGACATCAGCGGGGCGTGCCAACGTCTCGGCAATTTGGTCTTGCACCTCGAGCAGACAATCGAGCAGCAGCGGGTTAAAGGTGCCGCACTTACCATCCAGGATCATCTGAATTGCCGCCTTGTGCGGGATAGCGTCCTTGTACACGCGCACGCTCGTCAGAGCATCGTACACGTCGGCCACCGAAACCACCTGTGCGGCAATGGGAATTTCGTCGCCCTTAAGGCCATCGGGATAACCCTTGCCGTCCCAGCGCTCGTGATGCCAACGCGCAATCTGGTACGCATATTCCATAAGCGCATTGCCGGCGTGATGGCTACCCAGCTCAAGCAGCATGTCGGCGCCGATTGTGGTATGCGTCTTCATAATCTCGAACTCCTCGGGCGTAAGGTGCCCGGGTTTGTTGAGAATCGCATCGTCAATCGACATCTTGCCGATATCGTGCAGCGCCGAAGCCAGGGCAATCGTGGAGCGCTCCTCATTGTCAAGGGAAATGGTGTCGCTACGCTGGACCAGACAGCCAAGCAGCAGCTCGGTCAGCTTCTCGATGTTCGTAACGTGCCTGCCGCTCTCGCCGTTGCGAAGCTCCATGACGCCGGCCATGATGTCGATGAGCATGCGACTGTTCTTGACGCGCTCGTTGTACTGCTGGGACAGCAGGTTCGTCAGGCGGCGCTGTTTGGCGTATAGGCGGATGGTGTTGCTTACGCGGCGGCGCACGACACGGGAGTCAAACGGGCGGTTGATATAGTCTGAGGCGCCCAGCTCGTACGCGCGCAGAACCATATCATCGGAGTCTTCGCTCGAAATCATGATGACAGGCAGATTGTCACCAACTGATCGGCGCGACAGACCGGCCAGCACCTCAAAGCCGCTTATGCCCGGCATGACAATGTCCAGCAGCACGAGCGACAACTCATCGCCATAGCGGTCGACAATGTCGAGCGCCGCACGACCGTTGTCGGCCTCGAGGATGCAATACTCGTCCTTGAGCATCTCGCTGAGAATGACTCGGTTCATCTCGGAGTCATCGACAATAAGTACCAAAGGCTTTTCGCTTTGGAAGGCCTCGATGGAATCGGCATCGGTCACGACCGTACCGGCTTTTGCCTTAGCGCGGCTCAGTAACTGGACAGCGCGGCCAACGCCCTCATCGACCGTCTCGCCATGAATACGAACGCCACCAACACATGCCGTCAAGCTCACGTACTCATGGCCCGGAATAATCGTGGAACGAACGGCATCGGACACCTGATGCAGGCGACGGGTGAAGTCATCGGAGGGAATATTGGGCATGACAACCACAAACTTGTCGCAGCCATAGCGCACAAGCTCGTCAGTCGAACGGATTCCGCTGCGCATGGCTGTCGCCACGGCACCGAGCGCAAGGTCGCCGGCATGACGGCCACACGTATCGTTGAAGACCCTAAAATCATCAAGGTCGATCATCGCAACGCCGGCATTCATGCGGGCGCTACGGAGCTTTTCCTCGTAATATCGGCGATTGTGCACGCTCGTCAGCACGTCGGTGTAGACAAGGTCCTCTTTTGCGGCCTCTTGCCCATCGATCGGACGCACCATCAGCAGGACATGAGGCTCGCCCTCGACCTTCAGAGGGCGCAGGCGAGCGCGGTACTCAACGCCATCGTTGAGCAGTTGCTCCGACACCTCATCGGAATCTGTCAAGGCCTCAAGACTTGCCTGGCGCAAACAAGGGCAGCGATCGCCGGCGAGCAGGCAGTTAGGCTCGCTCTTAATCTGATCGGCCGACAGTAAGCGTACCACGGGGTAGGTCTTCGCGACACGGGCGACCTCGGCGGCAGCCTCCTCGTCGGTTAGATTGACCTCGTGATTATTGAGCATATGGGGCCCTTTCGATAGCTTCGCATGGTAGCGGTGGGTTCCAAGTGTTACAAGGGTAACACCTTGCCGATGCAGGTAAGCACGTAAATGCTGTTACATTTTTATGAGTTGGCAGACGGCGCGATTGAAGCCGTAGACGTGAGGTTTTGAACACATTTGTTAACAATGCCGAAACGTTTGCGGATGAAGCCTGCTTTGGCTATTGCGGGTGTTAGAGCCCCAGGATGCCAAGGACAGTCTGGGCAGCCGCTCCCGAGCGATCGCGCAGGCCGTTGTGCGCGCCGGGAACCATTACGAGCGGACAGTCCAAAAGCTCAGCCGCCACCCTCGTGCCCGCCTCGCGAGGCGTGCCAATCGAGAGCTCGCCCAGGAGCACGGCGGCCACCGTTTTCGACGCACGGACGCTATCCCAATCGGGAACGCAGGTCATAGTAATCCCATATTCGTTTGCCATGAAACTGCGACCGTTGCGCAGGGCATGCTTGGCTTCTGCCTCGGTTAACTTGGGGGCCTCAGGGTCCGAATCGCCGATGGCGCCCAGGAAGGCCCGTAATGCCCTGGAGACCTTTCCCGCGGCGATCATCTCTAGCAAAACCGGGGCCGCGCCCAGACCGGCACCCTCATCCGTCACGGCGGGTTCATGCAGGATCGCACGCGAGATTATGGCGGGGTTTGCACGGAGAAGCTCCAGAGTCACCAGCGTACCGGCACTGTGCGCGAGCACGTTTGCCGGAGTGCCAATATGCTCGATAACGGCCTGCAGGTCGGCGGCCTGGACGGCGAGGTCGTAGCGTCCGTCTGCAGCGTCGCCGCTCTCGCCGCAACCGCGGCGGTCGTAGGTAATGACGCGATAGTCACAGGCGAGCTCGCGGGCGATGCCGTCAAAAAAGACACCGTCGACGCACGCACCGTGCACGCACACCAAGGCGGGTGTATCGGACGATACATCCGGGCCGGCATACTCGCGGCAGGCGATCGTGGTGCCCGCATTCTCGACCGTAAAATCCATGTTGTGCCCCCATCATCAACGCCCATCCAGTTGCACGTCAGTACGATTGGATGGACCCGCATTGCCTTACGACTTGTTAACAGATTAACTGTACCCGACCCGAGGCTTTTCATGGCACGGCATAATGAGCGACGTGAAAAAACGAAACTTGTAAAGCAAGAGCCCGCACCTTGCTTTGGAGCCGATGCTATGCTTAGGCACAATTGTCTTGAGGAGCATATGCCTATGTCTACGTTTTTGAATGCCAGCCCCATCTTTGGGCCCGTTCGCAGCCGTCGCCTTGGTCTCTCGCTCGGCGTCAACATGATGCCGGCCAGCGGCAAAATCTGCACGTTCGACTGCATTTACTGCGAAAACGGTCTCAACGCTGAGCGCCCCTGCCATGAGCCGTACAACACAGCTGCCGTGGTACTCGACGCGCTCGAGGTAAAGCTGCGCGAGATGGCAGCCGAGGGCGAGCTCCCCGATGTAATCACCTTCGCAGGCAACGGCGAGCCCACCGCCGCACCGGAGTTTCCGCAGGCCATCGCCGGCGCCGTCGCGCTGCGCGACGAGCTGGCCCCAAACACCAAGATTGCCGTGCTTTCCAACGGCACGCGCGCCGACCGTCCCCAGGTACACGATGCGCTCATGATGGTCGACGACAACATCCTCAAGCTCGATACGGTCGACCCGGCTTTTATCCAGCTGCTCGACCAGCCCGTTGGCCCCTACGATGTAGAGCACCAGATCGAGACGTTCGCGAGCTTTAACGGCCGCGTCATTATCCAGACGATGTTTTTGAGCGGTGAGTACCGGGGCAAGTCTCTCGATAACACCGGCGAGGAGTACGTTGGCCCTTGGCTCTCGGCGCTCGAGCGCATTCGCCCACAGGAGGCGACCATTTACACGGTGGCGCGCGAAACACCGGTCGCCGGCCTTGCTAAAGCGGCGCCCGAGGTGCTCGACAAGATTGCTGCACGCGTGCGCGCCCTCGGCATCCCTTGCCAGGTGAGCTACTAGCAAAACCACGCAGCAGCCAGTGCCCGCCATCCCGCCCCATCAGTTGCGGTGATATAGTTCCTATTTGTGCTGTTAAACCGCTTAAATCGGAACTATATCACCGCAACTTTTATGGACGCGTGAGTGGGCTATACTAGCTGCGGATGAAAGGAAGTTAGCCATGTTTGACAAAGGACCCGTGCCCGGCCGCAACGACGCTTGCTGGTGCGGCAGCGGCAAAAAATATAAGAAATGCCATAGCACCTTTGATGAGCGCCTCGAGCGCTTGTGGGAAGAGGGCTGGGAGGTTCTGCCCCGCACGCTCTACAAGACGCCCGCCGATATCGAGGGCATCAAGCGCTCGGCCGCCATCAACGTGGGCGTGCTCGATTACGTAGGCGAGCACATCGCCGCGGGCATGACCACCAACCAGATCGACCAGATGATCTACGACTACACCGTTGAGCACGGCGGCACGCCGGCCGACCTCAACTACGAGGGCTATCCCAAGAGCGTGTGCACCTCGATCAACGACGTCGTCTGCCACGGCATTCCCTGTGATACGGACGTGCTGCACGAGGGCGACATCATCAACGTGGACTGCTCTACGATCCTAGACGGCTACTTTAGCGACTCGAGCCGCATGTTCTGCATCGGCGAGGTCTCGGCCGAGCGCCAGCG
>CABUUD010000039.1 GCA_902494585.1 uncultured Collinsella sp. | reverse complement strand
CGCTCGCCTGGCTGCGCGGGCTTGGCGCGGGGTGGGTATACTTGCCTGCCGAGTTGCTCAGCAATGATAGGGAACGTATTGCCGAGCTGACTGCTGAACCCGGCGTCCTTGGCCCCATCGACGCCGGCCGTCCCGAGCTTATGGTGTGCGAGCACTGTCTGTTGACCGCCGAGGGCGTCTGCGCCACCGATGCGACGGGGCAGGTCCGTTGCCGCGACTGCTTGCGTCGTCGGCAGGTGCGCTATCTGGTCGAGCGTGACGGTACACGTTTGCCAGTTGCCATCGACGCATGCGGCAGGACGAGGATTTTCCTGTCGTAGGTGCCGCGTCGCGTCAGTTTGTTATCATAAGAGAGTTTATGGACTTCCAGCACCGCCGTTTTCGGCGAGGGTGCTATAGCAAAAGGAGGATACCCAATGCTGTCTGTTGACGAGCAAATGCGTATCATCACCTCGGGCGCCGCGCAGATCGTCCCCGAGGCCGACCTTCGCAAGAAGCTTGAGAAGGGCGAGCCCCTCAACATCAAGCTCGGCGTCGATCCCACCAGCCCCGACCTGCACCTGGGCCACGCCGTGCCGCTGCGCAAGATGCGCCAGTTCCAGGACCTGGGCCACAACGTCACCCTCATCATCGGCAACGGCACCGCGCTGATTGGCGATCCTTCGGGCAAGAATTCCACCCGCCCGCAGCTTTCGCAGGAGCAGATCGAGGCCAATGCCGAGACCTACGTGAGCCAGGCCATGAAGATCCTGGATCCCGAGAAGACCACCATCGTGCACAACGGTGACTGGATCTTGTCGATGGATCTGGCTGGTCTGCTGCAGGTGTGCTCCAAGTTCACCGTCGCCCGTATTCTCGAGCGCGACGACTTTACCAAGCGCTACCAGTCCCAGACGCCGATCGCCCTGCATGAGTTCCTGTATCCCGTGATGCAGGCTTACGACTCCGTGCAGATCAAGGCCGACGTGGAAATGGGCGGCACCGATCAGCTCTTCAACCTGCTCGCCGGCCGTGAGCTCATGGAGAAGATGGGCATGGAGCCCCAGATCGCGCTCACCATGCCGTTGCTCGAGGGCACCGATGGCGTCCGTAAGATGTCCAAGTCCTACGGTAACTACATCGGCCTGACCGACGCGCCCAAGGATATGTTCGGCAAGACCATGTCCATCCCCGACGAGATGATCGGCAAGTACTACCGCCTGGCGAGCTCGCTCACCCCGGCCGAGGTCGACAAGATCGACGCTGCTCTGGCCGACGGCTCTGCCGATCCCTATGAGCTCAAGCGCGCTCTGGGCCGCGACCTGTGCGACACCTACCACGGCGCCGGTGCCGGCGACGAGGCTCAGGCCGAGTTTGACCGCGTGTTCAAGGAGGGCCAGCTCGCCGACTTCCCCGAGAAGCATGTTGAGCTGACTGTTAACGACGAGGGCCAGATCTACCTCGCCGGCCTGCTCAAGGACCTGGGCCTTTCGGCCAGCGCCGGCCAGGCCCGTCGCGACATCGACGGCGGCGGCGTCAAGATCAACGGCAAGGCCGTGGCTCCCAAGAGCTACAACATCGACCCCAGCGCCCTCAAGCTGGGCGACACCCTCTCCGTAGGCAAGCGCAAGGGCTTCATGTTGATTTAGTTCCGCCGTTCTACCTAACGGCGGACCGGCCGACGCTGCGCGGGCCGCATTTGGACAATCTGACGTTCAACTTCAAGGGCGCGACCAGAAGGTCAGCGCCCTTTCGTTTCACGTCACCTTGTCTCAAATGCGGCCCGCTCGCTGTGGTTGCCAAAACATCGGCGCTCCCGTTGTTGGCACTTTGGGACACTCCTTGTATTGGTGCTCAGCGGCAGCCCCCCCATTGCGCCAAGCGGCGTATGTCGTTAAGCGGAGGGGCGTATTGTTGGCCCATCGTTTGGGCATACAATGGCTATTGGTTTGCTGCGGTGAAGGCCTGTCCGCTCCGCAGCTTTTTTCTACGGTTAAAGGAGTATGTATGTCCGTTGAGGTCATGAGATCTGTGATCGAGGCCGCCGAGGGTCGTGTGCCCGTCGACACGCTGTTTACCAATGCGCAGATTGTCGACGTATATGGCCAGCGCGTGGCGCCCGGTAGCGTTGCCGTCAAGGATGGCGTGATCGTCGGTGTGCTCTACGACGGTCGCGACGATGCCGCCGGTACGTATGAGGCTGCCGAGGTCATCGATTGCCAGGGCCGCTATCTTGCCCCCGGTTTTATTGACGGACACTTGCATATCGAGTCTTCGAACATCCGCCCTGCCGAGTATGCGCGCATGGCGGCGACGCGCGGTACCACCACCGCCATTGCCGACAGCCACGAGATCGCTAATGTTTCCGGCCTGGACGGCCTGCGCTTTATGATCGAGGACGGTCGCCGCGCTCCTATTTCCATCAAGTACATGATGCCCTCGTGCGTGCCCGCGCTGCCCGACGAGCAGGCCGGTGCCGTCATCACCGCTGCCGATATGCAGGCGTTTTTTGCCGAGCATCCGGGCGATGTCTTTGGCCTGGGCGAGATGATGAACCTGCCGGGCGTCTTTATGGCCGATCCCGAGACCTGTGCTCGCATTGACGCTGCCAACCAGACGCCGTCCAAGCAGGTTGACGGTCACGCGCCGCTCGTTGCCGGCAAGGACCTCAACGCCTATGCCGCAGCAGGTATTATCGCTGACCATGAGTCGACGATTCCCGAGGAGGCACTCGACAAGCTGTCTCGCGGCATGTATGTGATGCTGCGCGAGGGTACGTGCAGCCATGACCTGGCCAACCTGTCGCCGATGCTGCTGGAGAACCCCGCCCGCGCCCGTCGCTGCTGCTTCGCGACCGATGACCGCGCTCCCTCCGACGCACTTTCGACCGGTATGATCGACAACGCCTGCCGCGTGGCTATCGAGGCCGGCATTGACCCCGTGGTTGCCATTTCTATGGCGTCCCTCTCCACGGCCGAGGCGTTTGGCCTTGATCACGGCTGTCGCGACCCGCACGAGCTCCGTGGTGCGATTGCCCCGGGCAAGCGTGCCGACCTGCTGGTGCTCAATGACCTGACGTTTGCCACGGCTCCGCATCGCGTATACGCCGCCGGTGCTCTGGTGGCGCAGGACGGCACCTTTGTGGGCGAGATCGCACCCGAGATGGCCGAGGTCGCAGCCCTTGCCGACGAGCTGCGCGCGTCCGTTAAGCTGCCGAAGCTTTCGCTCGACGTATTCGACTATGCCTTTAAGCCGGGCGAGGCCGTGATTGACGTGGTGCCGGGTAAGGCCATCACGGGTATGGCTCGCCCCGAGAGCGCCGAGGGCCTGCGTCGCATTATGCTGATCGAGCGCCACGGCCGCGGTGTGTCGCTGCAGGCCGAGGGCGCCGACGGTGATGGTCCTGCGGGCCTGGGCCTTGTCGGCAAGCATATCGGTCGCGGCTGGGTGCGTGGCTTCACCATCACCGGTGGCGCCATTGCCTCCACGATCGGCCACGACTCGCACAACGTGTGCGTCGTGGGTGATAACGCTGCCGATATGATGGCTGCTGTTGAGGCTGTGGGCCAGGGTGGTCACGTGCTGGTGCGCAACGGCGAGGTCGTGGCGCGCATTCCGCTGGCGCTCGGCGGTCTGATGAGCGAAGGCACGGCCGAGGATGTCGCCGCGCAGCACGACGACTTTATGGTCAAGGCGCGCGCCATGGGCATCGAGCCGCCGCTCGACCCCATCATGGGCATCATCTTCCTGCCCCTGCCGGTTATCCCGACGCTCCGCATCCGCCCCGAGGGCATGTTCGACGTCACAACCTTCACCTACGCCGACTAGTCATCGGGGACGTTCTTAAACGTCTAGTCGCCTGCGACACTCTTTGACGTGTTGCCTGGCGCTGCGAATGTGGGACCCCTGGTGCGCGTGAGCTATTTGCCAGGTCCTTGTAACGTTTGCGCCCGCGGAGTCTTACCTGAGCTCCCTTTGGGTACGTTGGAATTGGATACACGTTCGATTCCAACAAGCCCGAAGGGAGCTTTTCTATGTTTAAACTGATTGCATCCGATATGGACGGCACGTTGCTTGACGAAAACAGCCAGGTGCCTCCCGAGACCTACGAACTGATTCTGGCGCTACACGAGCATGGCGTGCATTTCGCCGCATCGTCAGGTCGTCGCTACGATCGCCTGTGCGAGTTCTTTGCGCCCGTTCGCGACAAGATGGACTTTGTCGCCGCTAACGGTGCCCAGGTCTACGCCGACGGCAAAATGGTAGACCGTGAGGTGTATTCGCACCTGGCGATTCGAAAGCTCGCCCAAGCAGTCGCGACGTTTCCCAATCTGCATCTTGCGCTCTTTGACCGAACCAAATCCTTCTTGCTCGATGACGAGTGCAAGTTCGTACGCGAGGTCGATAAGGACCTTCCCAATGCCGAGCGCATTTGGGAACTGCCCGATCCCAGCGTAAATATCATCAAGGCGAGTATCTTTTGCGATGACTGTGCCGTTATGGACAGTGCGTACGTGCTACAGCGAGAACTTGGTCAGCTCTTTACCTTTGCGCCTTCTGGAAACGCGTGGATCGATGCCATGCAGCCCGGTGTGTCGAAGGCCTCGGGCATCGCACAGCTTGCGGAGCATTACGGCATTGGACGCGACGAGATCATGGCGTTTGGCGACTCGATGAACGACTACGAGATCATTCGCTTTGTCGGCACGGGCTGTGCGATGGAAAACGCGCGCCCCGCGCTCAAAGCGGTTGCCGATCGCGTCGTGGGCTGCAACCGCGACCACGCCGTCCAGCAGGAACTTCGCCGTGTTCTGGAGAGCCTCGCCTAATCCGGCAGTTAGGGACGTTCCTTTTCTGCCGGCAGCCGGGGACAGTCCTTGCAGCTTTTTCGCGAAGAGTGTCCCCAACGACTAGTCATTTAAGAACACCCAATGACTAAGAACGTCCCCAATGACTAGGCGAGGGCGGCCATGATGGTGCGGGCGACGCCGTCGTGGTCGTTGTCGTATTCGGTGATGGCGTCGGCGGCCTCGCGGTCCTCGAGCTCGCCGTTGATCATGGCCATGCCGTGGCCCGCTGCCTGCAGCATGGGGATGTCGTTGATGTTGTCGCCGAACGCCCAGGCGTCGGCGAGGCGCTCGCCCAGGTGCTCGCATAGCCACGTGAGGGCCGTTCCCTTGGTGGCGCCCTCGCCCATGACCTCGATATTCATGGCGTATGAACGCGTGACCTCAATGCCTTCGAGCGTGTCGAGCTCCGCCGCGATGGCATCGCGATCGGCCGGGTCGTGCCAGTACATGGCGATGCGTTCGAGCGTCTCGACCTCGTCGATCTTGCTGTCGATATCCATGTCGATCGGTGTCCGTGTGCGCTTGAGCGAAGCCGCGATGTGGGGGTCGCCGCCGCAGAATTCGTCCAGGCGCGTGTAGAGCGAGCGGGGGAGGAAGCACTGCCCATCCGCGAAGATATCGAAGGTCACGTCATGGCCGGCGGCAATGCTATGGACGCGGTGGGCGATGGCGCGGTCGAGCGGTCGGCTCAAAATGCGCGTAGCACGTGAAGTATCGGTGGGCGTACCATCGTCGAGCTGCCAGACGCTGGCACCGTTGGCACAGACCGCGTAGTGTACGGCGGGGTGGGCGAGGACGGGCTCAAAGATGCCCGACAGCGGGCGCCCCGTGCAGGGCACAAATTCAATACCGCGGCGCGCAAGCTCGTCGAGCATCGCCCAGGTGGCGTCGCTCATCTGCTTATCACTCGTCAACAGCGTTCCATCCATATCGGAAAACACAATCATTTGATGCAGCCCTTTCTGCTGGCATAAAAAGCGTGGCCGAGGGCGGTGATGCCCTGACCACGCTCGAGTTCTATAACGGTCCGCGTCCTAGCGGTCGGCGAGCGGCTTGTACTCCAGCGGCTCGATCACCGGACGATAGGCCGGGCGAATAATACGGTGCGCGCAGAAGAGCTCTTCCATGCGGTGCGCCGACCAGCCGGCCATGCGGGCGACGGCGAATAGCGGCGTAAAAAGCGTCTCGGGTACGCCGAGCATCTTGTAGATAAAGCCTGTGTACAGGTCGATGTTGGCGCAGATAGGCTTGGTCATGCCGTGGTCGCGCATCACCTGCGGTGCCAGGCGCTCGATGCGCTCGATCAGAGCGAATTCCTCGCCCAGATCTTTCTTGGCAGCGAGCGAACGTGCGTAGTGGCGGCAGACCTCGGCGCGCGGATCGCTGAGTGTGTAGACGGCGTGGCCCATGCCGTAGATGAGACCCGTGCCGTCGAAGGCTTGCTTGTCGAGAATCTTGCCCAGGTAGGCTGCGACCTCGTCCTCGTCCTCCCAATTGGAGACATGTGCACGGATGTCCTCGTGCATGGACACGACCTTGGCGTTGGCGCCGCCGTGGCGCGGGCCCTTGAGCGAGCCGATAGCCGCGGCGTAGGCGGAATACGGGTCGGTGGCCGAGGAGGACAGCACGCGGCAGGCAAACGTGGAGTTGTTGCCGCCGCCGTGCTCGGCATGCAACATGAGCATCACGTCGAGCAGCATGGCTTCGTCGCGGGTGAATGCCATGCCGCCGCGCAACACCTGCAGGATGGTCTCGGCGGTGGAGAGACCGGGTGTGGGATGCGGTACATGAACCTCGGAGCCGCGGCGCTTGGCGACCGAGGCCATATGCGCGAAGGCGGCGATGCGGGGGAGACGGGCGAGCATGGAGATGGCGACATCGATTTCGTGCTCGGGTGTAATGGCGTCGGGCTCGGCGTCGAAGGCGTAGAGCAGCAGCACGGCGCGCTGAAGCACATTCATGATGCTCGACGACACCGTGGTCATGGGGAACTCGCGGACGTATTCGTCGCTCAGGTGCCTAAAAGCACCCAGACGTCCGCAAAAACCGTCAAGCTCTTCCTTGGTGGGCAGAGAGCCCGTAATGAGCAGATAGGCGACCTCTTCGTAGCCGTAGCGGTTCTCGGCCTGGGCGTTGTTGACCAGATCCTCGATGCTGTAGCCACGAAGCGTGAGTTTGCCCTGATCGGGCACGACCTTACCGTCGACCTTGTTGTAGCCATGCACATCCGAGATGCGAGTGAGGCCCGCGACCACGCCCGAGCCGTCGGCATTGCGCAGGCCGCGCTTTACATTGTGCTCGACAAACAGGTCCTCGTCATAAGGGTCGGTCGGCAGGCCGTGGTAGAGGTTTTCGCTTTCGGGCGAAATCTGACGGCTCGCCTCGTAATCCAGAACCAGGCGGCTCAGGTGATCGTCGAAGCGGTAGTAGATTTTCTTGGCGTCGTAGGCCATGCGCGCTCCTCTCCGGGCCGCATCGGGGTGATTTGCATGGGCATGCGCGCGTCAGGCTATCCCCAGCGGCTTGCTCGCTACAGGCGGTACATAAAGTTGAAGACGTCCTCGCGCTGGATGGACACGTTGACGCCCGAAAGCTCGCCGGCCTCGGCCAGGGCCTTCTGCAGCTCAGCGAAGTCGAGCTTGGACTCGGCGGTATCGGCCAGCATGGTCATGGTGAAGATGTCCTCGATAATGGACTGCGTGATGTCGCGGATGTCGACGTTGGCCTCGCCCAGGACACGGGTGACGCCGGCGACGATGCCGGGGCGGTTCTTGCCAAGGACGGTGATGACGATACGGGAGGACGAGATCTCGGCCATGGGAAACCCTTTCGCGTGATTGCGGCGCGCGCGGGGCGCTCCGCTACGGTACAGTGTTCATCATTGTACCTGTCTGGCGCAAAAAAGGCGCGCTCGCTGCGGCGTTATATGCCTGCAACATGGGGCGCTTGTCTCGCGGGGTGTATTTTTGGCACCCTGGACAGGTCAGGCGGTTCCTGTTGGCGCCGCGATCGGGCAGATGCACCTGTGCGCTCCGGTGCAAAGACCGTGAACCTTTTGTGGGACGCGCGGTGCCGTGGTACCATAGCCGAGTTTGTTGTCTTGGTCGGAAACCAAGACGCCTTATGCGCTGATCGGTAACCAGCGCCTGACCAATAAGGAGTCCTACCATGAAGCAGGGTATCCATCCCCAGTATGTCGAGTGCACGGTGACGTGCTCCTGCGGCAACACCTTCAAGACGCACGCTACCGTGTCCGAGATGAAGGTCGAGCTTTGCAACGAGTGCCACCCGTTCTACACCGGCCAGCAGAAGTTCGTCGACACCGGTGGACGCGTCCAGCGCTTCGCCGACAAGTTCGGTGGCGCCGCTGCCGCCCAGCTCAAGAAGGCCGAGGAGGCCAAGGCTGCCAAGGCCGCCAAGGCTGCTGAGGCCGAGGCCGCTCGCAAGGCCGCCGCTGAGGCTAAGGCTGCCGAGAAGGCTAAGCGTGCCGCTAAGTTTGCCGAGGAGGCTGCCAAGCAGGCCGCCGAGGCTCCCGCAGAGGCTCCCGTCGAGGAGGCCGCTGCCGAGGCCGAGACCACCGAGGCTGCTGAGTAAATAGCTCGCCGCGGAAACACTCGCATTCATGGCTAAAGGGCCGCGTACCCATCTGGGTGCGCGGCCCTTTTCTTTTTATTGGTGCAGGCTAACCCGTCCCCATTGCACCAGGTTGGTGCGTAAGGGACGGGTTAGCCTGCACCAAATGGCAGAGAGACAATGTTTTCCCAGATAAAACCTGCCAAAATAAACCAGTTTCTTTTTGGCAGGCTGTCGTAGTTATTACGTGGTCGAGTGTGTCGACCGCATAGGCGGCGCCTTGTTTGGCTAAAGTACATTTATCTGTGTTTAACTCGTCCAAGGTTTCATGCCGCGGGCGATGGCCAAAAAGGAAAACCACATGGGATTCATGTCAAAGTTGCTGTCCTTTGGATCTGATAAGGACCTGAAGCGCTACTACAAGATCGTCGACAAGATCAACGGTCTTGAGCCCCAGTTTGAGAAGATGACCGAGGAAGAGCTCCGCGCCCAGACCGATAAGTTCCGTGAGCGCTACGCCAACGGCGAGTCGCTCGACGACATGCTCCCCGAGGCCTTTGCCACCGTGCGCGAAGCTTCCAAGCGCACCATGGGCATGCGTCACTTTGATGTACAGCTCATCGGCGCCATGGCGCTGCACGAGGGCCACATTGCCGAGATGAAGACCGGCGAAGGCAAGACCCTCGTCTCCACGCTGGCCGGCTATCTCAACGCTATCGCCGGTAAGGGCGTGCACGTCGTCACCGTCAACGACTACCTGGCCAAGCGCGACTCCGAGTGGATGGGTCGCATCTACAAGTATCTGGGCATGACCGTCGGTCTGCTGCAGAACAACATGCCGCTCGAGCTGAAGCGCCCAGCCTACCAGGCCGACGTCACGTACGGCACCAACTCCGAGTTCGGTTTCGATTATCTGCGCGACAACATGGTCACCCGCCCCGAGCAGCGTGTTCAGCGCGGCCACAGCTACGCCATCGTCGATGAGGTCGACTCCATCCTGATCGACGAGGCCAGAACGCCGCTCATCATCTCGGGCGCCGGCACCAAGTCCGCCAGCACTTACAAGGACTTCGCGCGCGCCGTGCGCGGCCTTGAGCGCGGTGAGGACGTCTCGCACGACATGCTCACCGCCACCGAGGACGTGGAGCCCACGGGCGACTTCGTCATGGACGAGGCCAAGCACACCATCGCCGCCACCGAGCGCGGTCTTAAGAAGATTGAGCGCCGCCTGGGTATCGATGACATCTATGCCGATCTCTCCGGCCAGCTGGTCAACCACCTGCAGCAGGCGCTGAAGGCCCAGTACATGTTCCACCGCGACAAGCAGTACGTGGTCACCAACGGCGAGGTCAAGATCGTCGACGAGTTCACCGGTCGTATCATGGAGGGTCGCCGCTATTCCGAGGGCCTGCACCAGGCCATCGAGGCCAAAGAGGGCGTGCTCGTGCGCGAGGAGAACCAGACCCTTGCCACCATCACCCTGCAGAACTACTTCCGCCTGTATGACAAGCTCTCCGGCATGACCGGTACGGCGCTCACCGAGGACGCTGAGTTCCGCGAGATCTACAAGCTGCCCGTCGAGGTCATTCCCCCCAACAAGCCCGTGCAGCGTGTTGACCACGAGGACCTGGTCTACCGCACCATCCAGGCCAAGTACAACGCCGTTGCCGACGACGTTGAGCGTCGTCACGCCAAGGGCCAGCCGGTCCTGGTGGGCACCGTCTCCATCGAGAGCTCCGAGAAACTGTCCGCCGCCCTCACTAAGCGCGGTATCGCGCACGAGGTCCTCAACGCCAAGCACCACGAGCGCGAGGCCCATATCGTGGCCCAGGCTGGTCGCTATGGCGCCGTGACCATCGCTACCAACATGGCCGGCCGTGGTACCGACATCTTGCTGGGCGGCAACCCCGACGAGCTGGTGCGCGAGCGCCTGGAGTACGAGGGCCTGACCATGGAGGACGTGACGCCCGAGCAGCTCGAGCAGTTTAACGCCGAGGCCAAGGAGACCTGCAAGGCCGAGCGCGAGCGCGTGCTTGCCGCCGGCGGCCTGACCGTTATCGGCACCGAGCGCCATGAGTCCCGCCGTATCGACAACCAGCTGCGTGGCCGTTCCGGTCGTCAGGGCGATCCGGGCGAGACCCAGTTCTACCTGTCGCTCGAGGATGACCTCATGCGCCTGTTCGGCGGCGACAAGATGGACCGCGTCTCCAAGATGATGGTCACGGCCGACATGGGCGACGACATGCCCATCCAGCACAAGATCATTTCCAAGGCCGTCGAGAATGCCCAGCACAAGGTCGAGAGCATCAACTTCTCCATGCGTAAGAGCGTTCTTGAGTACGACGACGTCATGAACAAGCAGCGCCAGGTCATCTACGCCGAGCGCAACAAGATTCTGGACGGCAAGGACCTGACCGACCACATCACCGAGGTCATGCACGATACCGTGTACCGCTGTGTTCAGGAGTTCTGCACCAAGGACAGCCACGAGGGCGAGCGCGATCTTGAGGGTCTGCGCAAATGGGTCGTCGAGCTGACCGGGCATATCGATACCCCTCAGTTCCCCGACGAGGACTTTGAGGCCCTGGCCGCCGATGTCTTGGCCTATGTTGAGAAGTGCTACAACATGAAGGCCGAGCGTCTGGGCGAGGACCTGATGCGCGAGCTCAATACCCAGGTCATGTTGCGCGTCATCGATACGCATTGGATGAACTACCTGCAGGAAATGGACTACCTCAAGACCGGTATCGGCCTGCGCGGCTTTGGCCAGCGCGACCCGCTGGTTGAGTACAAGACCGAGGCCTACGGTGCGTTCCAGATACTCGTCGATACCATGTACGAGGATTACCTGCGCACTGTTCTGCGCATTGAGCTCAAAGCTGCCCCGCAGGCTGTGGAGCACAAGGAGGACCCCGCCCTTAAGGGCGCGCGCTTCTCTGGTCCCGCCGAGGTCGATGGCGACAACAGCGATTCGGTACTGCGCAAGCAGGCTCAGGTGCAGGCCCGCACCGCCGTCCAGGGTGGTCCGGCTGCCGTTAACAACGGTGGCAAGGTGACGACCTACCGCAAGTCCGAGAGCGATGACCCCTATGTCAACGTGGGCCGCAACGACCTGTGCCCTTGCGGTAGCGGTAAGAAGTTTAAGTACTGCCACGGCAGGAATCGTTAATGGCCGAGGCTCTAGAGGTAACTCCCGCCGAGTTGGACGCGTTTGCGGACCGACTCGGCGAGGTCGAGTCATATCTCCATTTGGACGAGAAGCGCACTCGCGTGGCGGAGCTCGAGGCCAAAAGCGTCGCCCCAGGCTTTTGGGACGATGCCGATGCCGCTCGCGCCACGATGGAGGAGATTGCACGCGCCAAGGAGGACATCGCCGCCGTGGATACGGCGCGCGGTGAGCTTTCCGATGCTCGCGCCGCGCTGGAGCTTGCCGAGGAAATGGGCGATGACCCCGATGCTGCCGCGCTGCGTGAGGAGGCTGCCGCCACGGCGGAGCGGCTTTCCCGCGCCATCGACGAGCTTGAGCTTGCGAGCTGGTTTACCGGGGAGTTCGACCATGGCGACGCGATTGTGACCATCAAGCCCGGGCAGGGCGGTTTGGAGGCCCAGGACTGGACCTTCATGCTCTTTAAGATGTACATGAAGTACTGCCAGCGCCGCGGTTGGAAGGTCACCATCAACGATTGCCCCGCGGCCGAGGTTATCGGCATCGATCGCGCGACCTTTACCGTCGAAGGCAAGGATGCCTTTGGCATGCTTCGTGCCGAGGCCGGTGTTCACCGCCTGGTGCGCATTAGCCCCACCGACGACAAGAAGCGCCGCCAGACTACGTTTGCCGGCGTCGAGGTCATTCCGGTACTGCCCGACGATATCGATATCGAGATTAGTCCCGATGACATTCGCGTCGACGTGTACCATGCAAGCGGCCCGGGCGGCCAGGGTGTCAACACCACCGACTCCGCCGTGCGCGTGACGCATTTCCCCAGCGGTATCGTGGTCACGTGTCAAAACGAGCGCAGCCAGATTCAAAACAAGGCCGCGTGCATGCAGATCCTCAAGGCGCGCCTGTACGAGATTGAGCTTGAAAAGCGCGCCGAGGCCCTGGATGAGATTCGCGGACCCAAGACCACAATTGGTTTTGGCAACCAGATCCGCAGCTACGTGCTCTACCCGTACCAGATGGTTAAGGACCTGCGCACGGGCGTGGAGACCAGCAACGTCGAGGCAGTTCTTGACGACGGCGACCTGGATCCGTTTGTGATTGGCTATCACCGTTGGGCTACCGGCAACGCTGACGCGGAGGCCCCGTCTGCCTAAGCCGCTCGGTTTATGTGGGAATGGATTAAAACCCTCCGAGCGGGGTGGTTTTGTATCCAGAACATACCCTGCACAGGGGTGGTTTTTGTTGGGCGAATCGGTAGAATCGAATACAAGAAGAAGTCCAAAGCGCATCCGATGGGGTGCGCTTTTTTGAAGGAGGCAGCATGGCGTATCGTCTGGACATCAAGCGCATTCTTTCGATGAACTTCTTTCACGATCTGCCCCAGATCATGCTGGGATGTGCCTTGGCCGCCATCGCGACCGACCTGTTTTTGATTCCCAACGGTCTTGCCGCCGGTGGCGTTACGGGCCTTGCGACTATTATCCAGGCGGTCGGCGCAGCGCGAGGCGTGTCGCTTCCCGTCGGTATCCAGACCATCGTGATGAACGCCTTGTTGCTGCTGGTCGTTATGCGCGAGGGCGGCATGTTCTACGTGGTGCAGACGGCGACGGGCTTTGTGCTGCTGGGCTTCTTTACCGATCTGTTTGCCCCGTTTGTAGCGCCTCTGGCACATGCAGACCTGATGCTTCCCGCTATGTGGGGCGGCATTATCACGGGCATCGGTTACGGCATGGTGCTGCGCGCCGGCGCCAACACCGGCGGCTCGGACACGATTGGCCAAATCATCTCGCGTAACACCTCGTTGCCGGTGGGCTCGACCGTCATGGCAATCGACGTTGCCGTGTGTGCGGCATCGGCGCCGGTCTTCTCGCTCGAAAATGCTCTGTATGCAGGACTATCGATGGTGATCAGCGGCTATGTGATCGATGCCGTGGTCGATGGCGGCAATAAACGTCGTATGGTGCTCATCATCTCGGACAATTTCCCCGATATCGCGGCCGACATCATGTATGGTCTGGGCCGCGGCTGCACCAAATTAAAGGCGACCGGTATGTATTCGGGCGTCGAGAAGCCGGTGATCATGGTGATCGTTAGCCGTCGAGAGCTCAACACCCTCAAAACGATCGTGCGCGAGCGCGATCCTCGCGCAATTGTGACGGTCGCCGACGTTACGGAAGCCTTCGGTGAGGGATTCAAGGATATTAACGCGTAGGGCCGGCTGCGTTCCATCCAAAAGACGTTCACATTGATAAACCGTTTCATCAGCGGTTCTGCCTGCTAAATTGCTCAAATAATGATAAAAACTCTGGTAAAGCCATCAGTTTCCAGCATAATGAATGACGTACGTGCATTGCGGCTGTGTTGGGATTACCTTCTGTGCCGTGCGCATTTTGCCTAATGAGGATGAAAGGAAGGCACAATGAGCGACGAAGAGCTCAAAAAGGTTGCCAACGAGGTAAGGAAGGGCATCGTCACCGGCGTGCACGCTGCCAAGTCCGGCCATCCGGGCGGTTCGCTCGGCGCCGCCGACATCATGACCTATCTGTACTTTGAGGAAATGAACGTCGACCCGGCCGATCCCCGCAAGGCCGATCGCGACCGCTTTGTGCTTTCCAAGGGCCATTGCGCTCCGGGCCTGTACGCCGTGCTCGCTGAGCGCGGATTCTTCCCCAAGGAGGACCTCGAGACGCTGCGCCATATCGGCAGCCACCTGCAGGGTCACCCCAACATGAACGACACCCCGGGCGTCGACATGTCCACCGGCTCGCTCGGCCAGGGCATTTCCGCCGCCGTGGGCATGGCCGTTGCCGCCAAGCACTGGGGCGATACTTATCGCACGTACGCCCTGCTGGGCGATGGCGAGAGCGAGGAGGGCCAGGTGTGGGAGGCCGCCATGTTTGCCGGCAACCAGCAACTCGATAACCTCTGCGTGATTGTCGACCACAATGGCCTGCAGATCGATGGTCCCGTCGAGGAGGTCAATGACCCCATGCCGCTGGCAGACAAGTTCCGCGCCTTTAAGTTCCACGTGGTGGAGCTTGCCGACGGCAACGACTTCGATCAGATTCGCGCCGCCTTTGCCGAGGCCCGCGCCACCAAGGGTCAGCCGACCGCCATTATCGCCGAGACCACAAAGGGCAAGGGCGTCTCCTTTATGGAGAACCAGGTGGGTTGGCACGGCAAGGCCCCCAACGATGAACAGTTTGAGCAGGCCATGGCAGAGCTCACGGCCGCCGGAGAGGAGCTCTAGGATGGCAGACGTCAAGAAAATCGCCACGCGCGTAAGCTACGGCGAGGCCCTCGTTGAGCTCGCCAACGAGCACGATGACTTTGTGGTCCTCGACGCCGACCTGGCCGCCGCCACGCAGACCGGCAAGTTTAAGGCCGCCTGCCCCGATCGTTTCTTTGATGTGGGCATTGCCGAGAGCAACCTGATGGGTGTTGCCGCCGGTATCGCGACCACCGGCCGCGTTGCCTTCG
>CABUUD010000038.1 GCA_902494585.1 uncultured Collinsella sp. | reverse complement strand
GAGGGGATGTAGGAATGCGATAGGAAAGTCATAGATGCGGGCGTGTTGGCTAAAATGGGTCGGCCGGGATTGGTCAATCTCGGCCGACTATATTTGGCTAAATTATTCCGACGCTAACAGGGCGCGTGCTCAAGACTACCGCGCTTCAGGACTGCAAACCAGTATAGAGCGTATCACCTTGGGGAAGGGCGCGTGCTCAAGACGTTTGCGGCATGTTCGTCTTCTGGTTCAAGAGCGTATCACCTTGGGGAAGGGCGCGTGCTCAAGACTCACGGGCCCGAGTATAACGGTTTCGACCGAGCGTATCACCTTGGGGAAGGGCGCGTGCTCAAGACCCCCGCGTATTCGGCGCTTTATAACTGCTCAGCGTATCACCTTGGGGAAGGGCGCGTGCTCAAGACCTGCGTAGCGATGGACGGCACGGGGATTTCAGCGTATCACCTTAGGGAAGGGCGCGTGCTCAAGACGAACGGGCAATCGTCGTCGTAGACCTCGTCAGCGTATCACCTTGGGGAAGGGCGCGTGCTCAAGACATGCGCTGCATCACGGGCATCTTGATCGCCAGCGTATCACCTTGGGGAGGGGCGTGTGCTCAAGACAATGGCGAGCTGTACGTCAATGCGAGATACAGCGTATCACCTTGGGGAAGGACGCGTGCTCAAGGCCAGACAATCAGAGGGCATTTCGCTAAGCTAAGTCTATTGCCTTCGGAAGGATGTGTGTGCAAGGCGATTCGCTACAGCCAGAAGACCCCGTCATAAACATTGCTGTAATGCGGAAATTGGAAATAGGTAAACGCATATAGGGAAGGGGCGATTTTTGGAAGTTAAACCGCCCCTATTGGCCTTAATTATCGAGAATGCTCTCGCGAATAATTATCGGTTGCAATTCGTTTGAGAGCATTCCAACCGAGGGGAATGCAATCTCCTTTTTCGTGAGAGCGTCAACAAAGGACCAATTGGCCGTTGCAATGTTGTAGCCATTGTAGCGACCGAGCTTATCCCCGACTTTAATGAGGTCACCCAGATATATTTCGAGTGGTTTTTGAGTTAAAGCGCTATTGGGAACGGCTTTCCAGACCTTCCGCCCATATTTTTGCTTTGCAATTCTGGGAATATATGTTCCATCCTTAAGTGCAGGAATGTCCGCCTTATAGACGGGGTCTGCGTACCAAGCGCCCTGCCCCTTCTTGGCCTCTGGGTCATGCCAGAGCCTCAGACACAGCATTTCGCTCACTTTGATGACCGACTTCTCGTCTGCCGACACCACGGCGTTGCCCATGACGATGTCCTTATCGGAGCTTGCCTTGCGAGCGAGGTCTTTACCCTGTGCGTTGACGCCGGCATAACGATAGACCGTCTGCTCAAATAGCTCGCCCTTTCCCTTGCGCGGGACAAAGCGTGTGGGTACGACGAAATCGTGCGCCGCGCGTACTTCGTTCGCAAAGGTTTCCCAGGGCATAACACTTTCGAGAGCCTTCATGATGGCATTGCGGCGTTGGGTCTCGTTCATACCTCTGGTTATGCTCCAGTGTGTCTCTTGGTTGATTCGAGCGGTTTTAATCACGAGGCTTCGACTACATGCTGCAATCACACAAGCATCGGTGGCATGGTGACGATCGTCCGAGCAGTCTTTTTCGCGATTCGAACCAAAGTTAAGCCCCCACCTGCGACGCAGCCATGCGGTCGCTCTACCAGTGGTAGGAACAACATGTGCCTTTGCGCCATCATCGGGGAACAGCAGGCAGTCGGCGAGGTAAGCGCATACCTCTCGTGACATATAGGCAGTATCGGTGAAGCTGCGTGCTAAGAATTCGCCTTCCTTGGTATCAAGGTCTTTTTCCAGCAGGAAGTTCTTTTTGCGACGGCTGAGTTTCTGGTTTTCCTGAACGCGACGCACAAAAGCATCCCATGAAGGCGCGCCGTCGTGGGACATCCATTCGTAAGGCGTCTGTTCGCGTTTGTCCTGATTGCTTTTGGCGAGGACCAGGACTTTGTTGTTGCGCGAGTTTTCTCCCGTGCGAGAGAACGGCAGGATATGGTCGATCTGCGTGTAGGTGTCGTCGCTAATTAGGCGATCGACTTCGATTTTAGCGCCCGTGTAAAGGTCGAAGCATTCCTGCTCTTCCCACAGGCGGTACTTCTCTATCTGTTTGCCCGTGACCTCATCTGCCGTGCAGCCACGCAGTTCAGCGATTTGCCCGGCAATGCGCTCACGATTTTTCTCATTCTTCTTATTGGCCTTGGCAATCTCGTCTTTTGCGCGCTGAGGCAATCTGAGCTCTCGATCAAGCTCAACGTGGATTTCGTTTGGCACGCCCCACTTGCGGCAGACGGCGTTGACCACTTTTCGCATTTGCGACATGGAGCGAATGACGACGGGATTGTTATTTGTCCGACCGGTAAGTTCGATCCAGGTCTCATAGGGCATCAGGCGATCGGAGCGCTCGAGCTGGGTGCCAGCGATGCGCAGTCCCAGCAGACCGCAGTCATTTTCGGCCTGCGTAAGGTTGAGGACCTCAGGCTCCTCGAGGCAATCGAGCAGCATGTCGAGTGCTTTTTTGGAACGGTTGCCATAGCCGTTAAGAGCTTTGGATGAATAGGGAAGCCTACAAAGCGCCTCTATCTCCGCTTCCGAGAGCGGTAACCCCTGAAGCTGCTCTTGGAGTACGGGAAGGGCCGAGGAATATGCTACCGCCTCCATAACGGCATCGGCGAGATTGCGGTCATCGCGTAAACGCTGCAGGAGAATGGGGTTGGCTGCATTGAGGGTATTGCGGAGCACGCGCCATCCCTTGGGCTTGTACACCTCGCGCGTTTTTTCGTCGGCAGCTGGAACCCCTTTGAAGTAATCGCCTGAACTAAGGTCGAGCGCTTTTCTGAGGGCGCCGAATTTAACAGCACAATCTTTGTTGCCTCGAATTGGCTCGCACGAGAACAGGATTGCAATGCATTCATCGCGCTCCGTTGCGCTCAAGGCGCGAGAGGTCCCGTCATCGTGGATGATGGTGATGTTGCCGAGTGCGCCATAGGCTGAAACAAGTTCGCTCGTAAGCGTGCAGCGTGCGGCTCGTTTTTCTGTTGGGAAGTATGAGCAGTGTCCAACGAGGTCGTACGTGCGGCGGTCGAAGTCTTTGCGCGAACGCTCCCAATCGCAAACCTCGATATATGCGGCCTCAAATTCCGGCGAAGCGTATTTGGAGCCAAAGGAGCGTTGAGCATCAAATAGGATATGAGTTTCTTCGATAAGCTGGGCGTGCGTTACACACTTGTCGTAATTGCCGCCACGATTGCGACTTTGAGGCTGCTGAGCGAGCCATTCGCCAACGGTGCGGCACGAGGTCTCCGCAATTGCTTCCTTGTTGGCCGCAAGGGCAGATAGAACCTTGCCGCCTTCGCTTGATTTATCCTGATTGCCTTCTCCGTGGGGGATGTATCCACGGCGCTTGCAGAGGGAGTATAGGACTAGCGCCCACTCGCGATCGTTGAGCAGGCGGTCAAGCCCATCAACGCGAAGCTTGAGCGGCTGCTTGTCGCCTTTTGTGGTGTGGAAGTACTCTTTGGTGGCGTCTTGGGGGATGAGGCCATAAGCCTTGAGGATTTGGAGACAGTGCTTCAAGCGCGCCTGGGTACGGTCAATGTTTCGACGGGTAGAGCGGAAGCCCCTGCGAATAACCGCAAGACTTTGGCCCGTTTTAGGATGAGTTGGAGAGTCAAATAATCTGACGCCCAAATCCAGGATTTCACGATTGGCTGTGTCGATAAGTGCGAATCCGCAGCTTGCAATTCCTGGATCCATGCCAAGCACAAGATGCCTGGGAAGTCCGAGCTTCCCAATTTCGCGATTGATGGTGATCTCCATGGAGCACCCCTCTCTAATAAGAACTCTAGAGAACAGTACCATCGCGTGGGGACATGGGCCGAGCTTGTTAGCCGAGCGGTCATTTTGTTAGGCAAATGGAAATGATTTATACAGCCTTACATATCGGTTACCGGATGATGCCGTTTGTTGAAATTGAATCCCGACTGAATCCCGCCCTGAGATTGAATGGCGGGGCAGTTACGATGCTCGGCTTGCTTGCAGGTTTGTAGAGCTCCTTGCATTCCTTCTTAAAGTCGAACGCCATGTTGGCCGCCTTTCTACGTATTGGCCTGCTTAGATAGCTGAATCATATCATAGAAACGAACAACTGTTCGAATGATTTGGCTGACAGATTGAGATGCGTGTGTTGTGTTTGGCGGTCGGCCTGACCCCGTCGATGATTTCTCTGCTTCCCCGGCGCCTCATCTATAGCTGCCGTTTCCCCCATATGAACCCTGCCAAAATTAATCTGTCCCTTTTTGGTCGGTGCGAAATGGGTAATACTAAAGAGTTATCCGACCAGATGGGAACCGATCGATGGCCTATATCGAATTCAAAGACGTCATCAAAGCATACGGCGAGGGCGACGCCCGCATTCATGCGCTCGACGGCGCGAGCTTTACGGTCGAGCGCGGCGAGCTCGCCATCATTCTGGGTGCTTCGGGTGCCGGCAAGACCACGGCGCTCAACATTCTGGGCGGCATGGATACGGCGACCTCCGGCACCGTGACGGTGGACGGGCGCGACGTGAGCTCTGCCAACGAGGCGCAGCTCGTGGAATACCGCCGCGCCGACGTCGGCTTTGTCTTCCAGTTCTACAATTTGGTTCCCAACTTGACGGCGCTCGAAAACGTCGAGCTCGCGGCGCAAATCTGCCCCGATTCGCTCGATGCCGAGCAAACGCTTTGCCAGGTTGGCCTGGGCGAGCGCCTTGCCAACTTCCCCGCGCAGCTTTCGGGCGGCGAGCAGCAGCGCGTGTCCATCGCCCGCGCGCTGGCCAAGAACCCCAAGCTGCTTTTGTGCGACGAGCCCACGGGTGCACTCGACTACAAAACCGGCAAGCAGATCTTGCAGTTGCTACAGGACACCTGCCGCAAGCAGGACATCACGGTCATTATCATCACCCACAACTCCGCGCTGGCGCCCATGGCCGATCGCCTGATCCGCTTTAAGAGCGGCCGCGTGGAGAGCGAGACGGTCCAGCAAAATCCCGTGCCTATCGAGACGATCGAGTGGTAGCGCCCATGGACCAAGATTGCCAAAACAGCCAAAACCACGATACGGAGCACGCGGGCCGCGACCGGGAGTTCGCGACCTACCGTACCGCTCAAAGCTCAAACGATATGGTGCCGACGGTTTTTCGCCGTGGCATCTACCGCACGATTCGGGGCAGTCTTAAGCGCTTCCTATCTATCGTGGTCATCACTGCGCTTGGCGTGAGCGTGATGTGCGGCCTTAAGGCGGGCTGCGAGGATTTGTGCGATTCGGTCGACGCCTATTTTGACCAGCAGAATGTCTATGACATTAACGTGCAGTCGACCTATGGCCTTACGCGCGACGATCTCGCGGCTATCCAAGAGGTCGACGGCGTCGAGACGGTCGAGGGCATCTACACCGAGACCGCCTACACCGCCGTGGGCACAACGCGCGAGCGCGTGGTCGTGCAAAGTCTCTCCAAGGAGAATATCGATCAGCCGGTGCTGGTGAGCGGCGATTTGCCCGAGAGCGCCGATGAAGTCGCGGTGACTTCGAAGTTCCTGAAGGCTTCGGGCAAAAAGCTCGGCGATACGGTGAGTTTTGCCGCCAATGACGCGAGCTCGTCCAACCAAAGTGCCAAGGATCAGTTTGCCGCGGGCGATTACACCATTACGGCCGAGGTCCTCGACCCCACTGATGTGAGCTCCGACTCGACAGTCAACGCCTTCCGTGCTGCTTCGGCTGCGGACTATAAGTTCTATGTGAGCGAGGATGCCGCGACATCTTCTTCCTACTCCGCAGTCCACGTGATCGTCGAGGGAGCCAAGAGTCTTAACTCCTATTCAGATGCCTACACGACAAAGATCAACGAGGTCAAAGGCAACATCGAGAAGATCCGCGAGGAGCGTGAGAAGGCGCGCGTCCAGGAGTTGACGGTTGACACGCCGACAAGCTTGGATACGGCCGAGCGTCAGACCGCCATGCTCTTTGGGATCGAGCAGGATAACATCAACCGTATGGCCGAGGGCAGCGAGGAGCGCGTCCAGGCTCAGGCCGAGTTGGACCAGCGCCGCGCCGCCGCCGACCAGCATTTTGCCGATGCCCGCGCCGAGCTTTCCGATCTGGGCGAATGCACCTGGTACATTCAGGACCGCGGTAACATCGCAAGCTACTCGAGCGTCGAGAGCGACAGTTCTTCGATCGAGGCCATCGCCACGGTTTTCCCATTTATCTTCTTTGTCGTTGCTGTGCTCATCAGTCTTACCACCGCCACGCGCATGGTCGAGGAGGAGCGCACGCTTATTGGCCTGTACAAGGCGCTTGGCTATTCACGCGAGCGCATCCTGTCCAAATACGTGGACTATGCGCTGTGGGCATGTCTGATCGGCGGCGTCCTCGGCAACATCATCGGATTTGTGGGCCTGCCGCTGTTCCTGTTTACGGTGTTCGACGACATGTACTCGCTGCCCCAGATGCTGCTCTCGTACGACATCGTGTCCTCAATCGTCTCGGTGGCGCTGTTTGCCGTGGGCGTGGTGGGCGCTACGATTATCGCCTGCCGCCACGAGATGGCCGAGACCCCGGCCTCGCTCATGCGTCCCAAGGCCCCACGCGCCGGCTCTCGCATCTTGCTTGAGCGCATCGGCTTTATCTGGCGCCGCATGGGCTTTTTGAACAAGGTGGCAGCACGTAACCTGTTCCGCTACAAAAAGCGCGCTTTTATGACCATCTTCGGTATCGCCGGCTGCACGGCGCTCGTGATCTGCGGTATGGGCATTCGCGACACGTCGGTGGCGCTTTCGCCCAAACAGTACGGGCATATCACGCGCTACGACCTGCTGGCGGTCGCCAATCCCGACGATTTTTCGCAGACGTGCGCGGCATTGGATGAGCGCAGCGCGGCCAATGATTTCAACGTGACCGTGACCTCGACCCTGCCGATTATGACCGACAACGTCACCTTTACGTTTGGTGGCAAGAGCGAGACTGTGCAGCTCATCGTGATTCCCGACGACCGCACGGGTGACTTGGGCGATTACGTGCGCCTGGAGGATGAGTCCAAAGAACCGCTGTCTTTGCGTGACGGAGACGTGTATCTGAGCAAAAGTTCACAGCTGGTACTGGGGATTCAGCCGGGCGATACGGCGCACGTCCAGGATTCGTCGCTCAATGTTGCCAAGGTCAAAGTCAGCGACATTTCGCTTAACTATCTGGGCAACACGCTTTACATGACGCAGGGCACCTATGAGCGCGCGTTCGGTCGAAGCGCACGTCTTAACGGCGTCTTTGTGCTGCTTAAGGGTTCGTCGGCCGACCAGATTGCGTTTAGCAAGAATCTTAAGAGTGACGGTTGGCTTACGATTTCGAGTACGGCCGAGCATTGGGAAAACTATGAGGCGAACTTTACGATTATCAATTCGGTCGTGGTGCTCGTGACCTTTATGGCGGCGTGCCTATCGTTTGTGGTGGTGTTTACGCTGTCCAACACGAATATCTCCGAGCGCGAGCGCGAGCTGGCGACCATTAAAGTGTTGGGCTTCCGTCGCGGTGAGGTGCACCATTACGTCAACAAGGAGACACTGATTCTCACGGCGATTGGCGCTGCGCTGGGCGTGCCGCTGGGCGGCTTGCTGGCCGAGAGTTTTACGTACATTTTGCAGATGCCGTCGCTGTACTTTGATGTCGAGGTCGAGCCGCTAAGCTACGTTCTCGCCGTGGTGCTTTCCTTTGGCTTTACGTTTATCGTCAACCTCGCCACCAATCGTACCCTCAACAAGATCGACATGGTCGGCGCCCTCAAGAGCGCCGAGTAACCTGCCAAAAAGGGACAGGTTTATTTTGGCAGGTTTTATCTGGGCAAACGCCGGGCACCTACGGGCGACCCGGCGTTTGTTGCTTTGCTATATTCTGCTATCTTCTGCTCGCAAGCGTGGATGAGAGGCTCTCTTTAGCCTTCGAGATTGGGCTTGAATGGGTTGTATGCCACAAAACGGGCCTATCTACTACGTTTAATTGGATACCCTCAACTATGCCGGGAAAACGAAAAATAAAACCGCAGGTAGAAGGCTTGTCGATTTTCGAAAAAGGCGGTCATGGTTGACCCCATCGAGTTAAACGTAGTAGATGGCCTCTTTTCGTGGCGGACCATCAAACGAACGCCGACGCTTGTGCTGTAGCCGCTCCGATCATCCGTAAGTTGCGGTGGAATAGTTCCTAAATTCGACTACTCAAGGCTAAAACCGGAACTATATCACCGCAACTTAGGAGGGATGGGCGGGGAAGTACTAGTTGGGTGCCGCTGTCGGGCTGGGATGGTTTAGGCTCGTTCGCGATGCTTCCATTGTTTACGGCACCAACGCATGAGTGCTTTTACGACCGGGATGGTGATGAGGATTACCCAGGCGGGATGGGGTTGTTCCAGGCGGAGCCACATGTAGAGGAACCATGCCTCGGCACTGACTGAATAGACGACATCGATCAGCTTAGATAAGTGACGTTGGTCGATAAAGTCGCCAAGCGCGTAATAGACGGGAATCAAAAAGACGAGGAAGAGTCCCGTAGCCCATGTGCCGTAGACAATGCCGAGCACCAGATAGGCGAGGGCGACAAGCGCGGGGAAGGGGAATTTGTTCCATGTACGTCCGACCTTGGTGTGGAAATGCTTGCCATGATGGTCGAGCTTGTCGTGTGCTTCCTTCCAGCTGGAAAACGTCTCGCCGTCGATGGTGACGGTGCCGTCGTCATTGGTATGCACACTATGTCCATCGTCCTCAAGCGTATCGATATGCAATCCGCCTGGCCCCACATGGACCTCTTCACCCTTGCGCTTGTTAGCCACATGGATGCCACTCCAGCCAACATGAACCTCTTCGCCCTTGTTGGGATCAATAGCGTGGATGCCGCGCGCGAGGGAAATATCGACAAGTGGCTTATCTCTGCAATCAGCGTGCTCAGTAGAAGCCTCAGCCTCTTCAGCCTCATCTGAAGCTTTGGTGCCGGCGTCGCTGTCCTGTGCCTCATCATCAGCCTGCGAATCGTCAGCGCTATCCACCGCCTCCCCATACAACAGTTCATCCAGCGACACGCCATACAACGCGGCGAGCGCAATAAGGTTATCGGTATCGGGCGAGGATTCGCTGCGCTCCCATTTACTGACAGCCTGACGACTCACACCCAGCTGGGCGGCAAGCGCCTCCTGAGAAAGCCCGGCAGCCTTGCGGCGATCAACGAGCCGCTGCGCCATCGCAAGATCCATGACAGTTCCTTTCATGTGGTGACCGTAATCGAATGAGCCGAGTATGCCGAGAACAACCGGTAGCGACCACCATTTCTAGTTAGAATCTGCTCCAACCCTACCGCAACTACCGGTAGCAACCCCTAATGACCAGCCATTTGCGGGCTAAGCAGGAACTATTTCACCGCAACTGAATTTCAGGTCAGGCATCCGCAGCACGAAGATGAATAGCCCCGGCCTCCCTAGTTACCGCAGGAGGCCCCAGGGCTTACCTCCCAAATCTTTCCGCAGGGCGGAAGGACCCCGCCGCGCGAAGCGCACGGCGGGGTCCTGATATGTCCGAGGACGATTTGGGAGGTAAGCCCTGGGGCCTCCGATGGGGCGGTTTCGGCCGAGGCTATTCGTCGCCGAAGCTGATGCCCAACGCCTTGGCCTCGCGCACCAGATCGCTCTGGGGGTCGACATACTTGAGCTTGCCGGCGACATCCTCGAGCGGCATGTGGCACATCTTGCCGTCGCGCAGAGCAATCATGTAGCCAAACTCGCCGCGCAGGCAGCCCAGTGCCGCCTCAACGCCGCACTGGGTCGCAAAGATGCGGTCCTGGGCATCGGGCTGACCGCCGCGCTGCGTGTGGCCGGGGATGGCGACGCGGGTCTCGCGACCGGTCTTGGCCTCGATCTCCTTGGCGATGTCGTACACGATTGACGGGCTCGTGCGCTCGGCGAGCTTCTTCTTGTACTCCTTCTTGGACAGCGCCGCGTCCTCCTTGGAGATAGCGCCCTCGGCGACGGCCACGATGGTAAAGCGGCTGCCGGTCTCCATGCGATGCTCGATGGTCTTGATGACGTTATCCATGTCGTAGGGGATCTCGGGAATCAAGATGACATCCGCGCCGCCCGCGACGCCGGCATACAGCGGGATCCAGCCAACCTTGTGGCCCATGATCTCGATAACGAACACGCGCCCATGGCTCGAAGCGGTGGTGTGGATGTCGTCGATGCACTTGGTGGCGACGTCGATGGCGCTCGTAAAGCCAAACGTCAGCTCGGTGCCCCAGGTGTCGTTATCGATGGTCTTGGGCAGGGCGATAACGTTGAGGCCCTCTTCGCGCAGACGGTTGGCGGTCTTGGTGGAGCCGTTGCCGCCCAGCATAAACAGGCAGTCGAGCTGCAGCTTGTGATAGGTGTGGACCATCGCGGGCACCTTCTCGACGCCATCGGCCTCGGGAGTATCCAAGCGCTTGAACGGCGTACGGCTCGTGCCCAGGATGGTGCCGCCGCGGGTGAGGATGCCGCTAAAATCGGCGGGCGTCATGACACGGAATCTGCTGTAGATAAGGCCCTGGTAGCCATCCTCAAAACCATAGATCTCGATAGGTTCTTCGCTATTGGTCATAAGCGTTTTGACGATGCCGCGCATGGTGGCGTTGAGTGCCTGGCAGTCGCCGCCACTGGTAAGAAGACCGATCCTAAGCATGATGAATCCTTCCGGGCAAGTTATAACATGCGCATAAGTTTACCCCCGCACACTGTTGATACGGGGGTAAAACGTGTTAGCTCAAGCGTATAGAAATGTAAACAACGTCAGGCGGGCGTAAGGTTGACGGGCCCGGCTCCTTACGGTGCGAAGGCGTCGACGTCGCCCCAGTGACGGCGCAGCGTGATGGCAGCAGCGGGTTCGGTATTGTCAAAGACGACCGACCATTGCGTATTGCTGGTGATGTCTTCCGGATTGGGCTCTTGTGCTGCGGCGCGCAGGGCCTTCCAAGCGACTGCCTCGTCTTGGGCACCGACATGGGCGTCAAGGACATCGGCGATTGCGACGGCGCGCTCTTTACCATGGCCCAGCTCGCCATTCTTTTGGTTGGGCAGCACTTCGTCGTCATAGCAGGCGTAGAAGTTCGTAACCTGGCGTACAGGAGTCGCTTTGAAAGCGCGGTCCGTATCGTGCGGATCCCACTCTGCTACGCGCGCGTCACCGGCGGCGTCGTTGATAAAGAAGTGGTAATCGCGTCCTGCCATGGCGTGCATGTCGTAGGCGGAAAGTAGGTCGACAGCTTCTTGCGTGGTGGCGGCACGGTCGAGCACCAGACGGATGGCGAGCGAGGTATTGATGACGGGGCGTTGCGTGTCCTGGTCACAGGGCTTGGAATCCAGGGTGAGTACGGCAATGGACACGCCACATTCGTTAACACCGTCGAGCTGGGCAAACGGGCCCATGAGTGCGGCGGCGCGTCCGGCGACGGAGTTAAGCGGAGTGTTATCGCCCAGGTTGTTAAGGGCGGCAAGCCCGATTGAGGCATAGCCGCCGTGTGGGTGATTGCGTACCAGTAGCGCCGAGGTGTCGTCCTTAAAGTCGTAATTGCGACCGGTGCGCACACGGCCTTCGGCATCTACGGCGACAAAAGCGCTGCAGGCAAACTGGGGCGCCTGGACATGCGCCGGCACACCGGGCAGCACCTGCGCCACCACGGCATCGATGTAGGCCTGGTCGTCGCGCACGCCAGCGGCGATGATGCGATCAAGATCGTAGTCGTAGGCGATGTCGATTGCATACAGGTCATAGCCATTTGCGTAGCCGGTCAAGCGTTTGAGCGACGCGGCGGACTTGATTTGCTTGCGGTAAACGATGCCGGCGGCAGCGGCAAGGCCGACGGCGATTCCCGCGACACCGCAGGCGATGGCAATGTTACGTGGCTTCATGACGGCTCCTCTCGTCCTGTTAGCGCAATTGTCGCAAAAGGAGCGCGGGCATGATGGCTCAACTTGGTGAGCGGCGCGGAATTAAGCACGGAATGAAGAGTGCGGTGCTGGCGTGGCGGGGTATGCTGGAGGGAACCATCAACCCAGCGAAAGGGGAGAGCATGACGGATCAGGAAGCGCCCGAGCGCGCGCACGTGACGGCCGACGATATCGAGGCTGCCAACGACCTTATCGACTTTATCGAGGCATGCCCCAGCATGTTCCATACGGCGGCGACCATTATGGCCGAGCTCGACGAGGCGGGCTTTACCTACCTGCCCGAGAACGCGGCGTGGGACATCGAGCCGGGCGGGCGTTATTACACGCAGCGCAATACCTCGAGCGTTGTTGCCTTTAAGGTGGGCGAGGACCTGGCCGCGACGTGGGGCGAGGACGGCGTTGCCGGCGACTACCATTTTCAGCTGACGGCGTCGCACAGCGATTCGCCGACGTTTAAGGTCAAGGCCGTGCCTGAGCTTGACGGCGCGGGCGAGACGCTGCGCCTGAACACCGAGGCCTACGGCGGCATGATCGACTACACCTGGTTCGATCGCCCGCTGGCGCTCGCGGGCCGCGTGTTGGTGCGCGAGGGCGACCGTATCGAGAGCCGTCTGCTTGCCACCGAGCGCGAGGTCGCTATTATCCCGAGCCTTGCCATCCACATGAACCGCGGCGTTAACGAGGGCTTTGCGCCCAACCGCGCCGTTGACCTCTGCCCGCTCATCAGCGCCGGTGATCTTAAGCAGGGCGACTTTGATGCTCTGATCGCCGACGAGTTGGACGTTGAGCCCGAGCAAATTTTGGGCCGCGATCTGTTCCTGGTCAATCGTCAGGATGCGCGTATTTGGGGCTGGGCCGACGAGTTTATCTCGACGCCCAAGCTTGACGACCTGGCCTGCGCCTACACCTCGCTGCAGGCATTTTTGGGTGCCGAGAGCGCGCACGACGTTTCGGTCTTCTGCTGCTTTGATAACGAGGAGGTTGGCTCCGAGACCAAGCAGGGCGCCATGTCGACGTTCTTGGCCGATGCGCTGCGCCGCATTAACGGCTCACTGGGCTTTGACGACGAGTCGTACCATCGCGCACTTGCCGCATCGATGCTCGTGAGCTGCGACAACGCGCATGCCGTGCATCCCAATTACGCCGAGAAGTGCGATGCCCGTAACCAGGTGGTGCTCAACGGCGGTATTGTCATCAAGGAAGCCGCCAACCAGCACTATTGCACCGATGCCTTTAGCCGCGCGGTGTTCCAGGCCATCTGCGATGACGCCGATGTGCCCACGCAGGCCTTCGCCAACAAGAGCGATATGGCCGGCGGCTCCACGCTCGGCAATCTGTCCAATATGCAAGCGAGCATGCATGCCGTGGACGTGGGCCTGCCGCAGCTTGCCATGCACTCGAGCTACGAGACCGGCGGCGTGCGCGACGTGATGTACGCCATCCGCGCCCTCACGGCCTTCTACGAGCGCGACCTAACCATCAATGGAGCCGAAAGCGTAGAGCTCTAAAATCGACCAAAAAGGGATGTTAATTTTGGCAGGTTTTATCTGGGCAAATGCAAAGGGTGAAAACGAACTAGATCTGTGATACGTAGCCGCCGAGGTGCAGTGTGCCTCGGCGGCTTTTTGTGTACAGAGTACGGCTAATGCTTATAAATGCTATACATGCTTTACGTATCTACCATAGAGTTTTATGATAGTTTTGAAGTATTAAGGAGGGGTCATGACCACAACAGCCGCTCAGATCAACGTGCGCCTCGATGCCGATCTTAAAAGGAGTGGGGACGCCGCTCTCTCCAGGGCTGGCATGACACCGAGCCAAGCGGTGCGTGCGCTCTGGCAACTTGCGGCATCTCTGGCTGATCGCCCCGGCGCGCTCCAGGACCTCCTTTCGCCCAGTCGTGTCCGGGCGGAACAGCGCGAGCGGGAGAAAGTCGCCAAGCACAAGCTCGAACTCATCGACCGGGGTTCGCAACTGTTCGCTGCTGCTTGCCGTGAATCGGAAATTGACTTGGCTAAGGCTCAGCCTTCGGGCGATGAAGAACTCAAACGGAACGCCTACGCGGATCGCTACGGCGAGGAGATGAGCTGGCTCTGTGAGTGAGAATCCAAAGCGCATCTTGGTTGACACCAACGTGTGGCTCGATTATTTCATTCCCCAGCGACGCGGTCGTTCGGCGGCGATTGAGTTTCTACGTGATGCATGTGCGGCTCAGGTTGATTTGCTGTATGCGGCGACATCGTCCAAAGATCTGTTCTATTTGATTTCGAGCGAACACAAGGCGTGGTATCGGCGAGAGCGCGGTTCGCTGTCTCAAGATGCTGCTTCGGCGGCGACATCACTCGCATGGGATTGTCTTGATGTGTTGTCGCAACTTGCTACGCCCGTGCCCTGCGACCTGAGCGACATATGGATGGCGAGTAAGCAGCGTAAGCTCCATAGCGATTACGAAGACGATTTAATCATCGCGGCAGCGATGCGCGCAAAGGCAGGCCTTCTGGTCACCAACGATGTCAAGCTCTGCTCACACACACCCGTCGCAGCAATGAGTGTAGAAGACGCAAGAAACTATCTAACAACGCTTAAATAGCGCTTGACCCCTCTGGTCGAATAATGGTCAGCGAGAGTCCACAGGTAGGGCCGCGCCAGCAAAGCGCCGCAGGTTGAACAAAAGTCAGCGAGAGCCCGCCGTTTGAGCCAAGGTGCCGTGAAATGAAAAGGCGCTGACCTTCTGGTCGCGCCTTTGAAATTGAACGGCAGATTGGCCAAATGCCGGGTGCGCAGCGTCGGCCGGTCCGCCGTTCGGTAGAACGGCGGAACCAATATCCCCTAGTAATCCAGCTTCCACATGTAGCGGCGCGTCATGTAGTCCTTGTGGGTGACGGCAGAGAGCGCGCGCATGTACACGTTGTTGAGAATCGGGGCAAAGATCAGGTGGTTGAAGTATTCGCTCACGCTGTCCTTGATGTCGTTGAGGCCGAGCTCCTTGGCGTCGAGCTGATAGACGCGCTCGCCACCGTACTGGTTGACGAAGCGGATGCCGCGCTCGTCGTTGCAGCGGCTGCGGCCGACGCTGATGAGCTGGAACAGCGAGGTGCGCTTGTCCAGGATCTCGAAGGGGCCGTGGAAGAAGTCGCAGGTGTTGATGGTGCAAGAGTCGATCTGCAGCATCTCCTGCACGTTGCAGATGCTAAAGACGTAGGCGGCACCAAAGAGCGG
>CABUUD010000037.1 GCA_902494585.1 uncultured Collinsella sp. | reverse complement strand
GCGCGCAGCGTCGGCCCGTTACGCGGTTTGGTAAAACCGCGTAACTACAAATCCCCGCCGGCACCCAGCAGCTTGCGCATGACCTGTTCGGGGTTAACTGAGCCGTCGCGCGGGGCCAGGGCGGTGATCTTCTTTTGCATCTTGTACTCGTGCAGCTCGTCCTCGAGCTGGCGTACGCGGGCGCGGAGCTTCTCGTTCTCGCGTTCGCGCTCCTCGGCACGCTCCTTCATATCGAGGATGCGCACCACGCCGGCAAGGTTGATGCCCTCGTCGGTCAGCTGGTTGATGAGTTCCAGGCGCTCGATATCGGCACGCGAATACAGACGCGTGTTACCGCCCGAGCGCTGGGGGTTCACCAGTCCCTTGGACTCGTAGACGCGCAGAGTCTGCGGATGCATGCCGGTCAGCTCGGCCGCCACGCTGATCATGTACAGCGGTTTGTTCCTATTGTCCTCGGCCATGCTACCTGACCCCTTTCCGTCTCGTTATCGTCCATCATAAGCCCGCGGGCGCGGGCGTGCGCCACGACCGCCCTAGTACGTCGCCTTGTAACGGTTGACCTTCTCGCGATAGTCGCGCGTGTCGGCCTCACGCAACTTGGTCATGGCGTCGCGCTCATCATCGGATAGGTTCGTGGGGACCTGCACCTTGATCTCGACGAGCAGCGCGCCCGTACGGCCACGGTGCTTAACGTCGGGCGCCCCCATCTCCTTAAAGCGGAACTTCTTGCCCGTCTGGGTACCCGCGGGCACCTTCAGACGAACCGTCGCACCGCCGGGCGTGGGCACGTCCACCGTGCAGCCGAGCGCCGCCTCGTAGACCGAGACCGGTACCTCCATAGTCACGTCGGCACCTTTACGCTTAAACAGCGGATGCTCCTCCACGTGCGTGGTCACGACCAGGTCGCCGCGCTCGCCGCCGGCAACGCCGTACTCGCCGCGACGCTTGTAGCGCAGCTTGCCACCGTCGACCGCGCCCGCAGGCACCGAGACCGTAATGGTCTGTTGCTCGCCCGTCGAGGGAATGCGGTAGGTGACCTTGTGCGTCACGCCGCGAAACGCGTCCTCGGCCGAAACATCGACGGTCAACGACAGGTCGCCGCCCTTGCGAGCACGGCTGCGGCCCGCGCCGGCACCGGCAGCGCCCGCAGCCCCGGCAAAGCCCGAGCCCCAATCGCTGCCCCAGGCGCCGTTGCCGCTAAAGATGCTGTCGAAGATATCGCCCCAGCCGCTGGCGCCTGCGCCGGCACCGTAGCCGCCGCCATACGCGCCGCCCGCGCCCGGCATGCCGCCAAACATGAGCATCTGGTCGTACTCTTTGCGCTTCTTCTCGTCCGAAAGCGTCTCGTAGGCCTCGCTGATCTCCTTGAACTTGGCCTCGTCGCCGCCGGCATCGGGGTGATATTTTTGCGCGAGCTTGCGAAACGCGCTCTTGATATCTTTGTCGGAGGCGCTCTTGGATACGCCCAGGATGTCATAGAAGGTTTTGCCTGCAGCCATCGTAGCTCCTCTCCTGTTACGTCCGCCGCCCATGCAGACGACGGCTCATGCTTTCATATGGCACTAGGCCAGAAAGGGCCCCGGGTGTTGCCCCGGGGCCCTTCTCAATTACTCCTCGGTGCTCTCGGCCGTATCGGCCGTAGCATCCTCGGGCGCCGCTTCGGGCTCCGGTGCGGGGCGCTTCTCGCCACCGTAGGTCACCGTCACCATCGCGGAGCGCAGGATGCGATCCGCCATGCGGTAGCCCTTCTGGTACACGTCGTTGACGGTCTCGTCGTACTGCGATGCGTCCTCGACGCGACCCACAGCCTGATGCTCAAGCGGATCAAACGCCTCGCCCTTGGGGTCGATGGGCTCAACGCCCTCGTGCGCAAACACATCGAGCAGCTTGGCATGTACCGCGTCAACGCCATCGACGAACTGCTTAAAGTCGTCGGAAAGCTCTTGGCTGCGGGCATGGTCGATCGCGCGCTCAATATCGTCAATCACCGGCAACAGCGCGGTGACAAGCTTCTCGGTCGCGCGCTCGCGCTCGGCAAGGCGCTCGTTGGCGGTGCGGCGACGGAAGTTCTCCCAGTCGGCCTGCAGGCGGGCGGTGCGCTCGGTAGCGTCCTTCGCCTTGTCCTCAGCGGCCTTCTGAGCCTCTGCCGCAGCGTCGAGCTCATTGCGCACGTCGGCAAGCTCCTTTTGGGCCTGCTCGAACTTGAGCTTAAAGTCGTTGTCGGCGGCTTCCTCACCGGCGCGGATAGCAGCTTCCACCATCTCGTCCTCGGTCATCGTCGCCTCCTTGTTGGAATCCTCTACCTGGTTCTCGGCAGCCTCGGCGGCCTCGGCCTCGTTGGCCTCGGTATCGTCGACGGCCTCTACGGGAATCTTCACGTCCTTCTCCTCAGAGTCAACGGGGGCGGCGCCAGCGGCAGCCGCCTCCGTGCGAGCTTTACGGGCGGACATGATTACTTGTCCTCGTCGTCCACAACCTCGTAGTCGGCGTCGACAACGTCATCGTCGGCAGGCTGGGCACCGGCGGCACCGTCAGTCTGCTGCTGAGCGTCGGCGTAGACAACCTGGGCCAGCTCGTAGGCCACAGACTGCAGGGACTCGCCGGCAGCCTTGATGGCCTCGACGTCAGAGCCCTCGAGCGCCTTCTTGGCGTCGGCGATAGCGGCCTCGGCCTTGGACTTCACGTCGGCGGAAACCTTGTCGCCCAGCTCGTTGAGGGTCTGCTCGGTGGAGTAGCACAGGCTGTCGGTCTGGTTGCGGACCTCGACCTCTTCCTTCTGCTTCTTGTCCTCCTCGGCATGAGCCTCGGCGTCTTTGACCATACGATCGACTTCGTCGTCGGACAGAGCAGTGGAGCCAGAAATGGTGATCTGCTGCTCCTTGCCGGTGCCCTTGTCCTTAGCGGAGACCTTGACGATGCCGTTGGCGTCGATGTCGAAGGTAACCTCGATCTGCGGCACGCCGCGACGGGCAGCCGGGATACCGGTCAGCTGGAACTTACCGAGCGACTTGTTGTCGCGGGCAAGCTCGCGCTCGCCCTGGAGCACGTTGATCTCGACGCTGGTCTGGTTGTCGGCAGCGGTGGAGTAGACCTCGGTCTTGGAGGTCGGGATCGTGGTGTTGCGGTCGATCATCTTGGTCATGATGCCGCCCATGGTCTCGACGCCCAGCGACAGCGGGGTAACGTCGAGCAGCAGGATGCCCTCGACGTCGCCGGTGAGCACGCCGCCCTGGACGGCAGCGCCGTCAGCAACGACCTCGTCGGGGTTCACGGACATGTTGGGCTGCTTGCCGGTCATGGTCTTGACGAGCTCCTGAACGGCGGGCATACGGGTGGAGCCGCCGACGAGGATGACCTCGGTCAGATCGGAGAGCTTAAGCTTGGCGTCGCGCAGGGCATTGGTGACAGGCTGCTTGCAGCGCTCGAGCAGGTCGCGGGTAATCTTCTCGAACTCGGCGCGGGTCAGCGTGTAGTTGAGGTGTAGCGGGCCGGACTGGTTCATGGTAATGAACGGCAGGTTGATGGTGGTCTGCTGGGCAGCGGAGAGCTCCTTCTTGGCGTTCTCGGCGGCCTCCTTCAGACGCTGCAGGGCCATGGGGTCCTGACGCAGATCGACGCCGTTCTCCTGCTGGAACTTGTCGGCCATCCAGTCGATGACGCGCTGATCCCAGTCGTCGCCGCCCAGGTGGTTGTCGCCCGAGGTGGACAGAACCTCAAACACGCCGTCTGCGAGGTCGAGGATGGAGACGTCGAAGGTGCCGCCGCCCAGGTCGAAGACCAGGATGCGCTGGTCGGTGCCCTGCTTGTCCAGACCATAGGCCAGGGCAGCAGCGGTCGGCTCGTTGACGATACGCTTGACGTTGAGGCCGGCGATCTTACCGGCATCCTTGGTGGCCTGACGCTGGGCGTCGTTGAAGTAGGCCGGGACGGTGATGACGGCGTCGGTGACGGTCTCGCCCAGATACTTCTCGGCGTCGGCCTTCATCTTGGCGAGCACCATGGCGCTCACCTGCTCGGCGGTGTAGTCCTTGCCCTCGATGTCGACGACGGCACGGCCACCCTGGCCCTCCTTGACCTCATACGGCACGGTCTTGATTTCGGAGGTGCACTCGGAGTACTTGCGGCCCATGAAGCGCTTGATGGAGAACACGGTGTTCTTGGGGTTGGTGACAGCCTGGTTCTTAGCGGCCTTACCAACGACGCGGTCGCCGTCGGCGCGGAAGCCCACGACGGACGGGGTGGTGCGGTCGCCCTCGGCGTTCACGATGATGGTCGGAGAACCGCCCTCGAGAACGGCCATTGCGGAGTTAGTAGTACCAAGGTCGATACCAAGAATCTTACTCATTAGAAATTCCCTCTCTCTTTTGCGTTCGCGCCGCCTCGACGATCTGTCGCGCGGCGCTTCGGCTTGTCTTTCAGGATGTAGTGTATCCCCTTATGGGCCGGAATATACAAAATCTAAGTCAATTCATATAAGATTTCTTATTGCTGAGAGTTTAGGTTCTTAAATGCGCAGGTAGACGCACTGTTTGAGTTCTCGGCAAATCTATCGAGATCTATGTAGAGATGGCTGAGGTTTGCGTCCGGGGGCGCCTGGGGCTGCCTTGCGGAAAGCTCGTCCCGGTTTGAGCGTGGATTCCGGGTCGCAGTTTCCGCTAGCGGGCCCAACCGGAAACTGCGACCCGCTTTTCGGCCAAATAACGGGATGTCCTTTCCGCAGGGGCGCTCAATAGCTCAATATTTCAAGTCACCTTTAGCTAACATTTGCGCAGCTCAACGGCCCCACCTGCGTGTTTTCTAGTAAACCTTGGCATACTCGGCGAACGGTATGAAGATGCCGGTCAGAGGGTATTGCAAACGGTCGCTCCCGTGGTATGTTTTTGCCCGAATCAAACCGGCGCGCATCGCCTGTAGCGTCGGTCAACAGAGAGGAAACTACCATGGCTCATCCCGTAATTGATGCCGACGAGTGCATCGCTTGTGGCGTTTGCGTCGACTCCTGCCCCGCTGGCGTTCTGGAGCTCCAGGACGTCGCTACCGTCGCTGACGAGGACTCCTGCGTCGCCTGTGGCGCTTGCCAGGACGCTTGCCCCGCTGGCGCGATCACCGAGATCGTCGAGGAGTAACGACTCCCCCACTTGCACACTCAAAAGTACACCGTGCACAAAAAAGGAGGCTTCCGCATCGCCGCGGAGGCCTCCTTTTTGTTTGTGCGGATAACTAATTTGGCACCGCTGCAGATTGCCGCTTAGGGGCGTTTGCAGCATCGGCTACGATAGGTCGTCTTCGTAGGGCATGAGGTCAGCCAAGTAGCCTTTCTCCTTGAGCATGGCCTCGATCTCGTCGAGGGTCTGCTCGTCTTCCGCCGCGATGCGATGGAAGTGGTAGCCGCTCGTCACCGTTAGTAGTGGAAAGCTCTTGCCGCTCTCGATATCGTGCAGGTAGCGCTCAACATCGCGACGATTGCGGATGTCCAGGTCGGCCGTGATCTTACCGTACACGCGGTGATTGACGATCACGTTGAGCACGGCACCACCGGCGTCGACGATACTCGTGAGCTCATCGCCTGCCTGCTCCACGCCGTGGCGAACCTTGACCAAGCGCGTGGGAACAGCCGGACTGCTCGCCGCCTCCTGCAGCACGTAGCCGCGATTGGTCGCCACGATATCGTGCCCATCGGCGCGCAGCAGGGCGATGTCTTGCACGACAATCTGGCGGCTCACACCCACCTCACGAGCAAGTGCGCTGCCGGAGACGGGGCCCTTGGCTCGCTCGAGCACGCCCATGATGGCACGGCGACGCTCGCGGGCGTCCATTATTTACCGTCCAGCAGACGCAGGTGCTTAAGCGAGAGGTCGAGAATCGGCGCAGAGTGCGTCAGGGCGCCCGAGCTAATATAGTCGACACCCAGATCGGCCAGGGCGCGAATGTTGTCGGCGTCCACGTTGCCCGAACACTCGGTCTTGGCACGACCGGCGATAAGCTCGATAGCGGCCGCCATGTCGTCATGGGTCATATTGTCGAGCATGATAATGTCGGCACCGGCTTCCACGGCCTCGCGCACCATGTCCAGGTTCTCGCACTCGATCTCGACCGTCGCAGTAAACGATGCATGGGCGCGCGCCATCTCGATTGCACGCGTCACGCCGCCGGCGGCATCGATGTGGTTGTCCTTGAGCATGACGGCCGTCGACAGGTTGTAGCGGTGGTTGCTGCCGCCGCCGATCTCGACCGCCGCCTTCTCAAACACGCGCATACCCGGCGTGGTCTTGCGCGTGTCGACGAGCACGGTCTTGGTGCCCTCGAGCGCTGCAGCCATCTGGTGCGTATAGGTAGCGATGCCGCTCATGCGCTGCAGGTAGTTGAGCGCCACGCGCTCGCCCGAAAGCAGCACACGCGCATCGCCGCGCACCTGACCCACGTGGTCGCCGGCGTGCACCTCATCGCCATCGGCAACATCAAACAGCACCGAGCTCTGCGAATCCAGCAGCTCAAAGGTGCGGGCGAACACATCCAGGCCGGCGATGATGCCATCGGCTTTGGCGATAAGCTCCACCGTGGCGGGACGCGCCGTGGGGCACACGCTCGCCGTGCTCACGTCCTCAAACGTAATGTCCTCGCGCAGAGCCTGCAGAATCAGATCGTCGACGACGAGCTTCATGGTAATGGGATTCATGGTCTACTCCTCCACGGCCTGCGTGCCGGCGGCACGGGCCAGATCATCGATTGCAAGGTTATCGGAACTCAGGGCGTGATGGTGCCCATCGAGCGCGGGCTCGCCCGCCTGCTCCACGGCAAGCGACTCGCCGGTACGCATATACCACGCGGCGCGACGACCCCAGACCAGCGCCTCGAGCAGGCTGTTTGAAGCAAGGCGGTTCTTGCCGTGAACGCCGTTGCAGGCCGTCTCGCCCGCGGCGTAGAGCTCGGGCATCGAGGTGCGGCCGTCCTTGTCGACCCACACGCCGCCCATAAAGTAGTGCTGCGTGGGCGTAACGGGGATGGGCTCGTCCAAGATGTCGCGGCCGTCCTCCAGGCAGCGCGCGCGGATATTGGCAAAGTGCCCGGTCACCACGTCGCGCTCGACGGGGGCAAAGCTCAGCCACTCGTGCTCGGTGTCATCCTGCTTCATCTGCTCGCGGATGGCGGCGGCGACCACATCGCGCGGCTGCAACTCGTCGGTAAAACGCTCGCCGGCGGCGTTGAGCAAAATCGCGCCCTCGCCGCGGCAGCTCTCGCTGATCAGGAACGTGCGACCCGGCTGCGGCGAGAACAGACCCGTGGGATGGATCTGCACGTAGTCCAGGTGCTCCATCTTAATGCCATGCTCCTGAGCGATGTAGCAGGCGTCGCCCGTGAGCTGCGGGTAGTTGGTCGAGTGGTCGTACACGCCGCCAATGCCACCCGTCGCCCACAGCGTGTGGCGGGCATGGATCTTAAACGGCTTACCGGCATGCACGCCCTCAACGGCATTTGCCAGCTCGTCGGCGGGGTGAACCGAGTTGTCCTCGTCCACGGCTACGGCGACGACGCCGGTGCACACCGTGGCGCCATCGCGCTCGCCCGTTAGGATGTCGGTCATGGCCACGTGCTCCAAAATCTGCACGTTGTCCAGCTTGCGGACGGCCTGGAGCAGCTTGGTCGTGATCTCCTTGCCGGTGATGTCGGCATGGAAGGCGATGCGCGGACGGCTATGCGCGCCCTCGCGGGTAAAGTCGAGGCTGCCGTCGGCCTTGCGCTCAAAATCCACGCCCATGGCCAGCAGGTCGTTGATGACCGAGCGGCTCGAGCGAATCATGATGTCGACGCTCTCGCGGCGGTTCTCGTAGTGGCCGGCGTGCATGGTGTCCTCAAAGAAGGCATCGTAGTCCGAGCCTTCGGGCAGCACGCAGATGCCGCCCTGCGCGAGCATCGAATCGCACTCATCGACCGCGCCCTTGGAGAGCATGATCACGCGCGTGCTCGTCGGCAGATTGAGGGCCGCGTACAGACCCGCTACGCCGCAGCCGGCAATGACGACGTCGCACTCCATATCGGGGTATTGCTTGGTTTCCACAGGAATCCTCTCCCTTGAATGTGACATAAGGGACCGTCCCTCATGCAACATTGTTCTAGCGTGCTGCGTACTCGAGCATACGGTCGAGCGTGAGCTTGGCCTGGTCGGCAGCCTCGTCCGACACGCCGATCTGCACCTCGCCCTCACCCGTCTCCAGGCAGCGCACGAGCTTCTCGAGCGTGATGAGATCCATGTTGACGCAGGTGGGCTGCACCGCGGGGAAGTAGAACTTCTTGCCGGTGCCCTGGCAGCGGCGCTCGAGCTCGTAGAGCACGCCGCGGACCGTCACGATGATGAATTCGCTGGCGTCCGACTCCTCGGCATACTTGATGATGCCGGCGGTGGAGCCGATGTAGTCGGCCTCGGCCAGAACGTCAGCCTTGCACTCGGGGTGCGCCAGCACGAGCGCGTCGGGGTGGGCCTCCGTCGCGTCGACGATCTGCTCGACGGTGATGATGTGATGGCGCGGGCAGTAGCCGTTGTTGAGGATGACGTGCTTTTGCGGCACCTGCTCGGCTACGAAGCGGCCCAGGTTTTGGTCGGGAATGAACAGGATATGCTGCTGCGGCAGCTCGGACACGATCTTAACGGCGTTGGAGCTGGTGACGCACACGTCGCTCCAGCTCTTGATCTCGACCGTGGAGTTGACGTAGCACACCACGGCCAGGTCGTCGCCGTACTCGGCGCGCGCCGCGTCGACCGTCTCGCGCTTGACCATGTGCGCCATGGGGCAGTCCGCGCCCGGCTCGGGCAGCAGCACGGTCTTAGTGGGATTGAGCAGCTTGGCGCTCTCGCCCATAAACTCCACGCCGCACAACACGATGGTCTGCTGCGGCAGGCTTTTGGCGAGCTTTGCCAGGTAGAAGCTATCGCCGACGTAATCGGCAACGGCTTGGACCTCGGGCGCCACGTAATAGTGCGCCAGGATCACCGCGTCACGTTGGGTTTTTAGTTGCTGAATGGCCTCGACGAGCTCTGCGGGCACCAGTGCCGCACGCTCCGTTGCCGTCGTTGCCGATGCTAGGCCGGCCGCGATATCGCGTGCAAGCTCCGACGCATCCATGTTCGCGCTCTGTGCCATCAAGGCCCCTCTCTTTTGGCGAATCTTGGGGCTTTAGTATGACACCTAGGTTTACAGCTGACAAGACAGCTGTAAACCTAGGTGTCAAGTTGAAATAAAGATTCAATCATATGGCAGGTCCATTTTCGAACTGGCAAGCTGAGGTTAGCCGGGCTTTCGGTAGCGCAAGGGGCATCTTTCGCCACCGCAATACCGCTTGGCGCGAGTTGCACGCCGTGAGGCGCAAACGGTCCGCACCCCCGCAAGCGGCGCGTACCCAATGTGGCAAAATCGAACTACTTAAGGGGGCCGAATGCTCAAGATTATTGCCTGCGACGATGATGTCGCTTTTCTAGATAGACTGCACCGGATGATCGACCGTTGGTCGACCGAGACGGGCACGACGGTCGATGTTGCGCTCGTCACGCGCGGCGAGGACCTGCTGGCCCGCCATGCCGCATCGCGCGCCGACATCATTCTGCTCGACATGATCATGCCGCTCGTCAACGGCATGGACACCGCGCGCGAATTGCGCCAGGCCGATACCGCCGTGCGCCTGGTGTTCCTCACCTCGTCGCCCGAGTTCGCACTGGAGTCCTACGAGGTCCGCGCCTTCGATTATCTGCTCAAGCCCGTAACTTATGAACGCCTGGCGCAGTTACTCGACGAGCTTTCGAGCATGCGCCCGCCGGCAACCGACGAGCTCGTGATCAAAACGTCCTTTGGTTACCACGCCCTGCGCCTGTCCGACATCGAATATGCCGAGGCGCGCAACAAGCACGTGGTCTTCCACCTGCGCGACGGACGCGATATCGAGGCACTCGAGTCGTTCCGCAGCGTCGAGGACCGTTTGGCGCAAAATGCCACCTTCTTTAAATGCCACCGCAGCTACCAGGTCAACCTGCGCAATATCGATCACTTTGACCGCACGGACATCGTCATGCGCTCGGGTGCGTGCATCCCGCTTTCGCGCAGCTGCAAGCAGGGATTCCAAGACGCCTACTTTGCGGTGCGCTTTGAGGGTGGGAGACACTGATGGTCTCCTCGATCGAAATGGTCCTTTGGGCAATCCACCACGCCACGACGCTGCTCTTTGGCGTCTTTGCCTCGGCGGCGCTGTGCGGTGTCGAGATCAACCGGCGTCATGCGCTTGAACTGGTGCTGGTCGGTGCCGTAACTGGATGCGCATTTGGCCTCGCCAATGCCGTCGGCGGCGAGCTTTTCGCCCGCCAGGTATATCCGCTCGTCGTGCATCTGCCGCTCATCATCTATTTGTGCGCGCGCTACCGCCTGAGCCCGCTGCTTGCCGTGCTCGGCATTACGAGTGCCTATCTGAGCTGCCAGTTCAGCAATTGGATGGGCATCGCAGCATTTGCCGCAACCGATTCTCAGATCGCGTACTATCTGGCGCGCATCGCGACCACACTCGCCGTCTTTGCCGTCCTGTTGCATTGGGCCGGCGACATCGGTCCGCGCTTGGCGATTAAAAGCACCACCGAGCTGGGCATCCTTTTAATCCTGCCGCTCGTCTATTACGTCTTTGACTATGCCACCAACGTCTACACCACGCTGTTCCACTCGGGCTCGGTGGTAACGGTTGAGTTTTTGGCATTTGCGCTCTGTGCCTTCTATCTTATGTTTCTTGCCGTTTACCTGCGCGAATACGAAGAAAAGGAAACCGCCGAGCGAGAGCGCTGGATGCTCGAAACCCGCGACAGCGCCGCCATTAAAGAGCTCGAGGCCTGGCGTCAATCTGGGCGCGAGCTGTCGATTCTTCGCCACGATATGCGCCACTTCCTACGCGGCCTGGCCGCTTTAATTGAGGAGGGCCACACCGACGAGGCGCTCAAACGCATCGATGAACTCTGCGAAGCCGGCGACCGCACCGCCGTACGCCGCTTCTGCGCCAACGAGACCGTAAACATCGCGCTTTCGTCATTTAACTCGGATATCAATAGAAACGGCATTACCGCCAACCTGCGCGCCGCCGTACCCGAAACCATCCACGTAGGTGACGCCGACCTGTTTAGCGTGCTCTCAAATGCCTTGGAAAACGCTATCACCGCTGCAAGCGCCGCACCCCAAGGAAAGCGATTCGTCGACTTTGACCTGCGATTAGAGGACGGCCAGCTGCTGCTGTTAGTTTCCAACACGTTTGACCGCGCGCCGCGCATGGTCGACGGTGTGCCCGTAGCCGGGCACACCGGACACGGCTTTGGAACCAAGAGCATTAAGCTTGCCGTCGAACGCATGAACGGCAACTGCCAGTTCCGCATCAACGGCGACCGGTTTGAGCTGCGCGCTGTGATGTAGAAGTGCGGCGCCGATCTCGAGGCGTGCCTTGCCCGCCAGGCAATCGCTCGCCGGCGCCAATCCGCTACAGCGGAGCGGCCGCCGGAGTCAGCTGCTTGATGTAGGCCCACATGCGCTGCTTAGCGGCCTTGTCGGTGAGTGCCGCCTCAAAGCCGTCGAGCGCGAGCACGCGGCGGCCCTGCACATGGGCGACCAAGCCGGGCTTGAGCATGGCGGTGTCGAAGTCATCGATCGCCACGAGCATATCGGCGTAGGTCTCGCGCATGGCGTCAGCCGCGTTGTTGTCGAGCAGTAGCACCGCCTCGGGGTCCAAAGCCTCAAGCGCCTCACGGAACAACTCGCACGGCAGAGTCTCGCCCACCGCGACCGCTCCGTCACCCACGCCGGCGACGCTTGCCAGCACGCAAAAATCCTCGGGCGCGTAGCCGATGGCCCCAAGCGCCTTGCGCAACGCCGCGCCATCCGGGCCGGCGGCAAGCTCGCCACCCGAACGCTCGGCCTCGTCCAAATCGCCTTTGACCAGCACAATCGGCGAGCACGCGTTGCCCGCGATACGCACGCCACGACCCGCGAGCGATGCGAGCTCCTGCTCGGTCGCCTGGGCGATGGCTTCTTTTTTCTGGCTTTGTGACGTGGGCATGCGCTCTCCAATCGTTTGCGTGCCCACCATTATATAAAAGAGCCGCCCGCGAGTGGTTGCTTTGCGGGCGGCTGGGTATAAGCACGGTCGTACTGAGTTTTACGCGGCCGAGCCGCGTCGCATTATGGAGGTCTCCATGGCTGACATTAATCAGATTACCCCCGAGAACTTCGATTCCATCGTTAACGACAGCCTGCCCGTGCTGGTCGATTTTTGGGCACCGTGGTGCGGGCCCTGTCGATCCCTCTCGCCCATCGTTGACGAGGTTGCCGATGAGCTGGCGGGCAAGCTTGCCGTTGCCAAATGCAACGTCGACGACAACCAGGACCTGGCCATGAAGTATAGCGTCATGAGCATCCCCACGCTGATTGTGTTTAAGAACGGCGAGGAGATTGACCGCTCGGTTGGCGCTCTACCCAAGGCGAGGCTGCAGGCGCTGCTGGAGAAGCATCTGTAATACGCTTGTTACTTACCCGCCGTCCATGAGCGGTTTTGCACCGCTCGCCGGACTTCTGGGTGCACCGTGTGCGACCACGGATAGTATGGTAGTCACAAACAGCCCCCAGTGAACGGGTGCGGGTCACACAGACTCGCACCCGTTTTCTTATGCAGCTGCGCGCAAAGCGGGCGTAGTAAAATTTGAACCACTGAACTGCCCCATACAAAAGGAGATTTCCCATGCATGATGTTGGAATGAACATGAGCCAGCTTGCCATGAGCGTCAAGCAGGTCGACGACACCATCGAGCTCGCTCATGAGTGGAGCCATCAGCTGCTGCATGCGACCGAGAATTTTGACATGGAGCGCATCGGCGCCAAGCTCGAGGCAGCCATGGCCGCGCTGCACGAGGCCCATGACGCACTCGAGGGCTACGAAGATGCCATCGAGGCCGACCACAACTCCGTCGGATCCGTGAAGCTGGTGTAAGGTGGCCGAACACGAGCACGGCTGCGGGTACGAGCACGAGCATCCGCACGGGGCGGACGGTGACGCGGGCTGCCACTGTAGTGGCTCCGGCTCCGAGCTGGTCCGTTTTTCGGTTACCGCACCCGACGACCTGCTGCGCCGTTTTGACGAGCAGATCGCACGCCGCGGCGACGTGGCCAACCGATCCGAGGCCGTGCGCGACCTGATTCGCGCCTCGATCGCCAAAGAGCAGATGCGCACGCCCGATGAGCACGTTATCGGGTCGCTCACTATGATCTACGACCATCACACCGGCGATCTGACGCGCCGCCTGGACGAGGTGCAGCACGACTACACCGACGAGATCGTATCGACGATGCACGTGCATTTGGATCACCACAACTGCTTGGAAATCCTGGCACTCAAGGGTCGCGGCGAGCGCGTCTACGAACTAGCCGACCGCCTGCTGGGCCTGCGCGGCGTTAAGCACGGCGAGCTCACGTGCGCCGCCACCAAGCAGAGCCTGGGGCTGTAACAGCACACATTTCAACGAAGGAGGGTCGCATGCGGCATGCGCATATCCATGTAACGGGCATTGTGCAGGGCGTTGGCATGCGACCGTTTGTGTATCGCGAGGCCATGGCGCATGGCATTTGCGGATGGGTGCTCAACGCGGGCGACGGCGTGCATATCGAGGCGCACGCTTGTGCCGAGGCGGTTGACGGATTTGTCGCTGCACTTTCTGAGCATGCGCCTGCGGCAGCTCGCGTTGAGCGAGTCGATATTGCGGATTTGGAGCCTGGCGGCTGGAGCGCTGCCGATGAGCAGGGCTTTCACATTGTGGCGTCGCAGGACCAGACCGCGCACACGACGCTCGTCTCGCCCGATATCGCCACCTGTGACGATTGCCTGCGCGAGTTGTTCGATCCCGCCGACCGACGCTATCACTACCCCTTTATCAACTGCACTAACTGCGGCCCACGCTTTACCATCATCCGATCGCTGCCTTATGACCGAGCGGCCACGTCGATGGATTGTTTTCCCATGTGTCCCAAGTGCGCTGCGGAGTATGTCGACCCACTCGACCGGCGTTTTCACGCGCAGCCCGATGCCTGCTTTGATTGCGGGCCGCATATTACGTGGCGCGAGGCTGTAAACGGCAATGCGTGCGGGAATTCGTCCGCGACACCGGCCGTCGGCACCACACGCGAGGCCAGCGACGCTATCATCGAGCGCTGCGTTGAGCTGCTGGCCAGCGGTGGCATCGTCGCCATCAAGGGCCTGGGCGGATTCCATCTAGCCTGTGACGCTGCCAACGAGCAGGCGATGGCCGAGTTGCGCCGTCGCAAACGCCGCAGCAACAAACCACTTGCCGTCATGGTACGTAGTCTTGCTGATACCGAGCGCCTGTGTCATATCGACGATGCTGAACGCGATCTGCTCGCTGGCAGTATCCGCCCCATCGTGCTGCTGCGCCGGCGCACTGTTAGCGAGGACAACGACGGTTCCCCCGACATCCTCGCCCTCGCGCCATCTGTCGCGCACGACCTGCCCGAGCTCGGCGTCATGCTCCCCTATACGCCGCTTCAACATCTGTTGCTTGCCGCGGCAGAAGTCTGCGGTATGCACGCGCTCGTCATGACCAGCGGAAACCTGAGCGAAGAACCCATCGAGACCGACGACGACCTTGCCTGGGAACACCTCGTTGCCGCCGGCATCGCCGACGCGTTGCTCGGTAACGACCGCGCGATTCTCTCGCGCTATGACGATTCCGTGGTGCGCGTGGTCGACGGCGCCGTTATGCCCGTGCGCCGCGCTCGGGGATATGCACCCCAGCCGCTGCCGTTGCCGGCGCTCGACGGCGCTCCGTCCTGCGTGCTCGCCTGCGGGCCACAACAAAAGGCCACGATTGCGCTCACGCGTGAAGGGACGAACGGCGAGGCGACCTGTTTTGTGTCGCAGCATATCGGCGATGTTGAAAACGGCGGGACCTTCGATGCCTGGAACGCCGCGCGCACGCGCTTGGAAGATCTCTTTGATTTGGCGCCCGCCGCCTTGGCCTGCGATGTACACCCCAGCTATCTATCGGGCCAGTGGGCGCGCGAGCAGGCGCGAAAATGCAATCTGCCGCTCGTCGAGGTGCAGCACCATCATGCGCATATCGCGAGCGTAATGGCCGAGGCCATCGCCGCGGGCCAGCTTACAACCGACGCGCGCGTCCTTGGCATCGCCTTTGACGGCACCGGCGCCGGCACCGATGGGACCATTTGGGGCGGCGAGTTTCTTGTTGCCAGCCTTGGCGGCTTTGAACGCGCCGCGCATTTGCGCACCTGGGCGCTCCCCGGC
>CABUUD010000036.1 GCA_902494585.1 uncultured Collinsella sp. | reverse complement strand
TGGTCCTCGGCGCTCGGGGCGTAGAACTCGCGGCCGCATGCGGGACACGTGAGCGACAGGCCTGCGGCCACGTTAAGGCTCGGCTCCGCGCGCGCCCCGCAGTGCGGGCACACGTGATGGGCGCAACGGCTAAAGAGCAGACGCAGGCTATTGTTGAGCTCTGTCATGGTGCCAAAAGTGGAACGCACGCCCGGCACGCTCGGACGCTGGTGTAGCGCGAGCGCCGCCGGCACGTGCAAGACCTCATCCACCTGGGCATGTTCGGCCTGCGTCAGACGACGGCGAGTATAGGTGCTGAGCGCCTCCAGATAACGGCGCGAGCCCTCGGCGTAAAGAACGCCCAGTGCCAGCGAACTCTTGCCCGAACCCGACACGCCGGCAATGCCTACGAGCTTTCCCAGCGGGATATCTATATCGATGCCCTTGAGGTTATGGACGCGCGCGCCACGCACCTCGATAGCCTGCGGGCTCATCTTCTGTTCCGTCATCTTTATCACCCTACTCGTGCCATAAAATGCGATCGCGAATGTACTCGCCCAGCATGGGCACGGTAAACCGGACGAGGCCGTATCCGGCAGCCTCAATGACGCGCTCGCGAATCAGGCTTGCGCGATATTTACTCGCCCAGCTCTGGGTACGCTCGCAGCGCTCAATGATATCCGCCATGCGCGTCGGCTTGCCCTCGTCAACCGCCATGGCCTCGATAAAAAGGCGCTGTGGACTGCGCAGCCCGTAATACAGGGGCGCGTCAACCGCTTCATAGAACTCGGAGACGGCATCCGCATGGCCATCCTCGACATCGCGCCTTTCGATGACCTGTGAGCCACGTCGGACAGCAGAGCTCCACATGTAATAGCCCACCAGCTGAACCATATAGGGATGCCCCATGCTCTTGCGTGCCGCAAGGTCCGCTGTCTCCGCGTCAACGTAAAGACCAGCGTCTTTGACCGTCTGGATATATGAATCGCGCACCTTGGGCAAAGATATCGCCCCCAACGTACGCTGCTGGGCACGCCGCAAAAACGTCACGCTCGGCTCTTCGAGCAGATCGTCAACTATACTGGGTAAGCCGGCGAACACCAGCGCAAGACCGCGCTGGTCGCTATCGGACAAGCCCGTGGCATCCTGGTCTCCAAGCACCTGCTGATAGAGAACGGCAAGAGCCGCCAGTTCCTCGATAGACGCCGATTGCGCCTCGTCAATCGTAAACAGTATGCCCTGGCCTGGACCGAGCCTCTTGAGGCGCTCGTTGACCAGCCCGCGCAACGTCTCGCCCTTTGCTCGCGCCGCCTCGACCGACATCCGGCCAAATGACGGCCCGAACTCCATTGACGTCACAACTGGCCTATTCGAGCGAAGCGCATCGGCCAGGCGGTCGCATAGGCCAAGCGAAGCGGAATCGGAGACAACCGCCCATCCGCGCTCGCTAGCTAAACGCTGCAGCTCCCGCAAGAGAACCGTTTTGCCACAGCCGCGGTTTCCCGTAATGAGCATGAGCCTTCCGGGGGCACCGGCGCCGTTATCGAGCCCTTCCTCGAAATCTTCGATGACCGACTCGCGACCGATGAGTATCGGAGGCCGCTTGCCAGCCGTGGGCTTAAAGGGATTTGGATTCATGTCGGCCTCCTCGGATTGGCAAACCCTGGCAATAGTTATACCAACTTATACCAAGTTACACCAATAGCATACGACAAAGGAACTGTCCCTTTGTCACATGTGGCCGAAAAACTCGGCATCTGCTGCCCGCCAGGGGCGAAAGGTGGCGGGATCGACCTTTACGTGCGCCGCGGCGGGTACGTCGTACCATTTGACCGTGTAGCCGGCGCCGTGAGAGCAAAAGACCGAATCGGGCGTGTTGGGCAGATCGGCCTCGGGCTCATAGGCGGCAGTCTCGATTACGCGCTCGGCATCATGGCAAGCCGAATAGCCGGCGAACTCCAGGTACAGATGACCGCGACCGCTCGTATAGGCAGCCACCTCCAGCGCGTAATCCTGCGCCTCGGATGCTGGCACGCGACCCACAAGCTTTGCCCGATCGCCCGCCATCGCCGGCGGTTCGTACTCAGCGCCCATGCGCGTGGCGTCTGAGAGCGCCCGGCCCACGCACTCCCCCGGCACCTCGAGCTCAAAGTGGTACCACGGCTCCAACAGTACCGCCGCGCCGGCCTCACGCGCCTGCATGAGCCCCTGGCGAATCGCGCGGTACGTGGCCTGGCGAAAATCGCCGCCCTCGGTATGTTTGGCATGCGCACGGCCGCCCGTGAGCGTAATGCGCACATCGGTGATGGGCGAGCCGGTCAGCACGCCCAGGTGATCGCGCTCCATGGCGTTGGTGAGTGCCAAACGCTGCCAGTTAAGATCGAGCTCGTCGGTCGAGGTCACGGTACCAAACTGCACGCCCGAACCCGCCGGCAACGGCTCCAGGCGTAGATGCACCTCGGCATAGTGGCGCAGTGGCTCAAAGTGGCCCACGCCCTCGACCGGCTGCGAAATAGTCTCCTTATAGAGAATGCCGCCAGACTCAAACGCAACCGAAAGGCCAAAACGATCGGCCAACACCCGCTGCACGACCTCGAGTTGCACAGCGCCCATCAACTGCAAATGAATCTGCTCTAGATGCGTATTCCAGCTTACGCCGAGCATGGGATCTTCGTCCGCCAGCTCAGTCAACGCTTTGAACACCGCATGGACATCGTGTTCGCCCGGAAGCACCGTATAGGTGAGGACCGGCGCAATGACGGGCGCATCGCCCGCGGGCTCCGCGCCCAGGGCGTCCCCTGGGCGAACATGCGCAAGACCCGTCACAGCACAAATACCGCCAGCAGCAACTTCTTGGGCAAGCTCATACTTTTCGCCGTTATAGATGCGTACCTGATCGACCTTCTGCTCCCATGCCTCGGCGCCGGAACGACCGTCAATCATCTGCTTGGCATGCAGCGTGCCGCCGGTCACTTTAACCCAAGCCAAGCGCTCGCCGCGATCCCCGCGGCTGACACGATAGACGCGCGCAGCAAACTCCGGAAGCCATGCCTGTTCACGCATCAGCGCGCATATGCCGTCCAGCAGCTCGTCCACGCCTTGGTCCTTGAGCGCCGACCCGGCAAAGCAGGGAAAGAGCTTGCGCTCGGCAACCATGCGCGACAGCGTTGCGACAGAAAGCTCGCCCGCCTCAAGAAACTCCTCGAGCGCTTCTTCGTCTAACGCGGCAGCGTCCTCCTGAACGGCCCCGCCCGCCAGCAGTTCGCTGGCATCCAAGCAGCCCTCGGAGAGACGTTGCCCAAGTTGTGCCAGCAAAACATCGCGGCCGGGATTCTCCAAATCGATTTTATTGATATAGATGAACGTCGGGATGTCATAGCGCGCAAGCAGGCGCCACAGGGTTTCGGTGTGCCCCTGCACGCCGTCGTTGGCGCTCACAACCAAAATCGCATAGTCGAGCGCGCGCAGTGTGCGCTCCGCCTCGGCCGAAAAATCGACGTGGCCGGGCGCATCCACAAGCATGACGCGGGTATCGCCGTGGTCGAGCACGGCCTGCGACGAGAAGATCGTAATGCCGCGCTCACGCTCGATCGCGTTCGTGTCCAGATGCGAATCGCCATCGTCCACGCGGCCGCGCTTGCGAATGCGGCCCGCGTTGAACAGCATGGCCTCGGCCAACGTGGTCTTGCCGGCATCGACATGCGCCAAGGTTCCAACGACTGCCTGCTTCGACATGGCTCTCCTCTTATTACAAGCCCATCGCACGCGGCAACGGGCGTCCTCGTTCCACACTGGATGATACAATTTACGGGCCGGCGGGCGAAGCGGGCCCTATCCCCCGACCGAGCTCATCGCCCCGCGTTGCCGCGCGGCGATTTTCGTAGGTTCGCGCCTTGCGAAAGCCGGCTTGCAAAACAGCTCAGCGAGCGAAAATAGCCCCACCGGGGCCATTTTCGCTCGCGCGAATTATTGATACGCGTCCTCGCTCTTATGCCTCGCGCAGCCAGTCAAACGCAACACGCGGCGTGCCGTCCGACACATGCACGACGCCGGCGCGCTCGAACCCCGCCTTGATGCTCGCGCCCTGCATGGGCAGGTTGTCCTGATGCGTGTCGATGCGCAGGTGATCGGCACGCTCCTTGGCAAAGGCAAACATCGCGGCCGCGATACCGTGCACGGTGCCGTCGGATGCCACACGGTGCAGCACGGCGTACGGAGTGTCGCTACGCCATTGGCCGTCTTCAATTACGTCATAGCACTCGTCCGGGCCCGGTAAAAAGGCAAACGTCGCCACCACGCGACCGTCGACTTCGCACACGTAGCTGCCACCGGCGGCAATATCGGCAGCCAGCTGCTCGGCCGAAGGCGTGCCCTCGGGCCACTGCGTGGCGTTGCCATGCGCGCGCATAAAGGCGCGGGCCGTGTCATAGATAGCCATAACAGCGGGAATGTCGGTATCGAGGGTTTTTCTGATCATCACGCGGCGACCTCACGTTTATTGGTATCACTTTGATTGAGCAATGATACCAACGTTTGGAGAGGGGCGCGATGCAGATGGGGAGCAAAAAGCGAGCCGCCTGGTCAAAGGCCAAAAGCGAGTTTTTGGGCGCTGCCACCGGCGGCGATATGAGCGACCTGTTTGCGCGCGAAGACGAGCGCCGCGATGCCCTGAACGCCGAGCGCGATGAAGCCTGGCGCTACAAGTCGTGCGAACGCAAAAACCGTTACGACACGCGCGCCGAGGCCGAGGCCGTTATGGCCGACTGCGAAAACCGCGGGCGGCGCGGCTTAGCCTGCTACAAATGCGAATACTGCGGCGGCTGGCACCTGACGTCGCACCCTTGGAAATAGGCACTGCATCGGCACGGCGTTGACGGAGCGCCGGTTATCGCGCAAGCTACGGGCGCGGCGGCACCAACACATCGTAGCGGACGGCCTTGCCCGTAAGTTGATAGCTCGGCTTAACGCCGGCAAGCAGCGGCCCCTTCACCGGCCGCTTGATAACGACCTTGCGCGGCCGCACCGCGAGCGCAGCTTCGACCAGCGCCTCCTCATCGGCACATGGCTGTTCCAGATGATGCAAGAGTTGGAACTTCTTTTTCACCGCCGCGCTCTTGGTGCGCTCGGGAAACATGGGGTCCAGATATACCACGTCGGGAGCCGCGAGCTCGCCCTGCCCGATCAGCTCGGCTACATGGCGAAGGCCGGCAATGCTGTCCTCGCCCGCATGTAAGCGCATGCGCGACACGGCAGCCGCAAGCGCCGGATCATCTGCCGCGCGATCCAGGGCATCCTTGAGGAGCGCCGCGATCACGCAGTCCTGCTCGTACAGATCGACGGTAAAGCCCGCGGCTGCCAACAGCAGCGAATCCTCGCCAAAGCCCGCCGTGGCATCAATCGCCCATGGTTGTTCGATGCCCTTTGCACGCGCGGCCTTCACCAGCAGCTCTTGCTGCAGGCGGCCCTGCTTGAGCCGCGGAAGCATGCGGTCAAAATCGGCACGTAGCTCCATCGTGCCGTCGGTGAGCGTGAGGCCCTCGGGCTTCCCGGTCAGCTCAAGCCCCACGGCCCGAGCAACAGAAAAGGGATCGACGACGCCCATGGACACTCCTTAGCAAGCAAAACGGATACGTGAGCGCCGTTTATGCCAGCACCCAACCGTCCGCTATTGTCCCACATGCGACATGGTCCACAGCATCCCAATGCAAAGCACCGCCATCAATCCCGTGCACACGGCAGCAATCACGGAATCACTCATGCGCCTTCCCAATGATCGCGGCTCACGCACTTGCTTGGCTCCATATATCATGGCTCCTCCTTGAGACCAGCTCCTTGTTACGGCCCTATCATCGCAGCGCCGCACGGGAGCTGCCATCGATTTGGCTTACAGCTGGCTTTCTTTTTTGAAAGATTGCTCTGCACAGGCGAGAAGCGCTTTCCAACACACACGCAGTCACAGTGAACTACAATGTGTTTCACGATATGTGCAGCATATGGGACGCGCCAGCCTGGCAGCGCCCGCATCGAAAGGACTACCCATGAGCTTCGCGCGCAAGACACTCAAAATCCTTGCCCTCATCTACTTAATTCGGGGCATCTCCGACCTCGTCATCGCCGGCGTCGGCATTGCCACGAACAACCTCGATTATTCCACATTCGGCCCAAACGCCATGCTCGCCGCGGTCGTGATTATCGCCAAGGGCCTCGTCGACCTTGCCGCGGGCGTTGCGGGCATCAAGGGTGCCAACAAGCCTTCGCAAGTAGACGGCGCGTTTAAGCTCGGTATTGTTGCCGCAGCCGCCACGCTCGCCCAGGCCGTGCTTACTCTTCCTGCGCTGGGCGGCAGCGCCCTCAATATTGGGGCCTTTGTCATCGTGGTCTACGACCTGTTCTTCGTTCAGCAGGCACACGCCGTTAAGGTCGAGAACAAGGACCGCCTGTAAGCGCCCACTTCTCATAACCCCTGCTATCAAGCAGCAAAAAAGGGCCGATCGCGTAGCAACGCGGTCGGCCCCTTACGTTTGCCCAGATAAAACCTGCCAAAATAAACCTGTCCCTTTTTGGCAGGTTGCTAGCAGTGGCGGTACTCGGCGATGATGAAGTCGATGTCGGTTTGAAGGGTGTCCAAATGTGCCAGACGCTCTTTGTCGGCAGGGCGCGTGCGGTAGTAGTACGGCGTCATCTGGAACACCGCCTCGATGTCGGCCTGGGTCTGGAGCGTAATGCTCGTAAACACCCGCCGCGTTCCGACCAACTCGAGTTCGGTGGTCTGCGGCAGCTTCTCGTCATTAAGATATGGCGTGTCGTAGAGCACCTCCTTGAGCCCAAACAGATGACGGGCGCCTGGCACCACGGTATAGAGCGAGCCCTTCGGCGCCAGTACGCGGGCAAACTCGCGCTCGTTAAAGGGAGCGAAGAGCTCGGTCACCATATCGAAGGCGCCATCGGCCACGGGGATGTCCTTCATGTTGGCCACGAAATAGGTCGCACCGCCACGCTTGGCGGCCAGGCGTACCATTTCTTTGCCCAGATCAAAGCCGTAGGCATCCACGCCCGGCACCGCACCCATGGCGCTCGTGTAGTAGCCCTCTCCACAGCAAATATCGAGCAACGTCATGGGGCCGTTCGCAGACGCAGCGTGCCCAGCCGCCCGCTCGCGTACCAGATCGACCGTTGCATCGCGCAACGGCGCATAGTAGCCACGGTTTAGAAAGTCACGACGGCTGCGTGCCTGCGACTTGGGATCTCCCATAGAGTCGCCGCTCTTGGACGAACGCAGTAGATACAGATAGCCCTCGCGCGCGCGGTCAAACCGGTGTCCGCCCGCGCATACAGCACCGCGCTCGTCGTCCACCAACGGCTCATGGCAAACGGGACACAACAACATGGCAACTCCTTAGCGCGAACAACACAACGCCCACCATTGTCGCACGCCTTCCCCACCTAGTCATTGGGGACGTTCTTGAATGACTAGTCGTTTAAGAACGTCCCCAACGACTAGTCGATTAGGAGTATCATCGTCTGCGCAAATGAGCACGAAATAGCATGTTAGAGATTGAGAGCGTATGGCTGACACCGCATCTAAGCACATTGACATGACCACCGGCTCGCTGTGGCGCAATATTCCCCTGTTCGCCTTCCCCGTGGCCGCCACGAGCATCTTGGAGCAGCTGTCGAACCTCATCGCCACGGTCATCATCGGTAACTTCTCGGGCGACCAGGGAACCCTCGCCATGGCGGCGGTCGGCTCCAATGTTCCGCTTACCAGTCTTATGCTCAATCTGTTTATTGGCATGTCACTTGGCTCCAACGTGGTCATCGCCAACGCTATCGGCCGAAACGATCAGAACATGGTCAAACGCGCCGTCCATACCTCGATTTTAATGGCGCTCGTGGGCTTTGTCGTCATCGCACTGGGCGAGATCTTTGCCGAGCCCATGCTCGCCGCGCTCAACGTTCCCGCCGAAACCATGCCGCTCGCTTCGCTCTACCTGCGCGTCTTTTTGCTCAGCATGCCCTCGATCTTGCTCTACAACTTTGAGGCCGCGATCTTCCGCTCCGTCGGCATCACCCGCATGCCGCTGCAGGCGCTTGCCGTGTCCACCGTCCTCAACATTGGCCTGGACCTCATCTTTGTCCCCGTACTCCACTGGGGCGTCGCGGGCGTCGCCATCGCCACCGCCATCGCCTACACCGTCAGTGCCGCTACGCTCTTTATCCGCCTGCTCAAGACTAACTCCGTCGTCCGTGTCACCCCGCGCGACCTGGCTATCGACCCCGTCGCCCTCAAGCGCATCATCAAGATCGGCCTGCCCGCCGGCATCCAAAGCGCCGTCTTTGCCGTCGCCAACATCATCATCCAGTCCGCCATCAACAGCCTGGGCACCGAGGTCATGGCGGCGTCGAGTGCCGCCATGAGCCTGGAGTACGTATGCTACAACCTGCTCAATAGCTTTAGCCAAGCCTGCACCACCTTTGTGGGACAAAACCACGGTGCCCGCCAGATCGACCGGTGCACCAAAACGCTCAAGGTCTGCCTGATCGAAGGCGGTATCGTTGCACTCACCACGATTGTCGTTATTGTCGGCCTGGGGCGCGAGATCTTGTCGCTGTTCAACAGCGATCCCAACATCGTCTCGATCGGCTATATCCGCGTGTGCTCGATCTTCCCGGCGTACGCCTTTAGCATGTTCTACGAAAACATGTCCGGCTACCTGCGCGGCTTCGGTATCTCGCTCATGCCCGCCCTCATCACCATGATCTGCGTCTGCGGCATTCGCTTCTATTGGGTGTTCTGCGTGTTCCCGCACTTCCGCACCTTTGCGAACATCATGATGGTCTATCCCATCAGCCTGGGCACCACGGCATTCTTTATGGTCGTGGCGGTGCTACTCTGCCACCCGGCACGCACCTATCGCACCGCCCAAACCAAAGCGACAGCCCGCTAAACACCGCACTCAACGCCCCGCCATTCATTAACGGACTATATGCGAGCTCATAGAGTCGATAAAGCGCCTTGTAGCGACAGCCCATGCGCCGCAAATGCATCGAGCGCGTCTCGTAGGCCCCACTCCTTATACAGCCGCGGCATAAAGGTCTCCGGACACCTTTACAATAGATGCAAACAGAGCATCTGACGTAAAGGAGCCCCATGGACGCCGCAACCCGCGACCACAACATAGCAACTTGGTTGGGCGATGCGCCGCAGCCGGTACGTGACACGACGAACCAGCTGCTCGGGCGCATCGCCCTTTTGCGTGCCGAGCAGACCATCTACCCGGCACAAGACGACATCCTCAATGCCCTCGCCTACACGCCGGCCGACCAGGTCAAGGTTGTCATCTTGGGTCAAGACCCCTATCACGGACCCAACCAGGCCATGGGGCTGTCGTTCTCGGTTCCCGCGACGCAAACCAAGTTGCCGCCAAGCCTGCGCAACATCTACAAGGAACTCAATGCCGATCTGGACTGCCCTATTCCCGCCACAGGGGATCTAACGCCATGGGCACAACAGGGCGTCCTGCTTCTCAACACTACGCTCACCGTGCGCGAACACGCCGCGAACTCGCACGCCAAACTAGGCTGGAGCACGCTCACCGACTACGTTATCGAACGCTGCTGCCAGCTGCCCCAGTCGGTCGTCTTTTTGGCATGGGGCCGCTTTGCCCAGCAGATGGTCGAAGGCAAGCTCGCCGCGACCGGCGCAGGCAAGGCAACCGGTAAGTTCTGCCTGGCTTCCACGCATCCCTCGCCGCTTTCGGCCAACCGTGCCACGGCAGAACTCCCCGCTTTTATGGGGTCGCGCCCCTTCTCCGCTGCCAATCGGCTACTCGAACAGCACGGCTCGACCCCCGTCAACTGGACTTGCCTCAGCTAAAAATCGATACATCAAAAAACGCGCCCGACGGCTTTCCATCGGGCGCGTTTCCTATTCGGGCCAAATAAATTGTGTGCGGCCGGCCTCGCCGCCATCGATCAGCAGGCTCTGCCCGGTCATAAACCGGTTGGTCACGCCCACAAAGTAGATCCACTCGGCGATCTCTTGGGCGGTGGCCCAGCGCTTAAGCGGCGTGAGCTCCATAATCTGGTTCCACAGGTGTTCGTCTTCCATCACGCAACGGTTGAGCGGCGTGATAACGCCGCCCGGGTCCACACTGTTGGCGATGGCCTGCGGTGCCAGGCGGTTTGCAAGGTTCTTGGTGTAGGCGATAACGCCGCCCTTGCTGGCAGCATAGGCGGGAAACTCCGATCCCGTATGTCCGCTCGCCGACCCCACATTGACCACGGATTTGATAGCCAGTGTCGGCTTGGCGGCAAGCCCCTCCCCCACAAAGGCGTAGTGCTCGGTCACGTTGATGGTGCCACGCAGGTTGGCAGCAATATCGTCGGCCGAATCCTGCGTACCGGCAACGTTCACGATTACCTGGGGTTCAAGATCGCCTGGAAACGAGTCCGGCTCGCGTACATCAACGATCAGATGGCGGTAGCGCTCGTGTTCGATCGCCGCCGGCAGCAGATCAAAGCCCATGACCTCGTGGCCCTCGTCCAAAAAGCGCTGCACGCACGCGGCTCCGATACCGCCCGAAGCGCCCGTGATCAAAACCCGCATACTTGCTCCTTAGGCGGTTGCGTGGCGCTCGAGGTACTCGGAACCCACATTCTCGCGCTCCCAGCCGCGCACGACCTTGTAGCCCACGGGGCTCAGGAAGACCTCGCACAGCAGCTCGGCGACAGCGCCGGTCAGCGAGCACATAAGGACCTGCACCCAGGTCCAACCAAAGAACGTGTGGCTCACCACAATGGCAAAGACCAGGTTGTCGATAAACTGGCCAACACCCGTGGACACATAGGAGCGGAAGGCGAAGCTCGCAAAATTATTCTTTTTGAGCATGCGGCCGAGCGACTGGTTGAGCGTGGAGTTAACCACGGCAGAGACGAGCATGGCAAGCGAAGAGCCCAGCACCACGTACCAGGTGCCACCGATGGTAGCGTTAAGGGCAGTGTTGACCTCGATCATGCCGGTGTCGTAGTAGGCGCCCCACATGCCGGGCGTGAGCGAGCATGCCCAAAAGCACAGGCTCACGGCCAGGTTGACCAGCAGCGCGAGAATAGAGATTTGGATGGATGCCTTGGCGCCAAAGCGCTTGCAGATCATGTCCTGGCACAAAAACGAAACCCAGCTCACCACAAAGCCACAGTCGAGCGCCAGATACGGCAGGCTGATCAGCTCTTTGTTGGCCAGCAGGTTCATCATGATGACGCTCACGAAAAACAGTGAAACCGTTGCCGCGGGAATGCTCCGCAACAGGACCTTGTAGTCCTCCATGACCTTCTTGATCATTATGTACTCCTTTGGTTTTAGGTTTAACGAGCAGGATATCGGACCCGAACTGCTCGGACGCCCCGGTTTTGAGACGACGGTGGGTATGATAGCCGCTCACACGGCATCAGGCAAGCAAGCGGCGCGGCAACCCCACAGGGCCACCGCGCCGATGCGTTAAAAGGCTACGTTGCCAAACTCCGACAGGATAAGGTTGGGGTTGTGGTCGGTAGCCCAGTCCACATTCCACGGGCTCGTAAACAGCAGCAGCTTACCGCCGCGCATGTCCTCGACGCGCAGCGTGTCGCGCGTGAGCGAAAGAGCCGGGATATCGATGGTGTCGGGATCGTTCTGGATCCAGCGGATGTCCGTATAGGGCAGCGGCTGGCGACGAACCTCAACACGGTACTCGGCCTTGAGGCGGCGCTCGAGCACCTCAAACTGCAGCACGCCGACCACGCCCACAATGACGCTCTCCATGCCGGCACCCAGCTCGCGGAAGATCTGGATGGCACCCTCCTGGGCAAGCTCCTCCATGCCCTTGACGAACTGCTTGCGCTTGAGCGTATCGACCTGCGTAATGCGAGCGAACAGCTCGGGGGCAAACGTCGGGATCTGCGGATACTGCACGTGGCGTTTGCCGGAGCACACGGTGTCGCCGATGCTAAAGATACCCGGATCGAACAGGCCCACGATATCGCCCGCGTACGCCTCGTCCACGATGGCGCGGTCGTCGGCCATCATCGACGTGCCCGTGGCAAGCTTGAGCTTGCGGTTGCCCTGCACGTGGAAGGCGTCCATGCCGCGCTCGAACTTGCCCGAGCAAATGCGCACAAAGGCGATGCGGTCACGGTGGTTCTTGTCCATGTTGGCCTGGATCTTAAACACAAAGCCGCTAAAGTCGTCGCGGCAGGGATCGACCGGCTCGCCGGTGAGCGTATCGGTATAGGCGCGCGGCGTCGGGGCCAGGCGCAGGAACTCCTTGAGAAAGGGCTCCACGCCAAAGTTGGTGAGCGCCGAGCCAAAGAACGCCGGGCTCAGCTTGCCGCAGGCCACGGCATCCAAGTCGAGCTCGTCGCCGGCACCGTCGAGCAGCTCGATGTCGTCCATCAGGTTCTTATGGTTTTCCTCGCCGATGAGCTCGTCCATGGAAGGATCGCCCAGCTCGGCCTCGACCTCGGCGACCTTCTTGGTGGCGTTGGCGTGGCCGTCGCCCTCAAAGGCAATGACGCGACGGGTCTGACGATCGAACACGCCGCGGAAGTTGCGGCCGCTGCCGATCGGCCAGTTCATAGGATACGTATTGATACCCAGGACGTTCTCGATCTCTTCCATGAGCTCAAACGGATCGCGAGCATCGTGATCGAGCTTGTTCACAAAGGTGAAGATGGGAATGTGGCGCAGTGTGCAGACCTTAAAGAGCTTTTTGGTCTGGGCCTCGACGCCCTTGGCGCCGTCGATGACCATGACCGCGGCGTCGGCGGCCATAAGGGTACGGTAGGTATCCTCCGAGAAGTCCTGGTGGCCGGGGGTATCGAGGATATTGACGCAGGCGCCGTTGTAGGTGAACTGCAGCACCGAGGAGGTAACGGAAATGCCGCGCTCCTTCTCGATGTCCATCCAGTCCGAGACGGCATGCTTGGCCGAGCTCTTGCCCTTGACCGAACCGGCGGTCTGAATGCTGCCAGTATAGAGCAGCAGCTTCTCGGTCAGTGTGGTCTTACCGGCGTCCGGGTGGCTGATGATCGCGAATGTGCGGCGCGACGAGATTTCATCCGACAGGCTTGCCATGCGGATCCTTTCTTGCATTGAGTGCATTACGTCGATGTAACCGCACTATTGTAGCCGCGAAACCTCGCCATAGGGCGCCTATCAGGACAAATTCATCAGTTGTGGCTCGGACGGTGGAATGTCAGCGGTGTTCCGCGACGGTTTGTCTCAATCTGTAACACCTAGAAGGGTTTTTGACCTCCAGATGTTACAGATTGAGATGAACGCACAGGGCGGGCAGCCAATATCTTGATCTGTAACAGTTAGCCAGCAAAAACGGGTCTTAGTGTTACAGATTGAGATGAATGAGTAGAGGGACGGACTGCCCCGTAATTTCCTCTTGCATAACTGTGCATAGTGTGTATATACTGTGCTTACCGGTTATATACACGTGTAGCCCATCAGCTAAGGAGCCGCTGTGGACATCATCCTATCCAATTCGAGCGACAAGCCCATCTACGAGCAGATAACCTCGCAGGTCAAAGCTCAGATCCTTTCGGGCACGCTTGCTGCGGGAGCCAAACTCCCCAGCATCCGTGCACTCGCGAGCGATCTTGGCGTGAGTGTCATCACCACCAAGCGCGCCTACGCCGACCTGGAGCAACTCGGCTTTATCTGCACTGTGCAGGGCAAGGGCTGTTTTGTCGCCGAGGGCAACCAAGAACTCTTGCGCGAAAATCAGCTCTGCCATATCGAAGAGCTGCTCGCACAGGCAGCAACGCAAGCCGAAGCCGTGGGCGTCACGCGCGATAAACTGCACGAAATGCTCGACCTGGTAGCCCCCGAAACCATGCAGTAACCATCTGCAAGAAAGGCTATGCCATGCAAAACTTGCTAGAACTCAAAAGCATCTCACGCCACGTGAGCGACCGCTTTTCGCTACGTGGCGTCACGTTGGCCGTGGAGCCCGGCCAAATTGTCGGCTTTGTGGGCGCAAACGGCGCCGGCAAGACGACGACCATTCGCGCCACGCTTGGGCTTATTAAGCTCGATGCCGGCGAGGTGCACCTGTTTGGGCAGCGCTGTGGCACCGACGCGCCCGATGAGTCGCAACGCCACCTGCGCTCTCGCATCGGCCTCGTGCTGGACACATGCCCCTTCCCCTCCACGCTCAGGGTCGGCCAGATCGAGGCGCTCGTAGGCCCGGCGTACCCCACGTGAGACCGCGAAACGTTCGCCGGATTCATCAACCGATTTGGCCTCGATCCCAAGACAAAGGTCAAGGACCTCTCCCGCGGCATGGGTATGAAGCTGCAGCTCGCCTGCGCGCTCAGCCACCATGCCAAGCTGCTCGTTTTGGACGAAGCCACCGCGGGCCTCGATCCCATGGCACGCGAGGAACTGCTCGATGAGCTGCTCGCCTTTGTCGCCGACGGACAGCGCAGCGTGCTGCTCTCGAGCCACATTACGTCTGATCTCGATCGTGCTGCCGACCGCGTCATCTGCATCGATAACGGCTCGATTGTGTTTGACCTGCCACGCGAGGACATTACCGACCGCGCCGGCATCGCCCACTGCACCCAGGCACAGGCCGCCGAGCTCATGGCTTGCGTCGAAGGCACCCGCGCCGCCCGCCACGCCTACAGCGTGGACGTGCTCGTGCCCAACCACCGCGAAATGCTCGAGGCCTTCCCCGAGATTCCCTGCGATCGGGCAACCATTGATGACTATCTTCGCTTCATGCTGAAAGGGGCTTTGAAATGAAACGCGCCATTATGTCCGAGCTTGCCATCGTTCGCACGCTCGTCCCGAGCATCACAGGTGTCGGCCTGTTCATCTTCGTCGTGCTGACCGCCGTCAGGGCATCGAATGGTGATTCCGACATGAGCGCCGCCGGCGCCTTCGCGATCAGTGCCATGTCGCCTATCATGGCCATGACGTCGCTGGCCGGGCTCGACAACCAAAACGGATGGGAGCGTTATCGGGCAACGCTGCCCATCTCACGCAAAGACATCGTCAGCGCACGCTACCTGTGCATCACTTTTTTCTCGGTCATCATGGCGTGCGCGGCCGTGCTGTTGAGTATCGTCGCCATCCCGATCTTAAACAGCGTGGGTATCCCCTCCGCGGGAGAGACCGTCTTTGAGACCGCAATCGCCTCGGCAATATCGATGCTTTTCTCCCTCATGGCGGTGTTTTTGGTACAGCCTCTGTTCTTTCGATTTGAACACATGAAGGCGCAACGCCTATCCGTTGGTCTGTACGCCCTATACATGTGCCTTATCATGGTCACGCTAAAGTCATTCGACCCCATCAGCAACCAGCTCATGTCGATTGCAGGGACGAATCCCGATCCTGCCGTCCTCGGTTGCCTGTGTGGTGCCGTCGCGCTGGCAACGGTCGTCCTTGGCGTTGTCAGCTGTGCCATCAGCACCAAGGTCTACCGGGCACGCGACCTGTGATCGACAGCTAAAGGACTTGGGCGGCGCCCCACCTCATTTACTAGATAAGAGAAGCAGCAACAACTTCGCTTCCACCCTTCACGGCGTACCGTTTAGATCTTGGCAACCAAAGAGAAGCCGACAGCATATCGAGGGTGAATGTTTTTCCGAGAAGTGAACGAGTAAAATCAGTACCCTGTATCATCGACACTTTTATGGGCTTAGTTCCTGCGCTTTTTGCCTTGAAATCCAGCGGTTTTATTCGAAAAAAGTGTGCATGCTCCAGGGGTCCATATTGACTCGTTCACTTCTCGGAAAAACATTCACCTT
>CABUUD010000035.1 GCA_902494585.1 uncultured Collinsella sp. | reverse complement strand
GGCGAGCCGCAGCTGATGCTCGACAGGGGCACATCCGTCATTTTTGTAATGAGCCGCGTAGTACTGCGCGATGCTGGCGTTCATCTCGCTGCCATTGCGATGGCGCTCAAACTGGCGTCTGCAGGTCTCGATGATCTTTGCTACCGACTTGGGTGCCGTCGCGGGAACAAGGGCGAGATAGCCCTCAAATAGCTCGTTGATGCTCAGGAGGCACAGCAGGTCGATCAGCGTCCTTATGGCTGCTCCCTCGGCAGAAAAATGCGCGGTCATGCGGTTATATCGGTTGCGGTCGACGATGGCCGCATGGGGTCTTGGAGTTTTCTGCCCCGTGGTCCCGGGCTTTTGCCGCGCCTGTGTATTGAGCTCGACGTTGCAGCGCTTGAGGCCGTCCAGCGGAAGGAACAGTGCGGTGCGCAGGGTGTTCCGCTTGCTTTCGAGTTCATGACGCTCGTCGGGTTCCCATTCGAGCTTGAGTTTCGTGTCGAGCGCCGTAAGCATATGGGCTAGGCAGCCTACGGTAAGAACGTACGAATCGTTGTCGCGTTTTGGGGCATAGGGGTCTGTCAGCTTGCGAATGTCGGGGTCGCCCATGATCTTTGTGCAGCGCTTCAGCAGTTGAGGGTGGTCGGCCAAGATCGTCGCGAGCGGTAGCGACGCGTAGTTCTTGATGGTCGCGGCGGCAAAGGCGGCGTCATATTCGTTTGCATATGCTCGCTCAATGCGGGCATCCAGAATGCTTTTCTTATCGCCGTCTTCAGCGTGGTGGTTTGTCATAGCTTCTCCAATCGGTTGATGTTCGTGCTGTTTGTTGATGTGTTGGTTGTCGTGAGTGATGTGCTTGCCGTGGGTGATGTGCTGACGTTGGGGTGCTATGCGGTTTTCAATGAGCCCGTGAGGCAGTTGCTGCAGGGGCGGGATGGAACGGCCCATGCAGGGCGGAAGGCATCGTGCTCAAAATCGAGACAGCAATGCCCTGGGCGCCTCACATGTGGCAGTTACCTCATTAAGTTGTCATTGCGTTTGGGGTTGTACTTTGCCGATCTTCTTTCTCTTACACGCTGAAAACTGAAACTGAATATGCTCGATCTACTTAAAACCGCAACAGCGATCTTTTATCAACTTATATGTCGGAACGCGTCTTTGCAAGTACTTTTTTGCCTTTGTTTCAAATGGGGTGGTTTTGCAACCGTCATACGCGCGCTGTGCGAACGTGCCCCGGCTCGGATAAGATAGTGCGCGATAAAAACGATGCAAGGAGGCACATATGGCAATCAAAGCCATCGCGATGGATATCGACGGTACGCTCACCAACGACCAGAAAGTGATTAGCTCGCGTACGCGCGAGAAGCTGCTCGCGGCGCAGGAATCGGGCATTAAGCTCATCTTGGCTTCGGGCCGTCCCGCATGGGGGCTGCACGCCTTGGCGCAGGAGCTCGACCTTCAAAACCATGACGGTCTGCTGGTGGCCTTTAACGGCGCGCATGTGGTCGACGCTCAGACCGACGAGGTGCTGTTCGATCAGGCTATGCCTGCCGACGAATTGCATCGCCTGATTGATCACCTGCGTAATTTTGACGTGATCCCTATGATTTCGCTCGGTCGTGATTTGCATGTCGAGGACTCGTACCATTGCATGATCACGCTGCCTGACGGCTCGCAGAAGAATATCGTCAAGTATGAGCGCGACGCGTGCGATCTTAAGATTCGCGAGGTGGAGAGCCTGCATGAGGTCGCTGATGCTTATCCCGTGGACAAGCTACTCACTGCGGGCGACCCGGCATACCTGCAGGCGCATTACGAGGAGATGTATGCGCCCTTTAAGCAGACGCTTTCGGGCATGTTTACGGCCGACTGGTACTTTGAGTACACGGCGCCCGGTATCGACAAGGCCTGCGCGCTCGAGGGTGCCCTGCCCAAGCTCGGCATCGATGCCAGCGAGGTCGTATCGTTTGGCGACGGCCAGAACGACAAGTCCATGATTGAGTGGGCCGGCACCGGTGTTGCCATGGGCAACGCCGTCGATGAGGTTAAGGCTGTAGCCCAGATGGTGACCGCCAATAACAACGAAGACGGTATTGCGGTGGCGCTGGATAAGCTGCTGGGTTAGAATCGCCGATAGTGCATGGTTCGGGCGTCTGCTTGCGGGCGCCCTTTTGTTAGGGAGGGTGCCGTGTCCGCATTTCCGTTCGACGCCGTTATCTTTGACATGGACGGCGTGATTGTCGATACCGAGTATTACTACCTGGGCGAGACTGCCGCGTTTGCCAAGGAGCTTGGGCTTAACCTGACTCAAGAGGAGTTGAACGGGCAGGTCGGTACCTCGCATCAGTTCTTCCTGCGTATGCTGGTCGATTGGTTTGAGCGCGCCGGTAAGGGGCATTTAACTGGCGAGGAAGCGTTGGCCCGTTGGGACGAGTGGGCGCATAAGCGTCCGCGCGACTATCAGGCTTTGATTAACCCAGGCGCCGTGGATACGATTCGAGAGCTGCCGCGCCGTGGCGTTCGCGTGGCGCTTGCCAGCTCGTCTCCCATGGATAGCATCGAGGAAGTGCTCAACGCATGCGGGCTGTCGGATGCCTTTGAGCATGTGGTGAGTGGCGAGCAGTTTAAGGAGAGCAAGCCCGAGCCCGACATCTACCTGCATGCGCTGGACCTGCTGGGGCTGCCCGCGAATCGCTGCTGCTGCGTCGAGGATTCGGTGCCTGGCATCACTGCCGGCAAGCGAGCTGGCCTGACAGTCATTGCCAAGCGCGAGGAACGCTTTGGCTTTAGCCAGGATGCCGCGGACAAGATTATCGACCAGCTGCCGGAGCTGCTCACGCTTTCTTAGGAGTGCGGTAGTTGCGCGTTTTTCGGGTCAGATGAGTAAATACCCGACATTTTGGTGCGGCAGCAAGCATACTTAATGCTAATGCGGGCTTAAGGGCTTGCTGAATGCCCTTGGGCCCGCTTTAGACTTAATTGTGCTGGGAGAGGGTATATGCCACCGACTGAAGGGCTAACTGACGGTAAAGCAGCGATACCGCTGTACCAACAGGTTATCGATATCATTAAAAACGAAATCAGCTCCGGTGCCTACAAGGCGGGCGCGCGGATACCCAACGAATTCGAATTGGCTGAGAACTATAAAGTTGGCCGCGTTACCGTGCGACGCGCTATTGAGGAGCTCGTCCAGCAGGGCTATCTAACGAAGCGGCAGGGGAAAGGCACGTTTGTCAATGCCCCTAAGCTTAAGCGCAAGATTCGCCAGAAGGATGACGTCCAGAGTTTTTCGGACGCATGCCGCGTTAACGGAATGGAGGCGGGGGCGCGCGTCATTTCGAGAAAGATACTGCCGGCGGATTCCACCGAAGCACAGTTCTTTGGTGTTCCCGTTGGAACTGATTTGATTTGCGTTGAGCGTGTGCGTACTGCCGATGGGGTCCCCGTCATGCTCGAGAACAACATATACGTATACGAGGACAACGCCTATCTATCAACGGCACCTCTATCTAACCAATCCATTTTTGAGTTCGTGCGCAACCGGACGGGCCGTACACCCGCGTTTACCGACCCGTGCACGCTCGAGATCGCGTGTGCGTCGCCCGAGGTCGCTCGGCTGTTGGCGGTTCCCGTTGGCGAACCCCTGTTTTACATGGATGCCTTCTTTTTCGATGAGCAGCGGCGGCCGTTTATCATCGGTCGTCAGCGGATCGTTGGATCTCGTTACATTTTTGACATCTAGGACATTGCGAATGGAAGCGCCCGGTGGATCATCTCACCGGGCGTTTCCATACCGTTCACGGCGCGAACGCAACCGTTCAGCCGCGTCGCGGCAATCAGTTTGAAATTATCTTGATGAGGGGAAAAGCTGCTGGTAATCTATGGAACGTCATAGAACGTTTGCCTTGCGCAAACGTTGAAGCGAGATGCGATGCAGTCTCGAGTTCTTTGGAGGTATCTATGTCAGATACGAAGGCGAAGAAGACAAACAGACGTTTTAAGTTCAAATTACCGCATGTCTATACGATCATGTTCTTGCTGATCGTTGTCTTTGCTGTTCTGACTTGGATCGTTCCCTCTGGTCAGTACCAGCGCAAGACGATTTCGACAGCGGCGGGCGAGCGTGAAGTCGCCGTTGCTGGTACCTATGAACAGGTCGATAAGAATTACACCGATTCCGAGACCGGCGAGACCATCAATCTGGGCCAGGATATCTTTGCGGTCCTGCAAGCGCCCACTAAGGGCATCCAGGAGGCTGCTGACGTCGTTGCGTTCGTCTTATTGATTGGCGGATCGTTCGCAGTCATCACCAAGACCAACGCTTTGAATGCCGGCATGAGCCGTGTGATTAAAAAGCTCAAGAACAAAGACATCCTCATCATTCCCATCACGATGACGTTGCTGTCCATTTGCGGCACTACGTTTGGTATGTCTGAGGAAGCCCTGCCGTTCTATGCCATCTTCATTCCCATCATGATGGGTATCGGTTATGACTCGATGACGGCATTCATCATCTGCTTCCTTGGTCCTAACCTGGGATATTGTGCTTCGACCATCGACCCGTTCAATGTTTTGATCGCCCAAGGCATTATCGGCATCGAGGGCAATCCTCAGCTGTGGCTGCGCGCCATCTCTTGGGTCATCTTTACCGCCGTTGGCATCGCATGGGCCATGCGCTATGCCATGCGCGTCAAGAAAAACCCCGAGTCGTCCATTACGTACGAGGACGACAAGCTCAAGCGTGTTGAGTTTTCCGTGACCGATGCCTCCATCGAGGAAGAGTTCACTACCCGTCAGAAGCTCGTGCTTATCGATTTTGCCTGCGGTATGGGCATTATCGTCTGGGGTCTTGTTACCCAGGGCTGGTACATGAATGAGATTTCCGCCGTGTTCCTTGGTATGGGCTTGCTTGCCGGTATCCTGGGCGGCCTTGACCAGCAGACGATCGCCGAGGAGTTCGTTAAAGGCATTGCCGACTTTGCGTACGCCGCCATCGTTATCGGTATCGCTCGCGGCATTCTGGTCATCGCCGAGGGCGGCATGATCATCGACACCATCCTCCAGGCGCTCGCTACTGCGCTCGCCGGTGCGCCCGCTGCCGTCTACACCACGTTTATGTATATCGTCCTTGGCCTGCTCTCTTTGCTGGTTCCCTCGAGTTCTGGACTTGCGGCGCTCACCATGCCCGTCATGGGTCCGCTGACCGAGCTTATGGGCCTCAATCCCGAAGCTGCCGTTACCGCGCTCCAGTTTGCCAACCAAACCATCAACACCATCAGTCCCGTGGCGGGCATGACGGTCGCCGGTCTTGCCGTGGCTAGGATTTCGTTTGGCCAATGGTGGAAGACCATTTGGAAGTTCTTCATTTTCATGGTCGTCTTTGGCCTGATCGTAACGGCAATCTCTGGCATGCTTCCGGTGTAGGTGGTTGTGATGTCTGATCGTTTGACGGTCCTGACGTCTAAGAGCGTCTTTACCGGTACGGGGGACCTGCCGTTTGAAGGTTTCGTAGCGGTCCGTGGCAATCGAATTGAGGCTGTTGGCACCAAGTGTGAGGTAGCTTCGTATTTGACCCAGGCGGACGAGGTAGTTGACCTGGGCGACCGCACCGTCATGCCTGGTCTGATCGATGTACATACCTTCTATACAGGCTGGGCGCTGCGGACGTTGGGGTCTGATCTGTCCGGCATCGATGATGCCAAAGAGGCCGTGTCGCTCTTGCGTGCATGGAAAGAAGATCATCCGGATTGCGCGGCGGCTTTTGGCCACAACCTACCCGAAACGTTGGCATCGGATGCCGAGAACGCAAATACGGCAGCTGTGTTTGACGATTGTTTTGGCGATATCCCCGTCGTCTGCTTTACACCGGGTGCGGAGACCTGCGTTCTAAATGCTGCCGCCAGTGCGCGATACGGCTTTACGCCCCAGGCGTGCTATGCCGAGAAGATCTGGCGCATGATGAGCGATTTCCTCGCGCTGCCCGAGGTGCGTGCCGGGTATTCGGACTACATGAGCATGCTTAACGAGCGTGGCGTTACCGCCATCAAGGAAATGGCGTTTGATGACTACTACGGCTTTGCCGACGAAATGGCTCGCCGTGAGGAGTCTGGTGAGCTGACGGTTCGTGTCTCTATGATGTCGCAGCCGGTGGGCGCCGGTGCAAATCTGGCATATGCTCGCGAGGCACGAGAGCGCTTCCGGGGACCGTTCGTTCGTTTTTCTGGCTTCAACCGTATGACCGATCGCGGCGTATGGGCGGGGCTTGCCGAGATGATAGACCCCTATGAGGACTCGGCCGATGCGGGCGCTGCCGGCAAGACGGTCGTCGAGGAGCCAGAGTGGGATCTGATTGAGAACGAGCTGCGTGCAATTGATGCTGACGGCTTCCGATATTCCTTGCATTGCCAGGGCGATGGCGCCGTTCGTCGCACCGTGGCGCTCTATGCCTCGCTGCCTCGAGACGAGCATGGACGGATGCTTCGCCGCCATGCGATTACCGATCTCGAGAACTCTGACCCGACCGATCTTGTCGAGTTTGGCAAGTTAGGTGGAATTTGCGAGGTCTATCCGCAGATTCTGACGCTGGACCGGCGCGAGGATTGCCTGTCGATGATGCGTCGACAAATTGGCGAGACGCGACTTTTGCACAGCTGGAATCGCCGCGGCATGGAGGATTCCGGATGCACAGTGTGCTGCGGCACGGATCTGCCGCTGCTGATTCCGAGCCTGGGCGAGTCAATCTACAGCGCGTGCGGCGGATTCTTCGCCGACGGACTGCCCGTGAATGAGGTCAACGCGCTGACGCTTGTCGAGCTCTTGCGCGCTTGGACTGCCGGGGGCGCGTACGACCTGATGCGCGAAGACGAGCTGGGTACGCTCGAGGTTGGCAAGCTTGCCGATATCTGCGTGCTCGATCGGGATGTGTTCGACCTCGATTATCGCGACGCACGCGATCTTGCGGTTGATATGACGATGTCGGACGGACAGATCGTGTTCGATCGAAATAAGGAGGCATAAGATGTCTGAATCCAAACCGACGCTGCGCCGCGAGCAGATTGCGGGCATGAATATCCACTACATCATGTGGTCGCTCGATTACTTCCTTGATGTGCAGCAGCGTTTGGGCTTTGAGTCCATTGAGCTGTGGTGCGCAGAGCCGCATGTGACGCTCGACCATACGGGCTACTTTGAGGCTGAGGTCCTGGCGAAAAAGGCTGCAGACCGTGGGCTTAGGTATCGTACTCTGTGCCCCGAGAATGTTGTCTATCCTTGGCAGTACTGCGCACGCAAGCCGCTGCATGAACAGCGCAGCCTGGCGTACTTTAAGCACGGCATTGAGCTTGCCGAGGTACTTGGGTGCGACCGTATGTCCATCAACTCGGGCTGGGGCGACTGGGACGAGGACCGCGAGGAAGCCTGGAAGCGCAGCCGCGAGCACTTGTCCATTCTGGCGGAGTATGCCGGCGAGCACGGTCTGGTGCTTACGATGGAAAGCCTGCGTCCCGAGGAGAGCAACCTTGTGACGACGGTTTCCGATGCGAAGCGCATGATTGACGAGGTCGCGAGCCCGTACTTACAGCCCATGGTTGATACAACCGCGATGGGCGTTGCAGGCGAGACGCTCGAGGACTGGTTTGCCGCCTTTGGTGATGGGGCAATTCACGAGATGCACTTTATCGACGGTGACCCGTATGGCCATCTGGTGTGGGGCGATGGCAAGCACGATATGGACGCCTTCGTCGCCACACTCAACGCCCATGGTTTTGACGGCATGCTGGGCCAGGAGATCACGGACGGTCGTTACTACGATGACCCGGCGGCGGCAGATGCCAAGAACATGGCCGCATTCGAGAAATATCTGATTGACTAAAACAACTATCGGCCACGCAACCAACGTCATTGATTGCGGCCAAACAAGAAAGGAACTGGATATGAACGCACGCGATCTGATCAAAGAGGCAATTGCCGAGAAGGGCAAGTTCGACAGCGTCTACTGGATTGCTTGCGGTGGCTCCATGATTGATTTGATCCCGGCCCATGGGCTTCTGCAGCACGAGGCAACCACCTTCACTTCGTATATCTATACGGCTCGCGAGTTCGATATCATGCGTCCGCGTCGTCTGGGCGAGAAGTCCCTGGTCATCGCTTGTAGCCATAGTGGCAACACTCCCGAGGTCGTCGAGGGCTGTGAGATTGCCCTTGCTGCCGGCGCTACGGTGATCGCCCAGACCGACAACGCTGGATCTAAGATCGACTCCGGCAAGTGGACCACGTGGGTCTACCCGTGGGGCGAGGGCGTGCCGCAGGCCGAGGTCCCCGCTGGCATTTCGCTGTCGCTTGCGGCCGAGCTGCTCGATCAGCAGGAGGGCTACGCCGATCTTGCCGATATGTATGCCGGTATCGCCGAGATGGATAAGATTCTTCCCCCGGCACGTGAGAAGGTAAATGCCGAGCTGGGCGATCGTTTTGCCAAGCTTTGCCAGGAGCACGAGTTCTTCTATATTCTGGGCAGCGGTCCCAACTTTAGCCAGACCTACGGTTTCGCTATCTGCTCTCTTATGGAGATGCAGTGGCAGCACTGCAGCTACATCCACTCTGCCGAGTACTTCCACGGCCCCTTCGAGGCTACTCAGGATGGCGTTTTTTACTTCCTGCAGATGGGCTCCAGCGAGTGCCGTGCTATGGACGAGCGCGCCCTGGCGTTCCTTAAGACGCATACCGATACGCTGATGGTGCTCGATGCCAAGGATTACGGTATGGAAGCCGTGCCGGCGAGCGTCCGTGCCTATCTGGACCCGGTGCTGTTCTACGCCATGAACTGCGAGCTGCGTGCCGCACGCGGCAAGGTGTTTGATCACGATCCCGATTTCCGTCGCTATATGGGTGTTGTCGAGTACTAGAAGGGGCAAAGGCCATGGCATTTAACGTTAACGCGCTCGGATTTGGCGACAACGTCGTCGATCGCTACGAGCATATCCACACCATGTATCCCGGCGGCAATGCGGTGAACTTCGCCGTTTATGCCAAGAAATGCGGTGCCGCACGCTCCGCATACATGGGCATTTTTGGCAATGATGCCGCTGCCGAGCATGTCATTGCAAGCCTCGAGGATGAGGGTATCGAGCTTGACAAGTGCGAGCAGATGATTGGCGAGAACGGAGCGGCTCGCGTGACCGTCGTTGACGGTGACCGTGTCTTCCTTGGCTCCAACGAGGGCGGTATCCGTGGCGATGCGCGCTATGTCCTCGATCGCTTTGACCTTGCGTACATGAAGCAGTTCGATGTGGTTCATTCGGGCAACTATTGCTTTACCGAGCGCGAGCTGCCCAAGTTGAAGGCTGCGGGCGTCACGGTCTCTTTTGACTTTTCGGACGACTCCACCGACGAGTACTACGAGCAGATTGCGCCCTACGTCGATTTTGCTTTCTTTAGTGCGGCGGATGCCGCGAGCGAGGACGAGATTCGCGAGCGTCTGGCATGGGTGGAGGGCCTGGGTCCGCGTTTTGTGTCGGCTACGGCGGGCGCCGAGGGCTGCATTGCTTACGACGGCGAGCGTTATTACCGCCAGCTGGCTAAGCCGGTAACGGACATGAAGGACACCATGGGGGCGGGCGACTCGTTCCTCACTTCGTTTTTGATGTGCTATCTCGATTCCGCCAAGCGTGGTGAGGATGGTGCCGAGGCCATCGAGCGTGCGCTCGACTTTGCTGCCGGGTTTGCCTCGACCGTGTGCGGCATGGAAGGCTCTTGGGGCCACGGAGCACCAATCGTCGAATAGCCGAGCGGTCCCGGGGAGGTGCAGGCGCCTCCTCGGGACCCGGTGTGCAAAAAATGCCAAATATGAGTACTGTGACTAATTTAGTCGCAGCAAAATCAACCCCTTCAGACGTGATTTGAGCGTCTGGAGGGGTTTAAGATTTGTGAAAACGCAGGATGAATGACTGTAAAAGCTTTAATTAGCGGACAATCGAGGATTATTCTGGCGGTTGGAAAGTTAAAAGAAATGTATCCATTCCGGTAGCAGTACTCATATTTGGCATTTTTTGCACACCAGGGGTTAGCGAAGGTCAAAAACAGAGCGCGCATTTGTTAAAACTATCGACTCGATGCGCTTTGCGTCGCAGTTTTTGAGCGAGGTGATGCGTTCTGAGGTCCTTGTGAGCGACCTGATGAGCGACTGCGTGCTTGTTTCTGTGTTTGGCTCGGCCGGCGCATCGGTCTCGAGCAGTAGGCGGTCGAGTGGAATCTGTCGTGCGTATTCGCGACAGCGCTTGGTCGCGAGCATGCGTTCGTTGACGGAAAAATAGCAGCCCGCATTACGCGCGCGGGTGAGTTCGTCCGAAGTGCCGCTAAACCAGTGGAAGATGATAGCGGGGGAGTCGGGGTTTGGGATGAGTAGTCCATGCGATTCGAGGACGTCCAGTACGGCTCCTGCCGAACGAACGGCGTGAATTGATATCACGCGCCCGGTAAGAGGATGCTGCACGAGCGCATCGCAGAGCCGGTTAAGTGCCTGTATTTGTAGCGGCTCACTTCCAGCAAAGCGCGCGGAAAAGTCGAGTCCGACTTCGCCGATGTAGCGTTCTTGGGCAGCAACTTCGCAAAGCAGATTGACTTCGGCAAAACCGCAGTGGCCATCGGCGAGCCACCAGGGGTGAAGCCCAACGCCGGCGATGATGCCCGGGTGGCGACGAGCGCGCTCGTTTGCGGCCGAAAAGTCGCGTGGATCGACGCCGCAATCAAATAGACCCAAGCCCAGCGCCGTTGCCTCATCGGCAACGGCGTCCGGGTGAGCCATTAAATCAAGATGGCAGTGTGCATCAAATAACCGGGGCTCCATCTCGGCACGCTCCGCTAGTCCAAGCGCTGGCCATCGGCGCGCACGCGCTCGGTGCCGCGGCCACTGATCTGGCGGATAACCTCGCCGGCAATCATCTGGCCCATGATGGGCGGCATAAAGCTGGCGGTTCCGAGCTCGGTGCGCTCGTGGATATTGGAAGGGTCGCGGGGCTGTGTCTTAACCGATTCCTCGCAGCTAAACAGTACATGTAGACTCTTGATTCCGCGCTTCTTGCATTCTTTGCGCATGATGCGGCTCATGGGGTCACGTACCGTATCGAAAATGTCGGCAAAGCGGAGGCACTCGGGATGGAGCTTGTTGGCCCCGCCCATGGAGCTAACCAAACGAATGTCGTGGTCCTGAGCATATTTGGCAATGGTGAGCTTGGCCGAGATGGTGTCGATGGCGTCGACGACGTAGTCGAGCTTGCCGTCCGTCTGCTCCAAAACGCGCGCGAAAAATTCGTCGATATTGTCGCTCAACAGGTATTCGGTGCGCTTGATGACGGTAGCGGCTGGATTGATGTCGTGGATCATGGCTTCCATAACATCGACCTTGCGCTTGCCGATGGTGCTTTGAAAGGCGATGGCCTGGCGATTGATATTACTGGGCGCGATGATGTCCTTATCCAGAATGACGAAATGACCAATGCCGCCGCGGACAAGTGCCTCGCAGCAATTGGAGCCCACACCTCCGCAGCCGAGCACCAGCACCGTGGCGGCGGCGAGTTTGTCGAGTGCCTCGCGGCCCATGATGATCTCGAGCTTGGTGTCGCGTGTCTCGTTGGGGGTTGCGGCTGTGGTTTCGGTCATAGACATCCTCCGATGGGGAAGCGAATCGTGTTTTAGCTATCGTCATTATAGGTATTATCGCGATTCCATTTGAGCCCTAGGGGCTTGTTGAAATGAGGCAGTGATTCGCATAAGATGAAGCAGATGGCACCCGTTGCCGCGGGTTGGCCAACTCCCAAACACGTTTGTAGCGTGAGAAGTGGCCGTCTTCGCATTACGCGGGGGCGGCTATTTCATTCGACCTCCAATGTGGATGCCGAGCTCCACAGCCGCGATTACAAGCAATAACAACGTCAGGACATCGTCAATACTCATAGTCCATCTCCTTCTCGGGTAGAGGGAGCTGGCCCATCTGCTTCAACTTCCATTGTAGCTAAATACGAACGAATGTTCTATAGATGTTCCTGTATTAGATAGTTAGACAAACATCTAAATATCGAGTATAGTGTGCGCGTCATGAGAGATGATGAAAGGGGGTCTTATGCCGGGAGAGGGTTTTAAGGCGCTTGCCGATCCAACGCGACGGCGCATTTTGGAGTTGCTGCGCGAGGGCAATTGCACGGCGGGGGAGCTTGCCGAGCATTTCGATATCAGTAAGCCGTCGCTGAGCCATCACTTGGCGACGCTCAAAAACGCCGGGTTGGTAACCGACGAACGTCATGGTCAAAACATCGTATACAGCTTAAACACTACCGTCATGCAGGACTTGATCGGTTGGTTTATGGGCTTTACAAACACGGAAGGTGATAAGGATGAATAACGAAAACAAGGGCATTCACCCCACGGGGGTATCGTCGCGCGTGTGGATTGCGCTGGTCGCTCTGTGCGTCGCCAATGTCGCAGCGCATCTCATGGTGATGCCGAGCTTGCCTGGGCAGATTCCCACGCACTGGGGCGCGAACGGCGCCGTCGACGGTTGGGGTCCCAGCTGGATGGCCTCCGCGCTCGGCGTGCTGCCTCTGGTGCTTCTCGCAATGTTCTGCGTGGTGCCGCGCATCGATCCCAAAGGTGAGGCATATCGAACCTCGGGCAAGTTCTATCAGGGCTTCGTAATCGCCTTCACATTGTTCATGTGCGCCATAAGCTGGCTGGGAGAGCTTACGGTCTGGGGCGTGGTGCCGGCGGTCGGTTCGGTCAACGTGCTGATTTCCGGTGTTGTCGGTTTGCTGTTCATCGGCGTAGGCAACTACTTGCCGCGTGTGAAGCAGAACTATACGCTCGGTATCAAGACGCCTTGGGCGCTTGCCAATCCCGAGAACTGGCGCCGTACGCAGCGCTTTGGCGGTGCCTGCTTTATGGTGCTGGGCTTTGGCCTGATTGTGATGGGCGTGGCAGGCAGCGTGCTTTCGAGTGAAGTCGTCGCCGCGGTGATTGCGGTTCTGGCGTTTGGTTCGGTTGGAGCCGTCTACGTCTACTCGTATCTGCTGTGGCGCAAATCGCAGCGGGCCGTTCGCTAATGTTGCGGAAAACTAGCGTACGCAGTTCATAGTATGTTCCGGGGGACTTTTCCCAGGTAGTATTAGGGGTGTGGGCAACCATGCCCCTTTTTCGTTACGTTTCCGAGCTGGTTTTTCCATTTCGTTTCCACTTAGGCGAAACAAGAATAGGGAAACAGCAGGTAGAAAGGATAGAACAGGCAAATGGCGGAGTTTATCTACCAGATGTATCAGGCTCGTAAGGCCCATGGCGACAAGGTAATCCTTGACGACGTGACCCTGAGCTTCTACCCCGGTGCCAAGATCGGCGTCGTGGGCCCCAATGGTATGGGCAAGTCGACCCTGCTCAAGATCATGGCCGGCATCGAGGAGGTCTCCAACGGCGATGCCAGGCTCACCCCCGGCTACACCGTGGGCATCCTGCAGCAGGAGCCGCCGCTCGACGATGACAAGACCGTCATCGAGAACGTGCGCATGGCATTTGGCGACATGATCGCCAAGGTCGATCGCTTCAACAAGATCGGCGAGGAGATGTGCGACCCGGATTGCGACATGGACGCCCTCATGGCCGAGATGGGAAAGCTCCAGGACGAGATTGATGCCGCCGACGGCTGGGATATCGATTCCAAGCTCGGCCAGGCCATGGACGCCCTGCAGCTGCCCGATTCCGACATGCCGGTCAACGTACTTTCCGGCGGCGAGCGCCGTCGCGTGGCCCTGTGCAAGCTACTGCTCGAGGCTCCCGACCTGCTGCTGCTCGACGAGCCCACGAACCACCTGGACGCCGAGTCGATCCTGTGGCTCGAGCATTTCCTGCACAACTACCAAGGCGCCGTTCTGGCCGTCACGCACGATCGCTACTTCCTGGACAACGTTGCCGAGTGGATCTGCGAGGTCGATCGCGGCCACCTTTATCCCTACAAGGGCAACTATTTCACGTATCTGGAGACCAAGGCCGCCCGTATCGAGGCGCAGGGCAACCGCGACGCCAAGCTCGCCAAGCGCATGGAGGCCGAGCTCGAGTGGGTGCGCAGCTCGCCCAAGGCCCGTCAGGCCAAGAACAAGGCCCGTCTGGCCCGCTACGAGGAGATGGAGGCTGAGGCGCGCGCCAGCCAGAAGCTCGACTGGACTGACATCCGCATCCCTGTGGGCCCGCGTCTGGGCAACAAGGTGCTCGAGGCCCATCACCTGCACAAGGAGTTCGACGGTCGCGTACTCATCGATGACCTTTCGTTCACCCTGCCGCGCAACGGCATCGTGGGCGTCATCGGCCCCAACGGTGTCGGTAAGACCACGCTGTTCAAGACGATTGTGGGTCTGGAGCCGCTGACTTCGGGCGAGCTCGAGGTGGGCGAGACCGTCAAGATTTCTTACGTCGACCAGAACCGTTCCGGCATCGACCCCGATAAGAACCTGTGGGAGGTCGTCTCGGATGGCCTGGACCACATGATGGTCGGCGAGACTGAGGTTCCGAGCCGCGCTTATGTGGCGAGCTTTGGCTTTAAGGGCCAGGACCAGCAGAAGCGCGCTGGCGTACTTTCCGGTGGCGAGCGCAACCGTCTGAACCTAGCGCTCACGCTCAAGCAGGGCGGCAACCTGCTGCTCCTCGACGAGCCCACAAACGACCTCGACGTCGAGACGCTGTCCTCGCTCGAAGCGGCGCTGCTCGAGTTCCCGGGCTGCTCGGTGGTCATTAGCCACGACCGCATGTTCCTGGACCGCGTCGCCACGCACATTCTGGCGTGGGAGGGCACCGACGAAAATCCGGGCAACTGGTATTGGTTCGAGGGCAACTTCGAGGCTTATCAGGCCAACCGCATCGAGCGCCTGGGCGAGGACGCAGCCCAGCCGCATCGTATTCACCGCAAGCTGACGCGTGACTAATTTGTTACGCGGTTTTACCAAACCGCGTAACTGCTCGACGCTGCGCGGGCCGCAAGCACCCCATCTTGCCGTTCAAACCGTCGCTCGCGTACCGAAGTACGCGTCGCTCCTCTTTCACGGCAACCTGAGGCACTTGCGGCCCGCTCGCTGTTGGTCACGGAACATCAACAAATAAAAACGGCTCAAATCCTGATTAGGATTTGAGCCGTTTGTCGTTACTGCTCGGGTTCTTCGACTTTGTCGATGGTCCAGGCGGCTCCGAGACCGCCGGTGGTGTTGCGGCGGATGCGCACGGTAACCTCGCGGCGCTCGCCGGCCTGCGTGTAGCGCAGGGGGAAGCTTGCGCGGTTTCGCGCGACCTCGATGGTACCGCGCTCGCGGGCGATCCAGTAGTACTCGCCGACGATGCCGAGGGTGTCGGCGCCGTAGGGGAGATAGGTTGACAGCTGGTGCAGAAGCGGGCCAGGGCAGAAGATCTCGGTTGTGAAATCGACGGGGAAGTCCTTGGGGATGGCGGGCGCTGTAGGTGTGGGGGTCGGGGCTGCTGCGGGTGCCGAAGCCGGTGCCGGTGCGGGAATTTGGTCGCAAGCAGCGGTGGGCACGGACTTGATGACGGGTGCGGGCTCTGGCGTCGAGTCCGGTTTGATCGTGGAATCTGCGGGCTCCACGGTGACGGGCGCGTCTGCAGCTGCAGTTTCAACCTCAACCTGCGTCGCGTTCTCGTTCTCGACGCTCGGCTTTGCCTCGATGGGCGTGGATGCCATGGTGGTGATGCCGGCGTTTGCGTTCTCGGGGTCATAGACGACCGTGAGCGAGATGGCAGGCTGCGGTACCTCGGGCTCCGATGCCGCTTCGGCAGCGTCCTGTTCTGTGGGCTCGTCGGACTGATTGTCCTCGGCCTCGTTGCCAAAGACATCGCTGTTTTGGAACGCAGGCGTTTCGGATTGGTTAGCGGCTTCTTCGGCTGTCGACTTG
>CABUUD010000034.1 GCA_902494585.1 uncultured Collinsella sp. | reverse complement strand
TGCCACGGACGGCGCCGGCGCCGCTGCCGAGCCGGTTGAGGTGCACGTCGCGTCGCTCAAGGGCCCGACGTCGATCGGTCTGGTGCAGTTTATGGACCAGGTCGCAAACGGCGAGACGGACAATGAGTTTGACTTTGCGATTAGCGCCGCCGCCGACGAGATCGTGCCCAAGGTTATTCAGGGCGATATCGACATTGCCCTGGTGCCCGCCAACGTGGCGAGCGTGCTTTACAACAAGACCGAGGGCGCGGTACAGGTCATCGACATCAACACGCTGGGCGTGCTGAACGTGGTGACGGGCGACGCGGACGTGACCTCGTTTGGCGACCTGGCGGGTCGCACCGTCTACATGACGGGCAAGGGCACCACGCCGGAGTACGTCATGAGCTACCTGCTGGAGCGCGCGGGCCTGACCGGCCAGGTGGCGCTTGAGTTTAAGAGCGAGCCCACCGAGGTGCTGTCGGCCCTGCTTGCCGACCCGTCCGCCGTGGGCGTGCTGCCCGAGCCGTTCAAGACCGCTGCCATCGCCAAGAGCGAGGGCAAGCTGTCGGCACCGGTAAGTCTGACCGATGTGTGGGATGAGCTGGCAGGAGACACGGGCTCGCGCCTGCTGACGGGTGTGACCGTGGTGCGCCGCGCGTTTGCCGAGGAACATCCCGAGGCCGTGGCGGAATTCCTGAGCTGCCATGCGGCGAGCGTGAAGGCCGTCAACGCGGCGCCGGCGGACTGGGCTCAGTCCGTGGTCGATGCGGGTATCGTGGATAACGCCGCGATTGCCGAAAAGGCGATTCCCGGGTGCATGCTCGTGTGCCAGATGGGGAAGGATATGAAGGCGGCACTCGGTGGGTACCTGCAGGTGCTGGCCGATGCGGACGCGAGCGCCGTGGGCGGCAAGCTCCCGGCCGATGATTTCTACTACATGGAGTAGCCCGTGTGTGCGTTTGCTCGACACATGACAAAGCGTATGAAGGCGGTGGCGGCAGCAGGTGCCGTTGCCGCCTTTTGGCTTGCCGTGTGGGCTTTCGCGGCGGCGCTGGTGGCACAGCCGCTGATTTTGCCGGGGCCGGGCGCTGTTGTGGTGGCGTTGCTGCGGCTGGTGTGCGATGTCAACACGTGGGCGATTCTGGTGGGCTCAGGCGCACGAATCTTGGGCGGACTGGCGCTTGCCGCGGTGTTTGGTGGCGTACTCGCCGGGATTTCATCACGGTCGCGGACGTTTGCCCGCCTGGTGGCGCCGGCACTTTCGTTTGTTAAGGCGACGCCGGTTGCCTGCGTGGTGGTCCTGTTGCTTATCTGGCTGGGATCGGCGCGCGTGAGCATCGCCGCTGTCTTTTTGATGGCGCTGCCGGGCGTGTATTTTTCGCTGGCCGAGGGGCTGGCTCAGGTTGATCAGCCGCTGGAGCAGATGTTCCGCCTGCATGGCGTGCGGGGCTGGCGACTGTTTTGCGCCCATACCTGGCGCGAGGTCCTGCCGTTTGCGCTTTCGTGTGCGCGTGCCGTGATCGGCATGAGCTGGAAGGCCGGCGTGGCGGCGGAGTTGATTGGCATGGCGGCTGGTACCGTGGGCGAGCGCATCTATCAGGCGAAGCTGCTCATTGAGACGGCTGACCTGCTGGCGTGGACCGTGTTGGTCGTGGCGGCATCGTGGGCATGCGAGCGCGTGCTGGTGTGGCTGCTGCGGGCTTCGGGTTCCGTGGCATGGCGTGTTGCCGTGCGGGCACATGGGCGCAGTGGCCGCGGGCGTGAGGGCGGCTCTGCTGGCGGCGGAGCTGCAGCGGTGCTTGTGCTCGCCGTGGGCGATCGTGCGCCTTGGGCGCCGGCGCTCGACGGACTGGCACTTCGCGTGCCCGCCGGTGGGCGTACCTGCGTGATGGGCGCCTCAGGTGTGGGCAAGTCGACGTTGCTTGCGCTGGCGGCGGGGGAGTGCGTGCCGTGCTCCATGGTGTTTCAGGATGTGCGCCTGGCCGAGGACGCTTCTGCCCTGGATAACGTGCTAGTGTGCGCCGACGCGCGCGTGGACGCCTCGAGTGCCGCAGCCCTGTTGCGCCTGCTGGTGCCGGGGGTCGATGTACATGCTCGTGTGGCCGAGCTCTCGGGCGGGCAGCGCCGTCGCGTCGAGATTGCCCGAGCCCTGCTGTGCCCAGGCGACGCGGTGATTCTGGACGAGCCCTTTACCGGACTAGATACCGCTGCGCGCGACGCATGCGCCGAAGTCGTGCTCGACTTGCTCGACGGTCGCATGCTGTTGCTTGCCACGCACGATGCCGTCGACGCTCAGGCCCTCAATATCTCGGACATCATCACGCTCTAAATACTTATTCAGCAACAAAATGATCCGTTTTCCTCCGTCCCCAAGGGATCAGGTGTGCTATTCTATCTGCGGGGTAATACTTAGGATTACCAAGTAATACCAACGCCGTAGAAACAAACTCCAGATGCGGGCCAATCGGGCTGCCTTCACAGCCCGTCGCCCAGCCGCGTGGCCCGCATCTATCCGCACCACCGTCGTTTCAAAAAGGAAGCGCCATGGCAGAACACATGACCCCGGTTGTCGCGAAGGTCTTGCCCGAGGAAAAGGCGGCCTTCGCGGCGGCAACCCAGCTCGTAGGCACCACGCCGTCCAACGCCATCCGCATGTTTATCGCCGCGTTTAATCGCTGCGGCACCTTTCCGTTCGACATTTCGCCCAGCGGGGCCTTTGGCACTGTGCCCGATTCTCATCAATAAGTGATCCGTTTTCCTCCGTCCCCATGGGATCAGCTCTCTACCGAGTTGTGGTAGAACTAGGGAACGGTTTTGAGGAGGTTGGCATGCTCAATGCGATGGCGTGGGCGCTTGCATGTTTTGGCGTTGTCGCTGCCGATATAGCCCTGAGCGTGGTTCTGTTTTCGGTTCTCGATGCCGTATCGGTGCTGACGGGCTATCCGATCGACAATCTCGATATCCAATGGTTCCAGGCTGCCGCTCAGACGGCGTCGTTTTTGATGGCGCTGCTGTGGTGGCGTTATCTGTGGCCCCGCTCCTTCATGGCGCGCCGGCAAGGTGAACGTCCGCTCGGCGGGGGAGCAAGTGCTGCATGGAAGCGCATCGCTTGCGTTGTCGTGATTGGCCTTGCCCTGCAGGTGGTCGTTGGCTACGTGACCGACGCCGTGCTGTCGCTGTTGCCCGATGCCGCGGCCGACTACAGCGAGCTTGTCGAGGAAACAGGCATGGGCGACACCAGCTATCTCGCCGTCCTGACTACGGTGCTCGGCGCCCCATTTTGTGAAGAGCTGCTGGTGCGCGGCATTATTTTTGAGTTTTCGCTCCGAGCGTTTAATCCGCAGTGCCGCCCACTTTGGAAGCGCCGGCGTCGTGCGAGCGCGCAGGACGGTGCCATAGTGCCCTGGGCGGCCCCAAGTACGTGGGGCATCGCCGCGGCGATTGTGCTGCAGGCGGCAATCTTCGGTTTTATGCACATGAACTGGGTACAGGGCTGCTATGCGGGCGCTGCCGGCCTCATTTTTGGTTGGGTACTCGTGACGACCGGAAAGCTTCGCTACACGATTCTGTTGCACTTTGCCTTTAATGCCGGGTCGTACCTCATGGGCCTGCTGTGGTTTGTGAACACGCCGCTCGACGTGGCGGTCACGGTTGCCATCGCCGCCTTTGTACTGGTAGAGGCGATGCGGTCGCTCAAGCTGACGTGCCAGTTGGCTCGCTCCCGTCAGTAAATGTGATTCCCCTAAGGAAAACACGGCTAGGTACGTCTGAACGTGTTCTCCCTAGGGAAATCACGACTGGAGACAGCCCAAGCGTGCTTCCCTTAGGGAAAACACGCTTGGCCGATGAAAGGACGCCGGCTGGCCATGAGACGCCGGCTGGCCCTCGCCGCGCTAGTTGCGCCTGCCGCCGCCGTTGGCGCCCTGTCGTCCCTGCGCCGCACGGTTGCGGCCCGCGGTGTTCTGCGCGCGCGACATGCCGCCGTGACCCTTGCTGCCCTTGGGCCCCTTGCCGGCGGCGCCAGCGCCACCATGCGGTTTGCCGCCCTTCTTGCCGGTGCCATGCCCACCGCCAGCAGATGTTTCGCCCGGGCGCGGGGGCACGGGGCGAATCAGGCAATGCTTGGTGTAGCCGATCAGATCGCGGCGGCCGGCTTTTTCCAGCGCCTCGCGCACGAGCTTGTAGTTCTCGGGCTTGCGATACTGGATGAGCGCGCGTTGCATGGCCTTCTCGTGCGGGTCGCGCGCCACATAGATCGGCTCCATGGTACGCGGGTCCACGCCGGTGTAGTACATGCAGGTCGACATGGTGGACGGGGTGGGGTAGAAGTCCTGCACCTGCTCGGGCATGTAGCCCATGTCGCGCACGGCTTCGGCAAGGTCTACGGCTTCCTTCATGGTTGAGCCTGGGTGGCTCGAGATCAGATATGGCACCACGTACTGCTTGAGTCCGTATTCGCGGTTCAGGCGTTCAAATTTACGGCAGAACGCGTCGTAGACGGCTCGGCTTGGTTTGCCCATCACGGACAGCACCGCGTCGCTCACGTGCTCGGGTGCTACGCGTAGCTGGCCCGAGACATGGTGCTCTAGCAGCTCGCGCAAAAACTCGTCCGAGGCATCGGCCATGGTGTAGTCAAAGCGGATGCCGCTGCGCACGAAGACCTTCTTGACGCCCGGTAGCTGGCGCAGGTCGCGCAGCAACTGCGTGTAGCCGCTCTCGTCGACCACCATGTTCTTGCATACGCTCGGCCACAGGCAGCGCTTGTTCTTGCACACGCCGTGCTTGAGCTGCTTGTCGCAGGCAGGGCGGCTAAAGTTGGCCGTCGGCCCGCCCACGTCGTTGATGTAGCCCTTAAACTCGGGATCGCGCGTGAGCAGCTCGGCCTCGCGCATGATCGAGTCGTGGCTGCGCATCTGCAGCACGCGACCCTGGTGGAAGGTGAGGGCGCAAAACGAGCACTCGCCAAAGCACCCGCGGTTAGAGCTGATTGAAAACTTGATCTCGGCAAAGGCCGGCACGCCGCCTGCCGCGTCGTAGTCGGGATGCCAATCGCGTGCGTAGGGGAGCTCTGCCACCTCGTCCATCTCGTCGGTCGTCAACGTCGCCGACGGCGGGTTCTGCACCACATAGACGCTGTTGGGGTAGGGCTCTACCAGGCGATGCCCGGTGATGGGGTCCATATTCTGCTGCTGCACGTTAAAGCTGCGCGCGTAGTTGAGCTTGTCGGCGGCGAGGTCGTCCCAGCTGGGCAGCAGGTCGTAGTCGTAGACCTCGTCGAGCGAGCTGGTGCGGTAGACGGTGCCGTTGATATAGGTGATCTGGTCGACGGGCAGCCCCGCGTCGAGCGCGTCGGCGATCTCGACGATCGCGTGCTCGCCCATGCCGTAGATGAGGATGTCGGCGCCCGAGTCGAGCAGTACCGAGCGCTTGAGCTTGTCCTGCCAGTAGTCGTAGTGGGCCAGGCGGCGCAGGCTCGCCTCGATGCCGCCGATGATGATGGGGGCGTCCTTGAACGTCTGGCGGATGAGATTGCCGTAGACCGTGACGGCACGGTTGGGGCGGCGCCCCTCCTCGCCACCGGGGGTATAGGCGTCGGTGTGGCGGCGGTGCTTGGTCACCGAATAGTGGTTGACCATGGAGTCCATGTTACCGGCACTGACGAGAAAGCCCAGGCGAGGCTCGCCGAGCACGGTGATGCTGGCGGGGTCGGTCCAGTCGGGCTGGCAGATGATGCCCACTTTGTAGCCGTGCGCGTCGAGGACGCGGCTGATGATGGCCATGCCAAAGCTGGGATGGTCCACGTAGGCGTCGCCGCAGATGTAGACAAAGTCGCACTGGTCCCAGCCGCGTGCATCCATGTCGGCGCGGCTGACGGGGAGGAACTTATCGCGGCCCGGGCGCCAGGGACGGGCGGACGCAGCCGGGGTATGAGTGGCGTGGCCGCCCTGGGCCTTGCCGCCACGCTTTTGCTGCTGGCCGCGCTGGGCATGCTTGCCGTGCTGGTTGTGCTGAGCGTCCTGGGGCTTTTTTGCCACGATTACTCCCGTTGTTAGTATGCTGCACGTAATTGTAACCAGTCTTTTTGGGACGGCGCTAAAAAGACTGGTGGAGTACACGGGGCGTCGGGTGTCGGCGCCGCGCCCGCTGTTTGTTTCCAGACTGTGTATCTGCGCGTTGGAGAACCCGTCTCGCGCGCACGCCATGTTGTCAATGGGTTACAGTATGAACGGCGGCTATGTCTCCGCCAACGCACGAGAGAGTCGTCAACAAGGAGGATACACGACGATGCAGCGTGCCAAACAGATATCGGAGTCTATTGAGCTGGGCATCATCTTGGCGCTCGCCGGTGGCTTTATGGATGTGTATTCGTACATTGGGCGCGATCATGTTTTCGCCAACGCGCAGACGGGCAACATCCTGCTCGTGGGCGTGAGCATCTCGGAGGGCAACTGGGCGCTGGCGGGACGCTATTTCTTCCCCGTGGTGTCGTTTGCCGTGGGCATTATGCTTGCCGACCTGGTACACGAGCGGTTTGGTAGTGTGATTCATTGGCGCCAGGTGACGGTGTTTTTTGAAGCCGTTATCTTGCTGGGCGTGAGCTTTATCCCGGGTGGCGATTTCAACCTGCTCGCCAACTGCCTCACCTCATTTGCCTGCGGTATGCAGGTCGAGAGCTTCCGCAAGATCCACGGTCACGGCATCGCCACGACTATGTGCATTGGCAACCTCCGTAATGCCTTGCAAAACGTGGACGACTACATCATCACCCATAAGCGCGGCTTTTTGGAAAACGGCCTGCTGTACTTTGGCGTGATCTTCACCTTTGTGTTTGGCGCCGTGCTGGGCAATTGGTGCATTGAGCGCATGGGCCTGCACGCCATTGCGGTGGCGAGCGTGCTGCTGTTTGTCGCGTTTGGCATTATGTTTATCGACCGCGAGCGCGATTTGCGCTTTCGCTGGAAACGCGCCTGCGAAAATTGGAAAGACGCCTGCCAAAAATAACGGCAGGATATGACAGGGGCAGTTCCCTTGTCAGATAGATCGATAATGGGGAGGGGACGGCCATCTTGGCCGCCCCTTTTTTGTTTAGCGGTCAGGTGGTGACGATACCAGTTGTTGAAACGCTTTAACACCTTTGACGTTCTCGCGCGTTTTTTGTTTCAAAAGCGTTAGGATGGAACTAATAGCGCGGGGCGTAATGGGTGCCCCGCACACGATGGGAGGCTATCAATGGCTAATCGTTTCGTTCTCAACACCATCTCTTATCATGGTTCCGGCGCCATCAAGGAGATCCCCGGCGAGCTCCAGCGTCGCGGCTACAAGAAGATCTTCGTCTGCTCCGACCCCGATCTGGTTAAGTTTGGCGTTACCGCTAAGGTGACCGACGAGCTCGACGCCGCCGGCATCGCTTGGAGCCTCTACTCCGAGATTAAGCCCAACCCCACTATCCAGAACGTCAAGGACGGCGTCGAGGCCTTCAAGGCCGCCGAGGCTGACGCTATCGTGACCATTGGTGGTGGCTCCTCCATGGACACCGCTAAGGCCATTGGCATCATCATCAACAACCCCGAGTTCGCCGATGTCCGCAGCCTCGAGGGCGTTGCTCCGACTAAGAACCACGCCGTGTTCACCATCGCCGTGCCGACGACCGCCGGTACCGCCGCCGAGGTGACCATCAACTACGTCATCACCGACCCCGAGAAGGTTCGCAAGTTCGTGTGCGTCGACACCAACGACGCCCCCGAGGTCGCCGTCGTCGATCCTGACATGATGGCTTCCATGCCCGCCGGCCTGACCGCTTCCACTGGTATGGACGCTCTGACCCACGCCATCGAGGGCTACACCACCAAGGGTGCTTGGGAGCTCTCCGACATGTTCCACTTTGAGGCTATTAAGCTGATCAGCGAGAACCTGCGTGACTCCGTCGCCGAGGCCAAGTCCGGTCAGCCCGGCTCCGGCCGCGAGGGCATGGCTCTTGGCCAGTATGTCGCCGGCATGGGCTTCTCCAACGTCGGCCTGGGCATCGACCACGCCATGGCTCACACCCTGTCCGCTCACTACGATACCCCGCACGGTGTCGCCTGCGCCATGCTGCTGCCGATCGCCATGGAGTTCAACAAGCCGGTTTGCACCGAGCGCCTGGCCAAGGTTGCCGTTGCCATGGGCGTTGACACCACGGGCATGAGCACCGACGAGGCTGCCGACGCCGCTATCGCCGCCGTCAAGCAGCTTTCCGCCGACGTGAACATCCCGCACGTCTGCGAGGCCATGAAGGCTGACGAGATCGAGGTCCTGGCCAAGGACGCCATGGCCGACGCCTGCTTCCCGGGTAACCCGCGCGAGGCGACGCTCGACGACGTCATCGAGCTCTTCAAGAAGATCTGCCCGGCTGCCTAACATGGTTCGGCGGGCCCCTGCCCGTTAGCCCCACAATCGTCCTCGGACATGTCGGAAGCCCCCGCTGCGCACTTCGTGCGGCGGGGGCTTCCTCCGTCCTGCGGAAAGATTGTGGGGCTAACGGGCAGGGGCCGCCGGCTCGTTATCGTGGCGGGCACAGTTCCGGGGAGCTCGATGGGTCATCTCGCTGGGTAAATATTTGTGCGTGATGGTATCGTTGTTGGGGCTTTTACTGATTACGGGATGTTGACTTTGGAGTTGTGGATGGTGTCCCAAATGGATTCTACGCTTGGTTTCATTACTGACCAGCTTAAGACGCTGACTTCTATTGCCTCGCCTACGGGCTATACCCGTGCGGCGACTGATTATCTAATGGAAACGTTGCGCGATATGGGCTTTGGCCCCGAGCGTTCCAATAAGGGCAACGTGCTGGTTGAGCTTGGCGGCGAGGGTGAGCCGCTTGTGTTGGCGAGCCATGTCGATACCCTGGGCGCCATGGTGCGCTCCATTAAGGACAATGGTCGCCTGCGTCCCACGACGCTTGGTGGGCATCAGTGGTCTACGGCCGATGGCGAGAACTGCACCGTCTACACGCGTGACGGCAATGTGTACACGGGCGTGGTCCTCAATACCGAGCCTTCGGCGCATGTGGCCGACGAGCCGGTCAAGACCGTCGAGAAGAATATGGAAATCCTACTCGACGAGAACGTTGACAGCAAGGACGATGTGCTCGAGCTGGGTATTCAGACCGGCGACATCATCGCTATGGATCCGCGTACCACGGTGACGGAGAGCGGCTACATTAAGAGCCGCTTCCTGGACGACAAGCTGTCGGCGTCGATCCTGCTGGGTCTGGCCCGCGCCGTTGCTGACGGCGAGGTGTCGCTTTCGCGCAAGGTGTCGCTGCTCTTTACCGTGTACGAGGAAGTCGGCCACGGCGGCGCCTTTGTGCCGGCCGACACGCGCGAGATGATCAGCGTTGACATGGGTTGCGTGGGAGACGACCTGGGCTGCACCGAGCGCATGGTGTCGATTTGCGCCAAGGATTCGGGCGGCCCCTACAACTACGACCTGGTGACCACGCTGTCTAATATCGCGCGCGAGTTGGAGCTCGATTACGCCATCGACGTGTACCCGCATTACGGCTCGGACGTTGAGGCCGCGCTTTCGGCCGGTTACGACATTCGCCATGGCCTGATCGGCCCCGGCGTGTACGCGAGCCACAACTACGAGCGCAGCCACATCGACGGCGTGCGCAACACCTACGAGCTCGTCCGCGCCTACGTTCAGCGCTAACGATGCAGCGGCCTCGGCTGACACAGCAGTACCGACCGAGGCCGCCCTCTGTAAGTTGCGGTGAAATAGGGACTGTTTAAGCGTTTAAAACCGCCAAACAGTCCCTATTTCACCGCAACTTAGGGGGCAGTGCTGTTATCTCTGCACGTGCCGTAGCACCTCAACGGCGGCGCTTACCTCTATCGTGCGGCGCTCGAGACCGCGGCGGATGGCCTTGAGGCGATTGCCTGCTGTTGCCCATGCGCTTTGTGAGAGGATTTCGACTGCCTCGTCGACGAACCCATCGAGATGCGACGCATCGAACCAATCGAGCGAGTCAGCAAATGCTAGCTGAGTGGAAGGGTCCGGACCAAACGGTTTGGCGGCAAATCCAAACTCCCCGGCAACGAGCACGGCGGTTGGCACGTTGTACCACAGGCAATTGCCACTATCGAACAGCGGTGCAGGCCGCATTTCCAGCGTGTCGACATTGCGGATGATGCCGAAGTTTCGCCAGTGGCGGTCGCTGTTGGCCAGGAGGGCATCGCAGACAATCATCTGCGACATGGATTTTCTTACCGTGGCTTCGTCAGCCCCGTGTCTGCCAAGAAAGCGACAGTATCGATCGTATGTTGAGTTTCCTCGCTGGCCACCGAGTGCGTCCCTGATATAAGCGGCCGGCACGTATTCCTCACGGCCATTAAGAAAGTCATCGCATAGGCATACGGGCCCGTCGAACATGCGCTCGACCGTATAGGGAACAAACTCACCTTTGGATAGCAGACGCCGATGTAGAGCTGTTGCAACCGCCTCGTTAAACGGTCGCTGATCGTCCATTCCGCATCCTTTAACCAGGATGCGAACGCCATTGCGGATCATCCAGGATTTGGGGAGCTCGCCCTCGGACGTATTGTCAGGATTTTTGAGTCCGATGCCCTCAAGCCAGCCTGAACGATGCTCGGGTGCCGACCGTTCAAAATTGTTTTCGAAGTAATTGAGGTGCTGCCAATTGAGCTCGTCGCAGTCGACCGGTCTTAGCCAATAGCAATCCGAAAGCGAAAAACCCAGGCAACGAACGGGCACTTCAATACCGCTGTCAATTCCCAGCTCGCGATAGCGCGAGATGAGTCCGGGGCGGACGTCGGGCACCGACCGGTGACTCCACCACGTGTTGAGTGCTCGTTTATTCACCGTTGGAGAAGAACTCGAGCACGTGCCAAACGGCATCCTTCGTGCATCGAGTATGTCGGCAATTTCAAAGGAAAACTCGCGCGTTGGATCAAACGAGACATGCGCGACCTCGTGGTCGGCTGACATCAACGTGAACTTGCGCCCTACGTCAGCTGCGGGACGGCGCCCACGCTTTCTGACCTTTTGATAACCAATCGCGGAATCGTACTGAACCATTTTCCGCCCACCGACGATATCGCACGCGAGCGTTCCCGATGCAGCCAGTTGCGATATACGGGCCTTCGTAACGCCCAGCAGGCGCGCGGCGTCACCCATGGTTATATAGTTGGAAGTATTCATCTGCTGCATCACCTCGTTAAGCATTCTAATCGTTAAATATAGCAAGCACAAACATCATAATACTTAACAAAGTCGCGGTGAAATAGGGACTGTTTAGCGGTTTTAAACGCTTAAACAGTCCCTATTTCACCGCAAGTTATCGAGGAGTGCTGTTATTTGATGGCGCCGGTCACGGTACCGCCGCCCAGGACGATGTCGCCGCGATAGACTACAACGGCCTGGCCGGGGGCGATGGCTCGTTGCGGCTCGTCAAAAGTTAGCAGCATTTGCCCGTCTTCGTTACGCGTAAGGGTCGCTGCCTGGTCTTTCTGACGGTAGCGGTACTTGGCACCCACGCGAATGCCGCCGGCATTGAGCTCCGCCTCCATGCGGTCGGCAGGGGCGCTCCAGATCCAGCCGTTGGCCGTGAGCGCTGTGGCCGTCAGGTCCTCGGCCTCGCCCAGATGCACAATGTTGCTGGCGGCATCGACGCCCGTTACGTACACGGGATGCGCCATCGCGACGCCCAAGCCCTTGCGCTGGCCGATGGTATAGCGCAGCGCGCCGTTATGGCGTCCGACCACGCTGCCGTCGCGCCATACGATATCGCCCGGCTCGGCGGCATGTCCGCAGCGGCGCTCGATATAGCCCGCGTAGTCGCCGTCCGCGATAAAGCAGATATCCTCGCTCTCGGCCTTCTGGGCGTTGATGAAGCCCTGCTCGGCGGCAATGCGGCGCACGTCGCGCTCCTTGTCCAGCCCGGCCAGCGGAAAGATTGTGCGTGCTAGGCGCTCCTGCGTGAGCGAATACAAAAAGTAGCTCTGGTCCTTCTTGGAGTCCTCGCCGCGATGCAGCTGCCATGTGCCGTCGGGCGCCTGGCTCGTCTTTGCGTAGTGACCTGTGGCGATGTAGTCGCAGCCCATATCGAGTGCCGCATCGAGCAGCGCGCCAAACTTAATATGGCGGTTGCAGATGATGCACGGGTTGGGCGTCAACCCCTCCTGATAGGCAGTCACGAAGCGCTCGATAACGTTGCGGTCGAAGGTCTGCTGCAGGTCGAGCACATGGTGGGGTATCCCCAGGCGCTCGGCGACGGCCTTTGCATCGGCGATGTCGCTGTCGACTTTGCTCATGCCCGTGACGGAATCGGGCGCGGGACAGGTGAGGCGCATGGTGGCACCGACGCATTCGTAGCCCTGGCTTTTGAGCAGGTACGCGGTCACGCTGGAATCGACACCGCCGCTCATGGCGACGAGCACGCGCTTGTTGTGCATGGGGAGGTTCTCCTTGGTGGCATGTGGCCAAAAAAGAAAAGCGGCGCGGGAGGCTGGTTCCGCGCCGCAGACATTGTAGCAAGTTCGGACGTCTCGTGGGACACCCTGATGGGATGGGCTCAGACTGCCGGGAGAGAGGAGACCGGCTCGTCCCTGGGCTCAACCTATGGGCGACAGGCCCTAGTCCTGGAAGAGTGCCGTGGACAGGTAGCGCTCGCCGGTGTCGGCAAGCAGGGCCACGATGGTCTTGCCCTCGTTCTCGGGGCGCTTGGCCAGCTGCAGCGCAGCCCACACGGCGGCGCCGGACGAAATGCCCACGAGCACGCCCTCCTTGTGGCCCACAGCGCGGCCGGTGGCAAAGGCGTCCTCGTTCTCGACGGGGATGATTTCGTCGTAGACCCGGGTGTCGAGGACGTCGGGCACAAAGCCGGCGCCGATGCCCTGGATCTTGTGCGGGCCGGCCTGGCCCTTAGAGAGCACCGGGGAGGTGGCGGGCTCAACGGCGACGACCTTAATCTCGGGGTTCTGCTCCTTGAGGAACTCGCCCACGCCGGTCACGGTACCACCGGTGCCGACGCCGGCGACGAAGATGTCGACCTTGCCGTCGGTGTCGTCCCAGATCTCTGGGCCGGTCGTGGCCTTGTGAATGGCAGGGTTGGCGGGGTTCACAAACTGGCCGGCGATGATGCTGTTGGGCGTCTCCTTCTGCAGCTCCTCGGCCTTGGCGATGGCGCCCTTCATGCCCTTGGATCCGTCGGTGAGTACGAGCTGTGCGCCATATGCCTGCATAAGCTTGCGGCGCTCGACGGACATGGTCTCGGGCATGGTGATGATCACCTTGTAGCCGCGAGCCGCCGCCACCGAGGCGATGCCGACGCCGGTGTTGCCGCTCGTGGGCTCGATGATGGTGTAGTCGCCGCCGCGCACGAGCTTGCCGGCCTTCTCGGCCTCGTCAATCATGTTCTTGGCGACGCGGTCCTTGACGGAGCCGGCGGGGTTGAAGTATTCCAGCTTGACGAGCACGCGGGCCTTGAGGTCCTCATCGGCCTCAAAGTGAGTGAGCTCCAGAAGCGGAGTGTGGCCGATAAGCTGATCGATGGACGTGTAAACATTGCTCATGGTGAACCTCCAAAGTGTTCAAATGACTGGATACCGTGTGTTTTCACGGTGTGTGTAACAGCCAAACCCATAAACCTTATGGGTTGTTCTTTTTGCTGTTGGCAAGCATAGTAGACAGTAAAGCCTAGTAACGCAATAGGAAATAGAAGATTATTACGAGGCGATTAACCAGCTTGACGGGAATAGGTATTTTCAAAGCCAATTTTTCGGCTAGAATTGCTACGGATTAAAAGACCGAAAGGCAGCAATATATATGTTGGTTTCCACAAAGGGCAGATATGCCCTGCGCGTTATGGTCGACCTGGCCGAGCACCAGGCGGCAGGCCGCATTCCCCTCAAAGAGATCGCCGCGCGTCAGGGGATTTCGGAGAAATATCTGGAGAACATTTTGGCTACGCTCGTGCGCGCCAATATGCTCTCGGGCATGCGCGGCAAGGGTGGCGGCTACGTGCTCACGCGCCCGCCCGAGCAGTATACGGTGGGCGAGATCTTGCGCCTGACCGAGGGCAGCCTGGCGCCGGTCGCATGCCTGGACGGCGACTGCAAGGGCTGCTCGCGTTCGGACGAGTGCCCCACGCTCGACGTGTGGAAGAACCTGGACAAGCTCATTAACGACTACCTCGATGGCGTGACGCTCGATGCGCTCGTCGCCCCCAACGAGGGCTACGACTACGTCATCTAGCCGCACCTGCCATTTGGGGACGGGGTAGAAATGGTCGATTTTCTTGCCCTCTGAGGCTTGGCAAATGACAAGGCCGCCCATCGTTGCGATGGACGGCCTTCGTTTTGGCATGTTGTGGCGGTCCGTATCCGGTCGCATTAGTTCCTGGCGATGCTGTCGAGAATACTGCGCATAATGGATACCACGATGCTGCCCATAAAGGCCGATCCAAAGCTGGCAATGGAGATACCCGCGCCCAGCAGATTGACCGACAGGTAGCTGGCCAGCTCGAGCATAAAGCTGTTGACTACGAGCTGAAAAATACCAAGCGTGATAATAGTGAGCGGCAGCGAGATGACCGTCAGGAACGGCTTGACGAGCGAGTCGACGATGTTGAGGAACAGTCCCACGAAGGCAAAGCAGACCCAGGCGTCGGCCATGCCGAAGGGCTGAATGCCGGGGACGAGAAACGTTGCGATCGCGATGGCGATTGAGGTCAAAAGCCAGTTGAGCAAAAAGCGCATGGTGGGAATCCTTTCTTGCGCATGGCGTGGGGAGGGGGCGTGAGGGGCGCACATCTTTGCAACTCGGGTAGATGCGCGGGCACGGCCCTGTTTGGGCACCCATTGTTCCAGATATTCGTGGAGCTTGCGTGCGCATTCGGTTTCAAAACGGCGTTCGTCCTAGAAAATGTGCCGCTGGCAGAGAGTCTTGTCGCTTTAGTTTGGTGGTGTGCTAAACTGCTACGGGCAAAAGCCACAGGCGTTGCCCTATTGCATAGAACGGGCGAACGATGCCCGATGTCAGTATCAACTTCGATGCCTTTTGGCGGGTTTGGCGGTGATCGATGAATATCGAGAACATGTTTGACAAGCCTGATGTCAAGCAGCTGGTCCACGCATTTAGCCTTTTGGACGACGAGAAAGATATCCAAGCGTTTTTGACCGATATCTGCACGCCGCGTGAGATTTGCGATCTATCGCAGCGTCTGCAAGTCGCGCGTTACCTGGACGAGGGCGAGCCCTATGTCGAGGTTCAGGCGCGTACCGGCGCTTCGTCCACCACGGTGAGCCGTGTATCCAAGGCGCTCAACGGCGAGTACGGTGGCTACCGCAAGATCCTCATTAAACTGGAGGATGGCGAGTAGGCCAGCGGCAAAAACGAATTGTACAAAACCGCTCCTCCTGGGGCGGTTTTTTGATCCCCTGGGGACGGAGGAAAACGGATCACCTGGTTAGACTGACCCCCTCGATGATCCGTTTTCCACCCTCCCCAAGGGATCAAATCTGTTGGCGTGGGGCAAATCTGTCCGCTTGGGCGGGTAGGATGGATACATTGATTATTGCGAACAGTTTGAGCGGAGGACCATGCCTGTTCGAATCTATACCACCAATGCCGGCACGGATTTGAGCGATGCCGAGTCGGCGCTGCTTGCCGACCTTATTGCCCGCCACGGGCGTGCCGTGTTGCTGGCGCCAACGTTTGCCGAGCTCGACCTGTGCCGTCATGATGCGGCGGGAGCCGGGATTTCGCTGGGTATTGACTACAAGACGCCTACATCGTGGCTTCGCTCGCTTTGGGAGCTTTTGGGCGACGGGCGCGGTTTCGTCGACAACCTGCAGCGCCAGATGCTGTTCTCGGACATGGTCACGCGTCTCGACGATGTCGATTTGCAGCCGCTTTCGCGCAGCCAGGGCACGGTGCGCATGCTCGCGCGCATGGCCCGCGATGTGCTGCCGGGCGTAGCGGGGACGGGTGCCGAGCGCTGCTGCGGCGACGTTTGCCG
>CABUUD010000033.1 GCA_902494585.1 uncultured Collinsella sp. | reverse complement strand
GCGAGCGCCCTCGCGGCCCTCCTCAGGACGGAAGATGTTCTTAAAGTCCTTGTTCCACCAGTTGTCCTCGGCAAAATCAGTCTGACCGTCGATCGCGCCGCGACCATAGATGCACACGTCGTGCACGCTCAGACCCGTAAAGGTAGAGCAGTAGGTCGAGAAGCTCTCGCCCTCCCAGCGGCCCAGGGGCAGCATATCGGTGCCAGCATACCCAGCACCCTCGTCGCCCGTGACCGTACCGGGGATGTAGGCAAGCGCCGCACGATCGTGGCGAGCCAGCAGCACCGCTCCCTCGGCGAGCTCGATGTTGATATTGCTCTTAAGGAAGAGGGACTTGATACGATAGCTGCCGGCGGGAATCAGCACGCGCCCGTCCTTGGGACAGGCCATGATGGCAGCCTGGATGTTGGTGGTGTCATCATGCTCGGCATCGCCCTTGGCGCCACAGTCGCGAACGTTGATGGTAAAAGGCTCAGCCGGCGTGGTGACACCTACGCTCAGCTCACGCTCGCCACAAACAAAACGAACCAGGTTGCGCTTGCCGGGGGTCAGGCCGTCGACATAGGTCTCGACCGTATTCGTGGTACCGGCGGGCTCGTCGTTGACAAAGATCTCCCACGTATCGGCACAGGTAAAGTAGCCGCCGTCGTCAAGCTCGATCACGGCCGCACGGGCGTTGCGCCAGATAACGTTCGTCTCCATGGATTTCTCCCTCAAAAAGATGCTCTAAAGGCAAATTGTACGCTGTTGAAAAAGGGCCGTGCCTGCCGGCGGAATTCCGGTGGCACGGCCCTGTGATTTGGACGATATGTCGGCCTTACTCGGCGGGGGTTACGCTACCGTCCTGGAAGCCAACGTTGTTGTGGGCAAAGCAGTCCTCGTACTTAAAGCCGGAGAGCTCCTCGCAAAGCGCCTTGACCTCGGGCTTGACGTCGGCCATCTTGCCGCCCTCCTTGACGCGGCGGATCTCGTCGCAAAGGACGTCGCACTGCTCCTTGTCAATCTTGATGCCGCGGGCAAGGACAGCCGCGAGCAGGAAGAAGCCGGCGCAGCCGATGAGCATGTAGCCGCAGATGTACAGAGGCACGGTGGCGGGCTGGGTCACGGCGTCGCTGTTGCCGGCGGTCTGAATGAAGCCGGAGGCAGCAAGGACGATAGCCCATGCGTTGACGGCGATAGCCTGGGCGATCTGCTGGCAGAGCTGCTGAGCGGAGCTGTAGATGCCCTCGCGACGACGCAGGGTGATGAGCTCATCGACATCGGGGATGTAGTTGAGCAGAACATCGGGCAGGTACTGGAAACCAACGTAGAAGAACTTCCAGATGGCGAAGATGATGGGGTAGGCAATCATGGCGATGGCGACCGTGGAGGTGCCGTTAATCTGACCAAAGGCGAAGTAGTTGTAGGCGATGATGCACGCAGCGCAACCGACGTTGGCCAGGTACCAAGACTTGTGGAAGCCCTTCTTGGCCATGAGGGCAACCCAGATGGCGGTGCAGACGATAGCGACGACCTTGCCGGGCATCTCCATCACGGACTCATAGGACTTAGGAATCTGCAGGCAGTAGACGATGAAGAAGGACAGGCAGGCAGACCAGCAGGCAGCAGCGAGCTTCGTGGAGACCTGTGCATACAGGACCTTGCGGAAGGACTTATTGCGGAAGGTAGAGACAACGTCGATGAAGAACTTCTTGATACCCTCGCCGACGCTCTCGATCTTCTCCTGAGCCACCTCCTCGGGGGTGTGCTCCCACGTGGACAGGTACACGCACAGCAGCGAGATTGCCATGACCGAAGCGTTGACCGTAGCGATGATGAAGTAGCTGAACGGGTTGGTCTCGCCGAAGGTGCCAAAGCCAAAGCCGACGAGTGCTGCCATCAGGAAGCCGGCGGCGTTACCAAAGAGGTGCTTGTAGCCGGTGAGGTACGTACGCTCCTTGAAGTCGTCGGTCATCTCGATGGTAAGCGGCGACAGGTTGGCAGTGCAGAACGTATACGCGACGTTGTAGATCAGGTACAGCACAAAGTAGTACGGGAAACCAAACGGCGTAGCCACAAAGATGAGCGGCTCGGCGACCATCATCGGGATTGCCAGCAAGATCCAGAAACGGCGGCGGCCAAAGATACGGCCGATCTTGGTAGCGTAAAAGTTATCGGCCACAAAGCCCATGAGCGGGCACAGAATGGCGTTGAGATAGATGGCGAACGAGCTGATCAACGCAGCCTCGCCTGCGGACAGACCGCACTCCGTGGACAGGAACAGCACCATGTAGCTGTGCGTAAAGGTCAGGGCACCAGAGTTGAGCATGCCGCCCATACCAAAGCCCAAGCGCGTCCAGAATGTGATCTTGCGCTTTTTACCGATCTTGTTAGTCATCGAGCTCCCTCTCTTTTCTCGATTGTCTTGGAACAAGACATTGGAGTCCATACCGACGTCTGTCTGCATGCCGTTCAGGGTGAACGTTTAGCTAGATTATGCGCGATTGCTTATGACAGGTGAACGTTCACTTGCATATTATCCCCGAACGGTCGATTTTTACCGCCGAACGGACACAATTGAGATCCTCACACCTATTTTCTGCTGGTAAGGGTGCCATGCTGGACAGCCATGAGATAGGTGAACGTTTATCAGATTTTCCAACATATTCACTTAACCACGAAGCGAAAAAGCCCCGCCGGGATCACTCCCAACGGGGCAGACGACATAGCGCTATGTTTGGGCGCACTTGCTGCTACAAGCAGACGCCGTCCTTCCAGATACTGATCTCGTGACAGCCACGGCGCTCGGCACTCGTGAGCTTACCGCTCGCCGTCTGTAGCACCAGCTGGTACAAATCGCGGGCGGCCTCGTCGAGCGTGCGCTCACCCGTGGCAATCACGCCGGCGTTAAAGTCCATCCAGTTGGCCTTGTGGTCGCACAGACGCTGATTGGTGAACACCTTGAGCGTAGGCGCCGGCGCACCAAACGGCGTGCCGCGGCCGGTCGAGAACAGGATCACGTGGCAGCCGGCAGCCGTCAGGGCCGTGGTGGATACCATGTCGTTGCCCGGACCGCACAACATGTTCAGACCATGCTTGGTAGCCTGACCGGCGTACGGCAGCACGTCGACGATGGGGGCAGATCCGCCCTTTTGCACGCAGCCGCAGCTCTTGTCCTCGAGCGTGGTAATGCCGCCGTCCTTGTTGCCGGGGCTCGGGTTCTCATAGACGACCTCGCCGTGGCTGATAAAGTAGTCCTTAAAGCCGTTGAGCATGTCGGCCGCCGCGTTAAAGACGTCTTGGCTCTCGCAACGATCGAGCAGAATGCTCTCCGCGCCAAACATCTCGGGCACCTCGGTGAGCACCGATGTGCCACCGCGGGCTACGACCATATCGCTCACGCGACCGATCGTGGGGTTGGCGGTAATGCCCGAAAGACCGTCAGATCCACCGCACTTAAGGCCAATGACCAGCTCGGAGGCGGGAATGGGCTCACGCTTGGCCTGCTTGGCCAGGTCGGCCAGCTCAGACAGAATCTTGTGGCCCTCGACCTGCTCGTCGGCTACATCCTGGCAGGTGAGGAAGCGAACGCGCTCGTGATCGAAGTCACCGAGCTCGTCGAGCACCTGCTGGTGCGTGCAGTTTTCGCAACCAAGGGACAGGAACAGCACACCCGCAGCGTTTGCGTGACGCGAGAGCGCCACCAGCAGACGGCGTGTCTGAGCGTGGTCGGCGCCGGTCTGGGAGCAGCCAAAGGGATGCGGGAAATAGTAAACGCCCTCCAGCGAACCCTCGACCAGATCCTGTGCCTGCTCGCACATGGCACGTGCGACCTCGTTGACGCAGCCGACCGTGGGGATGATCCACAGCTCGTTGCGCGTGGCGGCGCGGCCGTCGGCACGACGGAAGCCCATAAAGGTCTCGGGCTCAACCGGCTCAACGACCGGATGCGTCGGATTGTAAACGTACTCGACCTCGCCCGAAAGGTTGGTCTTGACGTTATGCGTATGAAGCCACTGACCGGGCTGGATGTCGCCCGTCACGTGGCCGATAGGAAGACCGTACTTGACGACGTCCTCCCCCGCCGCAATAGCACGCACGGCCATCTTGTGGCCCTGCGGAATATCCTCCGCGGCAACAACCTCGCCCACCCCGGGAACCGCGACGGCGGCGCCCTTGGCAAGCGGCGACAGCGCGACGATCACGTTATCGGCCGGATTGATCTGGATAGTGTTCATTACAAATGGTCCTAACCCTACAGGTTGAGCAGAAGTCGAGGCGCGGGCAAGCCGTCTGGCGCCCGCATCGGGAATTTACGCCTGGGCGTTGGCGAAGGCCTGCTTGACGCCCTCGGCGCGCACGACGGTGAGCGCGTTGACGACAAATTCCTCAAGGCCGGCGATCTGCGTAAGGTCCTCGCCCCACATCTGCTCATTGGTGAGCACATCGTGCACCAGCTGGGCATCGTCGGTGCCGGCATGGGCGGCGTAGAAGTCGAGCACGAAGGCGTCGTCCTGAGCGGTGTACTCGGTGCCGTCGGAGCGACGCAGGTGCAGGCCGTCGCCCTCGCGGGACACGAGCTCCTGCGTGTAGAAGGAGATGAGCGTAGCGAGGCTCGTCGCCAGACACTTGGGCAGGTTGCCGGTCTCGGCAACGTAGTCCTTGAGCGTGGGCAGGTCACGAGCGCGCCACTTAGCCGTGGAGTTGAGGCAGATGGAGAGCAGCGCATGATCAATAAACGGGTTGTCGAAGCGGTTTTCGACGGCGGCGGCAAAGGCCTTGCAGTCCTCGACATCCAAGTCGGCGGCAAGCGTCGGAATGACCTCGTCGTAGAGCATGGTGTTCATGAAGCCGCGAACGGTCTCGTCATGCATGCAGTCGCGCACGATATCAAAGCCGGCAACCCAAGAGCCCGGAACAAAGGCGGTATGGGCACCGTTGAGGATGCGGACCTTGCGCTTTTTGTACGGGGTGACGTCGGGAGTCACAAAGACACCCGGAAGACCAGCCTTCACAAAGGGAAGCTTCTCGGCAAGCGACTCGTCGCCCTGGATGCCCCACATCTGGAAGGGCTCGCGCACGGCCAGGAAGGGATCCTCGTAGCCCAGACGCTCAGCCACCGCGGCGGCCTCGGATGCGTCGCGGATACGGCCCGGCACGATGGTGTCGACGAGCGTGGTGCAGACGGTGCAGTCGTTGGCCATCCACTGCGCAAACTCGTCCTCCCAGCCCCAGTCGCTCACATACTGGTTCATGATGCGCAGCAACTCCTCGCCGTTGTGATCGATGAGCTCGCAGGCGAGGACGATGACGCCCGGCTTACCGGCAGCCCAGCGGGTGTGGAGCACCTGGGCAAGCTTGGCGGGGAAGCTCGCGGGTGGCATGTCGTCGGCCTTGCAGGACGGGTCATAGGCGATACCGGCCTCGGTGGTGTTGGAGACGATAATCTCCAGGTCGTCAGAGACGGCGACCTCCATCATGGCGCGGTAGTCGTCCTCGCGGTACGGGTTGATGCAGCGGCTGCAAGCGCTAATCACGCGGGACTCGTCGACCGTGTTGCCGTCCTCCTTGCCGCGCACCAGCACGGTATACAGGTCGTCCTGGGCATTGATACCGTCGGCAAAGCCAATGGCACCGTTGATGGGCTGCACCATGACGACCTTGCCGTTCCAGCCGGTGGCCTCGTTGCCCATGTCAAAGAAACGGTCGACGAAGGCGCGCAGGAAATTGCCCTCGCCAAACTGCAGAACCTTCTCGGGAGCATCCTTGGGCAGCAAATAGCCCTTGTAGCCGATCTTCTCGAGCGCATCGTAGCTGATGTTCTCCATCTATGTGTCTCCTTAGATGTTTGTTAGCGTGCAAGCAAAACGGGGCTCCGCGTGTGGCAACGGCGCCCAGGGTTCGATGTGATTCGATGCGGGCTTAGGCCTCGTCGGTGTCCAGGTCAAAGCCAAAGTAGCGGACCGCATTGTTGTAGCTGATGTCGCGCACGATACTGCCCAGCAGCTCCATGTCGGCCGGGTACTTGCCCTGCTCGACCCACTCGCCGATCACGCTGCACAGCACGCGACGGAAGTACTCGTGGCGCGGATAGGACAGGAAAGAGCGGGAGTCGGTAAGCATGCCCACAAAGTTGCCCAGGACGCCCTCGTTAGCCAGAGCCGTGAGTTGCTCGCGCATGCCGACCTCGTTGTCGTTGAACCACCAGGCGGAGCCGTTCTGGATCTTACCGGCGGTCGGAGCCTCCTGGAAGCAGCCCATGACGGTATCGATCATGGTGTTATCGATGGGGTTCAGGCTGTACAGAATGGTCTTGGGCAGGCCGCAGGTCTCCTGAATGGAGTTGAGGAAATCGGCAAGCTGGTCGGACGGCGTGTAGTTGGAGATGCAATCGTAGCCGGTATCGGGACCGAGCTTGGCAAACATGGCGCGGTTGTTGTCGCGCTTGCAGCCAAAGTGCAGCTGCATGGCCCAGCCCAGACGGACATACTCGCCGGCAACGAACTGCATAAAGGCAGTCTTGTACTTGAGGACCTCTTCCTCGGTAAGCGGCTCGGCAGCCAGACCCTTGGCAAAGATAGCCTCGATCTCGTCGGCGGTAGCCGGGACGTACATAACGTAGTCGAGTGCGTGGTCGGAGGCGCGGCAGCCCAGCTCGTGAGCAACGTCGTAGCGCTTGGAAATGGCAGCCTTCATGCCCTCAAAGTCGCTGACCTCGACGCCGGCAACCTCGGAAAGGTGCTTGCAGTAGTCGGCAAACTCCTGGCCGCGCTCGATGCGCAAAGCGGCATCGGGGCGCATGGCGGGAACGACCTGAACGTCAAAGCTGTCGTCGGCGGCAATCTTCTTGTGCCACTCAAAGCTGTCGGCGGGGTCGTCGGTAGTGCAGATCATGCGGACGTTGGACTGCTTGATCAGGTTGCGGCAGGTGAAACTGGCCTCGGCGAGCTTGGCGTTGGCAAGGTCCCAGACCTCCTGGGCAGTCTTGCCGTTGAGGACGCCCTCGTAGCCAAAGTAGCGCTTAAGCTCCAGGTGGCTCCACTCAAAGACGGGGTTGCCAACGCAGCGACCCAGGGTCTCGGCCCACTTTTGGAACTTCTCGCGAGCAGGGGCGTCGCCAGTGATAAAACGCTCGTCGACGCCGTTGGCACGCATCAGGCGCCACTTGTAGTGGTCGCCGCCCAGCCAAACCTCGGTGATGTTCTCGAAACGCTTGTCCTCCCAAATCTCCTTAGGAGAAATGTGGCAGTGATAGTCGACGATGGGCATGCCCTCGGCAAAGTTGTGGAACAGCTCCTCGCCGGTCTTGGTGCTCAGCAGGAAATCCTGATCGTCCATGAAGTTTTTCATCAAACAACCCCTTTGTTTGCGGAGCGGGCGCACAATACGCTCGTCATCCTCTAGGTGAACGTTCACCATACTAATCCATTACGACTCAAAAGGTGAACGTTCACCTAACAACCATGGGGTGAACGGTAGGTTTTGCCCGTTCAACGGTTGCCGGAGCTGTGACTTGCATGCGTTGCGGACCGGTTGGCGTCCCCGAACACCGAACTTGAGCGCTTTTGCTCAGGTGGGTCATGTCCCGACGTACATTTTTGGGAGTATTCAGCATTGGAGCGCGCCGTGCGCCATCCTCAGCGTCCTATTTGGAACGCAGATAGCGCCCGATCGGCATAAAAAGTGCCCCCGATGGCAAATTACGCCATCGGGGGCACTTAAAACAGTCGTTCTGCACCTCATTCAGGGCATGCCAATGCTGAATACTCCCAAAAATGCACGTCGCAAGAGGGGGTACCTGCTCAATCGGCTAAATACCCGCAAGTTCGCAGTAGCGGTCGACATTGCTGGCAAATACCATCTCGACGGCACCCTTCTGGACGGGCACCGTCGGGGTCCTTCCCCACAGCAGATAATCGCCCAGCGTCTTAGCGCCGCGATACGCCAGGCTCGTCGGGTCCTTATAGACAATATTGGTAAAGATACCGCGGCGCAAGGCCAGAGCACTTTCGGGAAACAGGTCGTTGCCGATCACCATGACCTGACCGGCCTTGCCGGTCGAGACGAGCGCGTCGGCAACCACTTCGGAACCAACGGCAAAAACGCTACAGATAAGTTCAGGGGCGTCCGGCGCACTCAAGCGCTTTTCGAGCTCATGCTTGAGCTGTTTGACTTGCGCATGGGCACCGGCAAGGTCCTCGACCTGCCATGGAATATCTCGTTCGCGCAGGTAATTGTGGAAGGCGCGGGCGGTTAGATAGTGCGAATCGGTATATGGGTCGCCTGTCAAAAGGAGCACGCGGGCGTCGGCCCCAGAAGCATGGACCAGGTTTGCCGCCTGCTCGGCCATAAGGCTGCCTGCCGTCGAATAATCGGCCAAGCTCGCACCCAAACGATTCAAATGCGGACGGTCGCCGTCGACAAGCTCAATCGTCACGCCCGCCTCGGCGATCTGCCCCAAAAGCTCAGTCGCACGATCGTCGCCCGGCGCATAGGCGAGCAAGCCATCAATCTTCTCGCCCACCTGCAGACGCTCGTCGATTTGCTCGAGTGCATCAGCGTAGCCGCCCACGCCAAATTCAACGCGCTCAACCGTAATGCCCCGGTCGATGACCTCCTGTTCAAAGCGATTGCAGCCTTCCCACAGGTAACGGAAAAAGTACGCTCCCTCGCGCGATGCGCGGGGCAGGCAAAACACCAGATTGATATCCTTGCGGCGCAGGCTTGAGGCACTTGTGTTGCGGTGATAGCCCATGGCCTCGGCCTTAGCGTTCACCTTGGCGCGCACGGATTCGCTCACGCCGGCCTTTCCCGTCAAAGCCTTGTGCACGGTATTGATGGAAACGCCAAGCTCGGCGGCTATGTCCTTCATGGTTACGCGAGCGCTCATGCGGTTACTCCGTTATAGATAAGTTGCCAATTAATAGTCCAGTTAACGATACCCCAAAAATACTCTTCGACTCGCCGTGCTCTCCCTCAAATGCACAAAGCGCCCCGCGAACGGATGCCCGCGGAGCGCTTGGATGTCCGGACCTTATTTGATACCGCGACCCAAGTCTTCGGCGATTTTGTCTACGCCCTTAAGTGCAGCGCACGTCTTTTTGTTGGAGCAATGCCCCGTGCAAACGCCACCCTGAGCGCAGTCGGCACAGGTTCCCTTGCGGTAGATGCGCACGCACACGGCAACAAACGCAACGCCGATAACAGCCAGTACAACAATATCGATAGGTGCCATAGCAAGCCTCCTCTAGTTAACCACCACTTACTTTACCCCATTCTCCACCTACCAAAAGGGGAAAGGTTTATTTTGGTCGGTTTTATCTGCGGAAACGCCACATCTTAACTTCTGGGGCAAAGTAATCTGTCTCCCATGCACAAAAAGCCCGGGGTCGCTGGGACACCCGGGCTCGTGGAAAGGGGTTAATCCTTATTCGGACTTAAGCGGAAACTGCGGCGGAAGCAGTGTTGGTCTCGTCCTCGTCGGTCCATGCGTGTTTGGGCATGGGACGGAAGATCTGGAAGAGCATCGCAACCAGCAGCACGATAGCGACAATCGTCCAGATACCAAACTGCCCAAGGACAAGCAGGTTGTAGAACTGGTTGATGAACAGGCCGATGACCCAAGCGAAGGCGCACTCGTAGCCGATGGCAATCGCGGTCCACTTGCCGGAGTCCATCTGGTTGCGGATAGTGCCCATGGCGGCAAAGCACGGGGCGCACAGCAGGTTGAAAGCGCCAAAGGCAACGCAAGCGCCCATAGTCGGGAACATGCCGGCAAACGCGGTCCACAGGCTCGGGTCGGTCTCGGCGGCGTCGGCAACGGACAGCAGCGAGCCGGCGGTGGCGACGACGTTCTCCTTGGCGACGAGGCCAGAGACAGTCAGCGCGGTTGCCTGCCAGGTGCTAAAGCCGAGCGGGGCGAAGATCCAGGCGACCAGGTTGCCGAGCATGGCAAGCACGGAGTAGTCCATGAACTCCTCGGGGATGCCCTCCATGGCAGGCAGGAAGCCAAAGGCGCCGTTGTAGCTACCAAAGTTGGAGAGGAACCATACCACGACGGTAGAGGCGAAGATGACCGTGCCGGCCTTCTTGATAAAGGCCCAGCAGCGCTCCCACACGTGCAGCGCCCAAGAGCGGATCGCCGGGAAGTGGTAGGCAGGAAGCTCCATAACGAACGGCGTCGGGCGACCGGCGAAGAGCTTGGTCTTCTTGAGCATGAGGCCCGAGGCGATGACGGCAAAGACGCCCAGGAAGTAGAAGAGCGGGCTGATCCACGCGGCGGTGGTGGAAGAATCGCCGATGATGGAGCCCATGAGCAGGGCGATGATCGGCAGCTTAGCGCCACAGGGAATGAACGTGGTGGTCATGACCGTCATGCGGCGGTCCTTCTCGTTCTCGATGGTCTTGGTGGCCATGACGCCGGGGACGCCGCAGCCCGAGGACACGAGCATGGGGATAAAGGACTTACCGGACAGGCCAAAGCGGCGGAACACGCGGTCCATGATGAAGGCGACGCGGGCCATATAGCCGCAGTCCTCCAGGAAGGACAGCATGACGAACAGCAGGAACATCTGCGGGACGAAGCCGAAGATGGCGCCCAGGCCGCCGACGATACCGTCACAGACGAGCGAATCGACCAGGCCGCCGTCCTCGGTGCCACCCGCCACAAGGGCGTCGTGCACCACGGTGGTAATACCCGGAACATAGGGGCCGTACTGTGCCGGGTCGACCGAGTCGGCATTGTCGCCCGCAGCCTCGACAGCTGCGTCGTAGGCGTCGCGACCCTGACCGAGCACGTACCAACCGTCGGTACCGAAGAGCTGGTCGTTGGTGAAGTCGGTCACCGTGCCGCCCAAGGTAGAAACGGCGATGTAGTACACGCAGAACATGATGACCACAAAGATCGGCAGGCCCAGGATACGGTTGGTAACCACGCGGTCGATCTTCTCGGAGGTGCTCATCTTTGCCGGAGCCTTTGTCATGCACTCGTCGATGATGTGCGCGATGACGCCATAGCGCTCACCGGTGATGATGGACTCGGCATCGTCGTCGCAGTCCTGCTCGCACTGGGCGACCAGCTCCTCCACGCGAGCGGCCTTCTCCTTGGTGAGGTTGATGAGCTTGCAGGCGTCTGCATCGCGCTCAAACAGCTTGACGGCGTAGTAGCGACGCTTGTTGGCGGGAACGCTCGCCGGAAGGTTGTTCTCGATGTGGTCCAGAACGTCCTCGATGGAGGAATCGAACTTGTGCTCCGGCACCTGGCCCTTAGAAGAAGCGGACTTCTTGACCTGCTCGAAGAGCTCCTTGATGCCCTTGTTCTTAAGAGCCGAGATCATCATGACCGGACAACCGAGCTTCTTGGAAAGCTTGTCGGTGTCGATCTTATCGCCGTTCTTCTCGACCAGGTCGGCCATGTTGAGGGCAACGACCACGGGCAGGCCGGTCTCGATAACCTGAAGCGCCAGGTACAGGTTACGCTCGAGGTTGGTGGCATCGACGACCTGAACGACAACATCGGGCTCGCCGCTCATGAGGTAATCGCGCGAGCATTGCTCCTCGGGGCTGTAGGGGGAAAGCGAGTAGATGCCAGGGAGGTCCGTGATGGTAACGTTCTTGTCGCTTAGGAGCTTGGCTTCCTTTTTCTCAACCGTGACGCCGGGCCAGTTGCCAACGTAGCCGTTGGCGCCGGTGATCAGGTTGAAAAGCGTGGTCTTGCCGCAGTTGGGGTTACCCGCCAGCGCGACATGGATCTGAGAATCCGCCATTCAATCCTTCTTCCTTGTGTGCCCGCGCTGCTTTCTCCGCGCAGGCTGGATAATGTGCTTCAAAGACGCTGCATTAAGTTAGAAAAACCTAACTTTATCTGCAGAAATATGCGCCGCGAGTCCTTACTGAACCTCGACGACGGCGGCCTCCTCCTTGCGGATGGAAAGCTCGTAGCCGCGCACGTTGATCTCGACCGGATCACCGAGCGGTGCAACCTTCACCACCTTGAACGAAGTGCCCTTGATGAGCCCCAGGTCCATAAGGTGGCGGCGAAGCGCACCCTCACCGTGAAGCTTGACGATGGTGGAGCTCTCGCCCACCTTAACGTCACCCAACGTCTTCATCCTCTTGTCCCCCTTTCGGTTTTTATGAAATGCTGCAGACTAACCGACGGTCATGATGTGCATGGCAACCTTGGAATCGATACCAAAGCGTGCGCCCAGCACAGTGACGATGATATTGGCGCCACTCGAGCTCACCACGTGGATTTCGCTGCCCTCGACAAAGCCGAGGTCCTTGAGGTGGTGCTTCATATCCTCATTGCCCTTTACACGAGACACGCGCACGGTTTCGCCCGCTTTTACCATCGAAAGCGGCATTGCCGGCATCTGCGGTCCGCAAGACATGAGTGGCTCCTAACGTCAGTTCGTCCTCAACATCGACGCGGTAAAAGTTAACCACGCCTATGTTCGCTTTAGTAAACTAACACGTGGTTAACTTTTTGGAAAGGGTCCACATTCAGATTTCGAAAAAGTTTCCTATACGAAACAAAAGGGCACGGCAAAGGACCATCCTTTACCACGCCCTATCATGCTTAGAGTGAGAGATTTCTGATCGACGTAACGCAGGAAGCCTCGTCTACGCCCGAAACGCGGAAGATGATGTCCTCGCCGCACTCGCCGTAGAGAGCCATGAGTCCCATGACATCGCGGCCATTCGTGTGGCGATCGCCGATACTGACTGACACGTCGCAACGATGCTTGGCAATGATGTCATAGAGCAGCGCAACCGGGCGGGCATGTAATCCCAACGGATCTTTAATCGTCTTTGTAAACTCGACCATGTCCCCTCCCACGACATCGCACATTCGGCCGGCAAACCCAGCCACGTGGTAGTTATTGTACGTTACCGGCGCACCCCCGTCTCACAAAAAACGAGGGGAGGCACACGTCCTTCCCTCGTTGCTGGCAATAGGTAGCCGCTCGCCTACATCAGGCGCAGGCTGACGTCCTTGAGCTGGGCGCCGGAAACGGCACTCGGAGCACCCGACATAAGGTCGGAGCCGCTGGCCGTCTTGGGGAACGCCATGACGTCGCGGATGGAGTCGGAACCGGTGAGCAGCATGCACACGCGGTCCAGGCCCAGAGCGAAACCGCCCATCGGGGGCGCACCAAACTTGAGGGCCTCCATGAGGAAGCCGAACTGCGACTCGGCGCGCTCCTCGGTAAAGCCCAGGAGCTTGAGCATAGACATCTGCATCTCGGCGTTGTGGATACGCATACCGCCGCCGCCGGCCTCAAAGCCGTCCATGACAAAGTCGTAGGTGCAAGAACCAGCTGCCAACGGGTCGGCCTCGATCTTGGCGATGTCGGTCTCGGTCGGCAGCGTGAAGGGCTGATGCTCGGCAGCGTAGACCTTGCGGTCCTCATCCCAGTGGAACAGCGGGAAGTTGACGACCCACAGGAAGTCGTGGCCCTCGCGCTTGATCTCGAGCGCGTTGGCCATGTGGGAACGCATGCCGCCCAGGATCTCGTCAGAGAGCAGGCGCGGGCCGGCGGCAAACATCACAAGGTCGCCGGGCTCGACGTCCATGCGCTCGCGCAGAGCCACCATCTCCTCGTCCGAGAAGAACTTGACGATGGGGCTGTTGATGGAGCCGTCCTCGCGGAAGGCGATCCATGCCAGGCCCTTGGCGCCAAACGTGGAAGCCACGCCGGCGAGCTTATCGATCTTGGCACGTGCCCAGGCACCGGCGCCCTTGGCGTTAATGGCCTTGACGGCAGAGCCCTCCTCGTTTGCGGCAGTCGCAAAGACCTTGAACTTGGAGTTGGCAAAGATGTCGGTCAGGTCGACCAGGTGCATGCCATAGCGGGTATCGGGCTTGTCGGAGCCATAGGTGTCCATGGCCTCCCAGTAGTCCATGCGACGCAGCGGCGTGGGCATCTCGACGCCCATGCGGCCGAAGGCGTCGGCCAGGACCTCCTCGAGCGCGCTCATGACGTCATTCTGGTCCACGAAGGACATCTCGATATCGACCTGGGTGAACTCGGGCTGACGGTCGGCACGCAGGTCCTCGTCGCGGAAGCACTTGGCAACCTGGTAGTAGCGCTCGACGCCACCGACCATGAGCAGCTGCTTCAGAAGCTGCGGGGACTGCGGCAGGGCGTAGAAGTTGCCCGGCTGGATGCGGCTGGGGACGATGAAGTCGCGGGCGCCCTCGGGCGTGGACTTGAACAGGGAGGGCGTCTCGACCTCCATGAACTCACGGTTGTGCAGCGCCTCGCGAATGGCAAAGGTAAAGTCGGAGCGCAGCTTGAGGTTGGCCATCATCTCGGGACGACGGAGGTCAAGATAGCGATAGCGCAGACGGGTGTCCTCGCTGGTCTCGATGCCGTCCTCGATCTGGAACGGCGGGGTGACAGACGTGTTGAGCACCTCGGCGTGGTCGGTCAGGACCTCGATCTCGCCGGTCGCGAGCTTGGCGTTGGTGGTCTCCTCGCCACGGGAGCGCACGACGCCGTGGATCTTGATGGGCCACTCGGGACGCATGGTCTCGGCGATCTTAAAGGCATCGCCGTCGGAGTGCTCGGGGTCGAAGGTGAGCTGCGTGATGCCCTCGCGGTCGCGAAGGTCGCAGAAAATAAGGCCACCGTGGTCGCGGCGACGGCTCACCCAACCGGTGAGGGTGACCTCTTCGCCCACGTTCTCGAAGCGAAGCTCGCCGCAGGTACGGGTGTGCATGGAATGCTCGTCAATGGGACGGGTCTGGCTCATACCAGTGATCCTCCTTTATGGATCTGTGCCGCCCCGTGTCGTTCCGGGCAGCGTCGTACAGATTTGCCCAGCCTGCGTAAACCGCGCAGCCGGACATGGCGTTCTATCTTATCGCACCCGCGTCGATGTGCCGCGAAAAAGTGGCTCCTGCCCAAAGACTTGACGGAGACGAAACAATTGACGCGGCCTGGCCGTCGCCAAGGCGCGCCGCGTGCGACAATGTGCCCCAATACAACTGCACTCGGAAAGGCCCGCCATGACTGCACGCCTCATCGTTATGGATATCGACTCCACGCTCATCAACCAGGAGGTCATCGACCTGTTGGGCGAGGAGGCCGGCGTAGGCGAGCAAGTGGCGAAGATCACTGAGCGCGCCATGCGCGGCGAACTGGACTTTAAGCAGGCACTCGAGGAGCGCGTGGGGCTGCTTGCCGGCTTGGATGAGAGCGTGTTCGAGCGCACCTTTGAGCGCGTGACGTTTACCCCCGGCGCGCTGGAGCTTGTGCGCTCGGCGCACAGCAAGGGCTGGAAGGTCGGCGTGGTAAGCGGCGGCTTCCACGAGGTCGCCGATAAGATCGTGGCCGCCGCGGGTATCGACTTTTGCCTGGCTAACCGCCTGGAGGTCGTGGACAGCAAGCTCACCGGTAAGCTGGCGGCAGACATTGTGACCAAGGAGTCCAAGCTCATCCAGCTGCTGGACTGGGCGGTTGGGTGCGGTGTCGATATGGCCCACACGGTCGCTATTGGCGACGGGGCAAACGACATCCCCATGATTCAGGCCGCGGGCACGGGCATCGCGTTTTGCGCCAAGCCCAAGACGCGCGAAGCCGCCCCATTTGCCATCGACGAGCGCAACCTGATGCTCGCCATGGACATCATCCTGCGTGACTAGCAAGTTCGCCTCACAACTTCATCTAATCTGACATGTCAGATTTCCGAACAATTATGCTCTAATGTTCGGAAATAACCCTTCGCGTGCTAAACTTTTCTGCGTCGAAGGGAACTTATATGGACAAACGAGATCTTGAGCAATTGCTAAGTGACGTGGCAGACGGAAGCATTATGCCGGCCGATGCCCTCACGCGCATCCAGACGGCGCCGACCGCCGATCTGGGTTTTGCGCAGCTCGATCTTTCGCGCGGGGTGCGCCAGGGAGCCGGCGAGGTTGTCTACGGTGCCGGTAAAACCGCCGAGCAGATTGCCGCCATTATCGAAGCGCTGCGCGATGCCGGCCAGGAGCGCATCCTGGTCACGCGCCTGGATGCCGAAAAGGCAGCCCGCACCTCGGAGCTCCTCGGCAACGGCATCGACCTGGGATATGTCCCGGACGCGCAGCTCGCCCTCGTGGGCGGCAAGCCCTCCCCCACCGGCAACGGACGCATCGTTGTCGCCTGCGCCGGCACGAGCGACCTGCCCGTCGCCGAAGAAGCCACGTTGACGGCCGAGTTCTATGGCAACGAGGTCGACCGCCTCTACGACGTAGGCGTCGCCGGCCTGCACCGCCTGCTCGCGCATGCCGAGGAACTCGCCCAGGCACAGGTGGTCATTGCCATCGCCGGCATGGAGGGCGCGTTGGCGAGCGTTATCGGCGGTCTGGTGAGCTGTCCGGTCATCGCCGTTCCCACCAGCGTGGGCTACGGCGCAAGTTTTGGTGGCGTAGCCGCGCTGCTCGCCATGCTCAACTCCTGTGCCAGCGGCGTATCGGTCGTCAATATCGACAACGGCTTCGGCGCCGCCTACCAGGCAAGTCTTATCAATCATCTGAGCGCCGGCGCGCCCCGCGCCCGTTAAGGAGCATTCCATGTCCAACCATCAGCACACGCTTATCATCGACGGCACCTCGGGCATCAGCGGCGACATGACCGTCGCGGCCCTGCTCGACCTGGGCGCCAGCGAGGAGCACCTGCGCGAACAGCTCGCCACACTGCCGGTCGACGGCTTTACGATCGCCGTCACGCGTGCAAACAAGCATGGCATCGACGCCTGCGATTTCGACGTTCAGCTGGCAGAAGAGCTCGAGAACCACGATCACGATATGGCCTGGCTCTACGGCAACGAAGCAGCTACCGAGCACACACACGAGCATGAGCACCACCATCATGACCATGTCGAGCACGAACACGAGCACGGCCACGAGCATGGCCACGAGGACCATCATCACGCCCACCACCATCACCACCGTTCTTTGGCGGACGTCACTGCCATCATCGATGGCTCACAGCTGAGCAATGGTGCCAAGCGTCGTGCCCTCGCCATCTTTACCGCACTCGCTGCAGCTGAGGCTAAAGCTCACGGCAAAACGCCCGAGACCGTCATGTTCCACGAAGTGGGCGCCGTCGACTCCATCGTCG
>CABUUD010000032.1 GCA_902494585.1 uncultured Collinsella sp. | reverse complement strand
GCACGTGCAGACCTTTCGTCATGGCCTCCTACCTTTCTTTCGGGCCTTTCGGCCGAATCTCTCAGCGCCCTTCCGTAACGGGCACTGCTTGCTGACAGCTCTAGTTATATCCAAATTCCATTCGTAATGCTACCTCGCCCCCGAACGGTCAGCAAAGTACGATGAACGGTATATCGCATATGATTTCCCATGATGCACTTCAGTTTTGTAAAGCAGATTTTCCTAGGTAAACGTTATTTTTCTAGGAAATCAAGCTTGAACACTCAAAGTTATCCATGATTCAAAATTGCATAGTGAAAACGGTTTTCTGCATATAAATGACGCTTGCCCTCGATTCGACCTACATTCGATTATATTCAGCTTGCTATCATTCTTATTCATACATTCTCACCAGTTGAGTGAGGATATGGATCGTTTGCGAACGAGCAGGGCGTCAGTCCTATGACTTGTCAGCGTAAGAAGTAGGTAAAGATACCGTTCACGCGATACGTCCGTGCCAGTGGTCGACTAAATTGAGACAATAGTGAATTAGAGTTAGGCTACCGTCCCCTGCGGGGACTGAACGGACAGATGCATATGCCGAGCAAAATCGAAAAGAAGCAAAAGGCCGCCAAACTGCGCAAGCCGCCGCGCGACTTCTCGTACACGCAAAACCGAGAGCTTAGCTGGCTGCGCTTTGACAACCGCGTGCTTGACGAAGCCTTCGACGAGACCGTTCCGCTGTTCGAGCGTCTAAAGTTCGTGTCGATTTTCGAGTCCAACCTCGACGAATTCCTTATGGTGCGCGTGGGCGGCCTGTCCGATCTGGCGGAGCTCAAAAAACAGCCTGTCGACAACAAGAGCAATATGACCGCCTCAGAACAGGTCGATGCCGTCATGGAAGAGCTGCCCGGGCTCCTTACCCGTTGGGAGTCCATCTTTAAGAGCATCGAGGACAAGCTTGATGCTCTGGGCGTTCACCGCGCCCGCATCGATTCGCTTACGCCCGAGGAGCGCACCTTAGTAACCCGCTACTTCCAAGCCTACGTGTCGCCGGTCATCTCACCGTTGGTCATTGACCCGCGCCACCCCTTCCCCAACCTGCGCAACGGCGCGCTCTATCTGGCTTGTGGCCTGGACGGCGTCACCGACGAGGAGAGCCTGCTGGGCCTTATCGAGATTCCCGCCTCGATGAACCGCGTGGTCGAGATCCCCTCGCCCACCGGCACCTACTCCTACATCTTGCTCGAGGACGTCATCCTCGCCTGCCTGGATAGCTGCTTTGGCTCCTATAAGCCGCTGGATCGCGCGCTGATCCGCGTCACCCGTAATGCCGATATCGACCCGGACGGCGAGGGCGTCGAGGAGGAAGAGGATTACCGCCAGCACATGAAGCGCATCCTCAAGAAGCGCTTGCGCCTGCAGCCGGTGGTGCTCGCCGTATCGGGCTCCCTCGAAAAGCCAACGCTCAAGACCATCCGCAAGGCGCTCGAGCTTTCTCGCCGCTCGGTCTTTACCTGCGATATCCCCCTTGACCTGAGCTACGTCTTTGGCATTGAGGGCAAGATTCCCGAGCATCTACGCAACGAGCTGCTCTTTACGCCGTTTAAGCCGCAGCCCAACCCCGCCATCGATATGTCCCGCTCCATTCGCGAGCAAGTGCTGCAGGGCGACAAGCTGCTCTTTTATCCCTACGAGGCCATGAATCCGTTCCTGGACCTGGTGCACGAAGCAGCCTACGACCCCGAGTGCATCTCGCTGCGCATCACGCTCTACCGCGTGGCCAAACAAAGCCGCCTGTGCGAGTCGCTCATCGATGCTGCCGAAAACGGCAAAGAGGTCACGGTGCTCATGGAGCTCCGCGCACGCTTTGACGAGCAGAACAACATCGAATGGGCCGAGCGCCTGGAAGAGGCCGGCTGCACCGTTATCTACGGCTCCGAGGGCTTTAAGTGCCACTCAAAGATCTGCCAGCTCACCTATCGCGAGGGCATGGCGCTTACCCGCCTGACGCTTTTGGGTACCGGCAACTTTAACGAGAAGACGGCCAAGCTCTACAGCGACTTTATGCTCATGACCGCGCATCCCGGCATCGGCGAGGACGCCAACCTGTTCTTCCGCAACCTGTCGCTGGGCAACCTGCGCGGCGACTACCGCTTCCTGGGCGTGGCGCCCGTGGGCCTCAAGCCGCTCATCATGCGCGGCCTGGACCGCGAGATTCAGCGCGCCCTTGTCGGCGAGCCCGCCCGCGTGTTCTTTAAGCTCAACTCGCTTACCGACCGCGAGGTCATCGACAAGATTGCCGAGGCATCGTGTGCCGGCGTGCGCGTGGACATGATCATTCGCGGCATCTCGTGCCTCAAGCCCGGTGTTCCGGGCAAGACCGAGAACGTGCACGTGCGATCCATCGTCGGACGTTTTTTGGAGCATGCGCGCGTCTATGCCTTTGGCGTGGACTCGGACATGATCTACCTGAGCTCGGCAGACATGATGACGCGCAACACCGAGCACCGCGTGGAGATCGCCTTCCCCGTGCTCGACCCCACCTGCCGCGCCCTGGTGCACGAGTATATGGGCATGCAGCTGCGCGACAACGTGAAGGCACGCAGCCTGACGAGTGACGGCAACTGGGTTCCGGTGGAGCGCAAAGAGGACGAGAAACCCTTCAACTCGCAGGAAGCTCTGCTGGAGCGCGCGTATCGCAACGCCGAGGCCGACACCGAGGCAGAACCCGCGCTCGCATCCCAGCCTGAGCCCGAGCCGCAGCCGGCCGCTCCCGAGGTCCAGAAGGTCCAAGCGACCGTTATCGAGCCCGAACCTGCTCCCGCAGTCCAACCTCAGGCACCCACAACAACCCCCGAGAGCAACGCGTGTCACAAGAAGCCCGCTGGCAAAGCCAAGGCCATCGAGCGCCATCGCCCCGGTCGCGTGCGCATAGGCCTGGGCCTGATCGGCCTGGGTCTTAAGACGCTCATTACCGGCAAGACGAAATAGTCGTTTGTAGAAGCGCCCCGCATTTGAGGAAAGCCTCGGATGCGGGGCGCTTTTCCCTGCTACCATGGTGCGAATAACAACGCGAATGACAGGCAGGAATATGAAGCTCACTATAGAATCGATGACCTACGGCGCCGACGGGCTGGCGCACGCCGACAACGGCAAGGCCGTCTTTGTGCAGGGCGCCGTGGCAGGCGACACCGTCGAAGCCGAGGTCGTGCAGGACGGCAAGTCGTTTATGCGCGCCCGCACGACCGAGATTCTGGAGCCGAGCCCCGATCGCATTCAGCCCCCCTGCCCCTTCGTGGGCATCTGCGGTGGTTGTTCGTGGGGCAATCTCTCACGCACGGCACAGCTCGCCGCCAAGGAGCAAAACCTGCGCTCCACGCTCGAGCGCATCGGCAAGTTCGCTCCTGAGCAGGTCGATGAGTTGGTACAGCCCATCTGCCACACCAAGGACGACTGGGGCTACCGCAATAAAATCGAGCTCGAACCGACCGTCGTCAACGGTCGCGTGCGCCTTGGCATGCACGGTGTCGACCCCAGCAAAATCGTGACCGTCGATATGTGTCCGCTGTTCGATAAGCGCTTCCCGAAGGCACTCAAATCGGTCGTCGGCGCACTTAACTATCTAAGCGGCAGCCATGACTTGGGGCTCGAACGCGTGGGCATTCGCGCATCGCACCGCACCAAGGCACTCGAGGTCGCACTCTGGACGCCGACAGGCTCTTTTCCGCGCTCGCAGGTCTCCCGCGTGCTGGCGGACGCCGCTCATCCCACGAGCGTCGTGCGCGTGATGAGCAAGGGCGAAAAGAAGGCCCGCCGTGTCTCCAAGGTCGAAATGCTCGCCGGAGAGGGCTCATGGACCGAGAATATCGCCGAGGGTCAGATGCGCTTGTCTGCCCCGTCTTTTTTCCAGGTCAACACCAAGGGCGCCGAGATTTTGATCGAGCTCGTTATGGAGGCGCTCGATCCGCAGGAAGACGAGCTTGCCGTGGACCTGTACTGCGGTGCCGGCACCTTTACCTTGCCGCTCGCCCGCCGCTGCGACTTTGTCGCCGCCGTCGAGGCCTACGGCCCGGCCGTGCGCGACCTGCGTCGCAACCTGGAGATCAACAAGCTCGATAACGTCGACGTCATCGGCGGCGATGCCGTGCGCGAGTTCCCCGACCAGGACGCCGATGTCCTGGTGGTCGACCCACCACGCGCGGGCTTGGCGCCCGAGGCCATCGACCTCATCGCCAGCACGAGTGCGCGCGATGTCGCCTATGTGAGCTGCGACCCTGCCACCCTGGCGCGCGATCTCATCCGCTTTGTCGAGGAAGGCACCTTCTCCCCCGTCAAGATCACACCGGTCGATCTGTTCCCGCAAACCTTCCATTGCGAAACCGTCGTCCACCTCAAGCGCAACTAGACTGTTTGCCCAAGGCCACGCCCGATGATTTTTCTGGGACGGGGATTAAATAATCAATTTGCACCGAATGATTATTTAATCCCCGTCCCGAAATTGAACCGCCCCCTCATTTCTTGAACATTAAAAATGGGGGCTTCTTTATGGACGGGAGAGTCAGGCACGACGCCACGCTGAGGACTCTTGCAGCAGAGCTTTGCGACAGGGGGTACGGGCGCGCCGAAGGCCGGCGGGAGGCCGAAGGGTGCCCGGACCCGGCCGGGGCCGGCGGCGTGCGAGAGCAAGCTCATGCGACGGAGCTGCTGCCGGGGCGCCTGAAGGACGAATTCTACAGGAACCGGACGTGGCGGAGCTTCGAGGAGTTCAAGCGGGACCTCGAAGCCTATACCGTTCACTGGAACAAGAGGAGGCGGGCTAAGCAAAAGGGGCTGACCCCGGAGGAGTTCCGGAATCAGTCCCCATGTGCGGCATAGGCCGCTAATTGACCCGTCCAAGTATCGGGGCGCAGTTCATTTCAGCGCCGCCCGAGAAAGCTAAACGCCTTCTGGCAGGTTGTCCCGGGCCGAGGGCGGCCACCTTGATCGCCCTCGGCCCTCACCCACCTCAACTGCTCCTCAATTACATGGAGCTGGTCGAGAAGAGGCGCAAGCTAGCGGGCGCCTTCCTCTTCGTCGTTGGGCCGGTAGGTGATGAACTCGATAACAAAGGCCAGGACGGCAGAGACGAGCGAGGCGATGATCGCGAAGATCATGTGAGAGATCCCGGCGCCACCAGGGGTCCCGTCGATGAAGTTGAGCAGGTTGAAGACGCCGAGGCCGCCCGAGATGTACATGAGGGCGCCTGTCATTCCCACGATGGCGCCGCCAACGGCGGAACTCAGGCATGCCACGACGAATGCGCGCTTGTTGGGCAGGGCGATGCCGTAGATGCCCGGCTCGGTGACGCCGAAGAAGAAGGCGGAGATCATCGCGGGAAGGGCGATGCCGCGGAAGCGCTCGTCCTTGTTTCTGAGGTACATGGCAAAGATGACCGCTCCGAGCGCGAACCCGTGGCCGATGGTGGCGGCGAGCACGCTGTCGTGGCCGAGGGTGTTCAGGTTCATGATGGAGATGGGGATGAGGCTCCAGTGGAAGCCAAAGATGACGAGACACATCCACAGTCCGCCGGCCAGGGCGCTGCCCAGGACGGAACCAACCACGGGAAGCTGAAAGATGAACGAGAACGCCGCGCTCAGCAGGTTGGTGATGAGGGTGGCCACCGGGCCGATGACGAGGTAGCCCAAGACGATGGAGACCGTCATCGTGGCGAGCGGGACGAGGAACATCTTGAGCGCAACCGGTATCCAGCTCTTGAGCCAGCGCTCAAGGATAGAGCCGAACCACACCATGAGAAGGACGGGGATCACCGAGCTCACGTAGCCGGACACGGGCATGATGATGGGGACCCCGAGGGCGGTGGCGTACCACGAGAACGTGCCGGCCACGCCGAGGTCGATGCTGCCGAGCGCCTCACCCGAGGTCAGGGCGACCATCGTCGGGTAGAGGAGCGCCACGCCGATTGCCACGCCGGTGAACTCGTTCATGCGGAACTTGCGCGCGGCACTGAACGCCAGGGCGACGGGGAGGAAGTAGAAGAAGCCGTCAGCCACGGTGTAGAGCAGCGTGTAGAGGCCGTCGTTTGCAAAGGCCGGGACGAAGTAGGTGATGAGGGCAAGCAGTCCCTTCATGATACCTGCGGCGGCAAGCGGTCCCAGGATGGGCTGGAAGATGCCAGAGATGAGGTCGATGACGACGGAGGCAACGGTCTTATCGCCCTGGGGCTCGTCGTCGGCGCTTGCGCCGCCCGAGAAGTTGCCGGCCTCCAAGACCGCGTCGTAGACGTCCTCGACGATGTTACCCACGACCACCTGGTACTGGCCGTTGGCCTGGATGACCTGGATAACGCCCTTGAGGGCCTCGATCTTGGCAGTGTTGGCGCGGGACTCGTCCTTGAGCTTGAAGCGCACGCGCGTGATGCAGTGCGCGACGCTGGCGACGTTCTCGGCGCCGCCTACGTTCTCGAGTATGGATCTGGCCAGATCGTCGTATTTTTCAGCCATTATTTTCTCCTTAGCGATATTGCCCGGGCGGCTAGCCCAGGTCGCCTCCGTTGGTGGCGATGGCCTGTTGGTACCAGTAGAAGCTCTTCTTGCGCCTGCGCTCGAGCGTGCCGTTGCCCAGGTTGTCGCGGTCCACGTAGATGAAGCCGTAGCGCTTCTCCATCTCGCCGGAGCCCGCACTCACGAGGTCGATCGGCCCCCAGGTGGTGTAGCCGAGCATCTCGACGCCGTCCTGCTCGATGGCGTCGCGCATGGCCTCGATGTGCTCGCGCAGGTAGGCGATGCGGTAGTCGTCCTCGATCGTGCCGTCGGGAAGCACCTCGTCATAGGCGCCGAGGCCGTTCTCCACCACAAAGAGCGGCTTCTGGTAGCGGTCCCAGAGGTCGTTGATCGTGATGCGGAACCCCAGCGGGTCGATGACCCAGCCCCAGTCGCTCGTGCGCACGTAGGGGTTCTCCACGCCGGCGAAGGCGTTGCCCTCGGCGACGCCGCCCACGGAATCGGGGTCGCCCGCGGTGCAGCGCGAGGAGTAGTAGCTAAACGAGATGAAGTCGACGGTGTTCTCCGCAAGGATGCGCTCGTCCTCGGCGGTCATGCCCACGTCGATGCCCTCGCGCTCGAGCATCTTGAGCGCGTAGCCGGGGTAGCGACCGCGCGCCTGCACGTCCACGAAGAAGAGGTCCTCCTGGTTCTTGACCTGCGCCGCGCGAACGTCCTCGGGACGACAGGAGTAGGGGTAGTAGCTTCCCGCGGCGAGCATGCAGCCTACCTTGTTCTCCGGGTCGACCTCGTGGGCGATCTTGGTGGCCCAGGCGCTCGCCACGAGCTCGTTGTGCGCGGCGCGGTACTCGGCCTCGCGGGCATTCTCCCCGGGCTCGAGGACGATGCCGGCACCCATGAAGGGACGGTGCAAGATCATGTTCATCTCGTTGAACGTGATCCACCAGCGCACGAGGCCGCGGTAGCGGTTGAAGAGCACCGTCACGAGCCGCTTGTAGAGCTCAATAAGGGTGCGGTTTCGCCAGGCGCCGTACTTCTTGACGAGGTGGATGGGGCAGTCGAAGTGCGTGATGGTCACGAGGGGCTCGATCCCGTGCTCGCGGCAGCAGCGGAACACGTCCTCGTAGAAGGCGAGCCCGGCCTCGTTGGGCTCCTCCTCGTCGCCGTTGGGGAAGATGCGGCTCCAGGCGATGGAGAGGCGAAAGACCTTAAAGCCTATCTCCGCGAAGAGGGCTATGTCCTCGCGGTAGTGGTGGTAGAAGTCGATGCCCGTCTGGGCCGGGTAGTAGTACCCGGGCTCAAAGTCGAGCATGCGCCTCAGGCCGCGGCTTACGTCGTTGCGCTCCGGCCCGTGTGGGATGACGTCGACGTTGGCAAGGCCGCGGCCGCCCTCGTCATAACCTCCCTCGCATTGGTTGGCGGCGGTGGCTCCTCCCCAAAGGAACCCTTTTGGAAATGGCATGGTGCCTCCTTCTCTCTGGCGCCCCCATCTCTGCGGGGGACGCTTTATAACGTCCTTGCGGCCTCGCGCGCCGGGCCCGTGGCCCTTTCCCTGATGTGCGCGGGCCGCCTGTGAAGGGGTGACTAGCTGACGGCTTGTCCTGCGGCGGCGCGACGTGCCTCCCGGTCTTCGAGCAGGGAGGGGACCTGCGCCAGGCACACGCCGGCGAGGATGATGGCGACGCCCAGCCACTCGACGACGCCGAGCGGCTCGCCGAGGACGATCATGGCGATGAGCAGGCCGGCGGGGAGTTCCGCGGCGGCCATGACAGTGGAGAGGCCCGCGGGCAGGTGCGGAGAGCCCATGCCGAAGAGCAGGACCGGGCAGAGCATGCCAAAGAAGCCGGCGATGACGGCAAAGGGCAGGATGCCCTGGGCGAGGACGCCCGAGACGACGTAGTCCGGGCACACCGTGAGCGACATGACCACGGAGCCCGCGCACACGATGACGCCGCGTTGCTCGGACGAGCAGGGGGCCTCGACCTTGCCGGAGAGGGTGACAAAGAGGGAGCAGGACACGGCCGCCCCCAGCGCGCAGAGCAGGGCCACGGGGTCGTACCCGGTGATGCCGGTCTTGTAGACGCCGCTGGCGAAGACCGTCCCGAAGACGATGACCAGGGCGGAGGCCACTTGGAGGAGCCTCGGCGGCCGGCGCGTCATGACGGTCTGCCACACGAGCCCCAGCCACGTGAACTGGAAGAGGAGCGTGAGCGCCACCGGGGCGGGCAGCACGCTCATGGCGTAGCAGTAGAGGATTGAGGTGAGGCAGGTGAGGGCTCCCAGGCCCATGAGCTTGAGGGCGAGCTTCCAGCCCACGCGCTGCCAGCGGTGCCCGAGTGCGTGCCCTGCGAGCGTGGCGAGGGCGAAGAAGAGGCAGCCGAACCACGCCTGGCTCGCCACCACCTGTGCCGAGGTGAAGCTCGCGGCGTAGGCGAGCTTGTAGGTCGTGGCCATCGCGCCGTAGCAGGCGCCGCCCGCAAAGACCTGGAGCGCCGCCTTGGCCTGTCCCGCGCCCGTGGCTCCTGCCCCGGCGGCCTGTTGCTTGATTGTGTTTGTTCCTGCCATTAGGCTCCCTTCCGTCTGCTGTCTTGCAGATGCACGTCTCGTGCGTCTGTTCCCTGCAGTCGGAAGGTGGGCTCGTGCGGTCTTCTGGCGGTGCATGTGGTACCTGCTGCCAAGACGAAAATAGCCACGCAACCGACTGCTCGGTTGCGTGGCAAAAAGGTGGCTAGCGCCCAGAAAAGTCCACGCGTTTTTAGACTGGGACAAAGTACTACAACAGGTGAGATTCCGTCAAGAAAAAACCGAGGAAAAAAGTGAGCCTCTGCCCGCCGTACCTATGGCAGTCGTTCCCCAAACGGGGCGGTGCTGTTGGGGACTGTCTCGATCTGTAACAGTAAGACCCGGTTTTGGTCCGTAGATGTTACAGATTTAGACGTTTTGTCGGGGCGGTTTCCGTTTGTCTTGATCTGTAACAGTTAGGGTCAAAAGTGGGTCTAGGTGTTACAGATTGAGATTGTTGAGGATGGGTGAGGATAGCTAATTCGGACGGGGCTATTTTAAACATTGGGAAATCGAGCGTGGCAAGCGGAGGTCTTCGGGGTATAAGACGGCTAATTGTATGCCGTCTATGAAAGGAACCCTCATGCCCAGCGTTGCCGTTCTCGCCGCCGATGGCTTTGAAACTATTGAGTGCTTGACCATGGTCGATGTCATGCGTCGCGGCGGCGTGCGTGCCACGCTCGTCTCGATTATGCCCACGCGTGAGGTCGTAAGCTCGCTGCAGATCCCCGTGACCTGCGATGCGCTCTTTGATGAGATCAACTTTGACGAGTACGACTGCGTCGTGCTGCCCGGCGGCCTACCCGGTGCCACCAACCTGCGCGCAGATCAGCGCGTCTGCGACGTGATCTGCGAGTTCGCCGCGACCAAGCACGTCGCCGCCATCTGCGCTGCCCCGTTTATCCTGGGCGAGCTCGACCTGCTCGAGGGGCGCCACGCCACGTGCTTCCCTGGCTTTGAGAAAAGCTTCCCCGAAGGCGCCTATACCGGCGAGAAGGTTACGCAAGACGGCAACATCATCACCGCTAGCGGCATGGCCCAGTCGCTCCCCTTTGCGCTTGAGCTGCTGCGCACGCTCGCCGGCGACAAGGCCGTCGAGAAAGTCGCCGAGGGCATTCAGCTATGATTTTGGCTTCGCAATCACCGCGCCGCATCGAGTTGATGCGCGAGGCGGACTATGACATTCGCATCATTCCTGCCGATATCGACGAAACGCCGTTTGATGGCGAGGCCCCGCTTACGCTCGTTGAACGCTTAGCACGCGCAAAAGCCGCCGCCGTTGCCGCCGAGCATGCCGAGCCCAATGAGCTAACGGTCGCGGCCGACACCATCGTAACCTTTGACGGCAAGATTCTGGGCAAGCCGGCAACCGAGGACGAGGCGCGCACCATGCTCCGTGAGCTTTCGGGCCGCACGCACCAGGTCGCAACCGGCGTCTGCATCGTTAAGGCAGGCGATACGGCCGCCCCGCATGCCGCCGAGAGTCTGTCCTTTGTCGATGTGACCGACGTGACGTTCTACGAGCTCACCGACGAGCAGATCGAGCACTACGTCGCCTCGGGAGAGCCCATGGACAAGGCCGGCGCCTACGGCATTCAGGGCACAGGCGGACGCATGCTCGTGCACGATATTTCGGGCGACTTCTATAACGTGGTGGGCCTACCCATCGCCCGCGTCGCGCGCGCGATTCAAAAACTCTCGTAATTGCATCTGGCGCTGGGTATCCCCCGGCGCCTACAATTTTGGCGTACCGTACGGATCCCGACCGGGCACAAGGCGCGGCGGAAAACCGATAGGAGTTAAACATGGATACACTGCTCGAGGCCATTGACGTCTGCGATGTCGATGGCTTTTGCTATGGCAACTATACGGACGAGGAGGCCGGCACCGGTTGCACCGTAATCGTGGCGCCCGAGGGTGCCACCGGCGGCGTTGACGTTCGCGGCGGTGCTCCAGCATCGCGCGAAACCGACCTGCTGCGACCCGAGAACACCGTCGACAAGGTCCACGCCGTCTGCCTTTCGGGCGGATCGGCCTTTGGCCTCGAAGCCGCAAGCGGCGTGGCCCGCGAGCTTGAGAGCCGCGGCATCGGCCTTCCCGTCGGTCCCACGCAGGTGCCTATCGTGTGCTCCAGCTGTATCTTCGATCTTGCCTTTGGCGACCCCACCGTGCGCCCCGACATTGAGGCCGGTATCGCCGCCGTGCGCGAAGCACTCGACCACACCCCCACCAAGCTCGAACAGGGCAACGTAGGCGCCGGCACGGGCGCCACCGTGGGTAAGCTCATGGGGCCTGCCACCTGCATGAAGGCCGGCCTTGGAGCTGCTGCCGTGGCACTCGGCCCCATCAAGGTGGGCGCCGTGGTCTCGGTCAACGCCTGCGGCAACGTTGTCGACCCCTTCACCGGCGAGTGGGTTGCCGGTATGCGCGCCGCAGCCGATAGCGACCAGATCGTCGACATGGAACTCGCAGCCTTTGCCGCCGCCGGATCCATGCAGATGCCGCTCGACCGCACCAACACCACCATCAGCTGCATCGTCACCAACGTGGAACTCACTAAGGCACAAGCCACCAAGGTCTCCCAGATGGCCGCAGACGCCTACGCACACGCCATCCGTCCCACGCACACCACCAACGACGGCGACACCATCTACACCCTCGCCAGCGGCAAACTGGGCGCCCAGGCAAGTGCCGCCGTTCCCCTAGACCTGCTGGGCATGCTCGCCGTAAGGACTTTGCAAAACGCCATCGTAAACGGAGCCAAAACCGCCAAAACCTCCCACAGCATCCCCGGCGCCGCGAAGTAGTCCACTCGACCGTCGGTCGGAGACGGGCGGGCATTACGTTTGCTGCTCTACAGTCCTATGCAAGACGAAGGCCACATTAAGTGGCCTTCTTTGCATGCGGAACTCGCGACAAACGTAATGCCCGCCCGCCTCCGACCGACTTCCAACCTAATTCTTTTCAGCCCAGGCCCCTGTGTACCGCGCTTCGAAGATCTTCAAATTCAAATAACCTGACAATCGATTCTTATAGCAGAGGCCCCTTGGCCTTTAGTTTGATACAAGTTCCGCACGAGCCGGAAAGCACTAAATGTGCTTTCCGTGCGAGCAGGACTGTTCGCAGTAGCAAACTAAAGGCCAAGGGGCCCAGTCAACCTATCAGCAGCGATTACTCAGCAGCTAGTTGAATTTGAAGATCTTTGAGGCAAGACGGTATAGGCCGAGTGTGGTTTTGTCACCGGCACGACCGCGCAGATTGGTGAAGAAGCCGACCACGCCGTAGCGGGCACGACGATACATGCGCTCGTCGTAGGCCTTCAAATCACTCCACAACGTCTTCAGGCGCTCGTCGGCACAATCCTCGTCGGAAAGCTTAGTGAGCACCGAGCAAATCGCCATCATCATGGTGAAATAGCCCATCATGTACGAGCGCAGACGCGACGACTCGACATCGCTGTACAGGTGGAACGACTCCATCATGATGCGCGTCACGCGAAACTGTTGGTCCAGACGCTTGACCATCGTGGCCTCGTTGACGCTTTGGCCCTCACGGCCGATAAAGTAGCGGTAGAGGTCGATGTCGGCGTAGTACATGGTCTTGCAGCGCGGTAGCGGCACGTAGGCGTAGATGTTGTCTACATAGAACGTGTGCGGCGGCATAGGCAGATTGGACGCGCGCAGCACATCCGTGCGATAGCACAGGCTGTGCATGAGCAGATTCTGGTCCAGACGGAAATGACCAATCTGGTCCCAGGTAAAGATCTTTTTTCGCGGCAGGGCAAACTTGTAGCCAATAGCGGTGTGCGTACCCTCGTAAACCTTCTCGTACACATAGTTCGAGATAAAGAGGTCGACGCGCTGGTCGCGCTCCTCAAAACCGCGAAGGATCGAAAGCATGGTCGACAGGGCTGCGCCATCGAGCCAGTCGTCCGAGTCGACAACTTTGTAGTAGGTGCCCTGTGCCTCGCGCAAGCCCGAAAGGACGGCAATGCCGTGGCCGCCGTTCTCCTGATGCACCGCGCGGATGATTCCGGGGTAACGCGTCTCCCACTCATCGGCCTTGGCCGCCGTCTCGTCCTTGGAACCGTCATCAACGATGATGATCTCGATATCGGTGGCGTAATTGCTCCCCTCCAGAATGGAGGTGATGCAATGGTCCATGTCCTTGGCGGCGTTATACGAGGGAATACCGAATGATATGACTTTATGCATGGCAGGCGATAATCTCATCCGAAAGATCGAGGGCGGAGTTGGTCACGGCATCCATATCGTAGTAACGATACTCGGCCAGGCGACCCACCGGGTGGAAGTTCGTCAGGTTTTGGACGCGCTCAAGATAGCGCTCATAGAGCTCACGGTTCTCGGGCTCCAGAATGGCGTAATAGGGCGTCTCGCCCGAGCCGGGCGTATAGGCCTTGGAATACTCCTTCATGATGGTGGTCTTGCCGGGCAGGACCTGGCCAGTCATGTTCTTGAACTCGGTGATACGCGTGTAATCCTCGCTCGTGGTGTAGTTGACGGTGCCCACGGGCTGGAACTGGTCCATATCGAGCGTCTCGAACTTCATGTCGAGCGTACGGTACGGCAGAGCGCCCAAGTCGAGGTTGAACAGCTCGTCGAGCGGACCGGTGTAGACGATCTCGCCGCCATAGACCTTGCCGTCGATCTTGACGGTGGTCTCGTCGATCTCGAAGAGGTCGCGGGCGTCAACGTCGCAGAACACATCAATCAGATCGTGGTCGAGCATATGCTCGAACAGCGCGGTATAGCCGTCCTGCGGCATGCCCTGGAAGGGAGCCTGCGGGAAGTAGCGGTCATCGTCGCCCACAAAGACGGGAACGCGACCGGTGATCGAGGGATCGATCTGGTCGGGCGTCTGGCCCCACTGCTTCATGGTGTAATGCAAAAAGACGTTCTCGTAGACGTAATCGGCGACCTCGGCAAGATCCGGGTCGTTCTTCTTGCGCAGCTCCATGATGGGCACCTTGACGTCCTTGCCAAAGGTCTCCACGAGCTTCTGATACAGCTCCTCGCCGCGCTCGTCGCCAAAGGCGAGCTTGAGGCTCGCGTGGTTAAAAGGCACGGGCATGAGGGTGCCGTTGATGTTGGCAAGCACCTTGTGCTGGTAGTCCGTCCACTTGGTAAAGCGCGACAGGAAATTGTGGACGCGCTCATTAAAGGTATGGTAGATGTGCGGACCATACTCGTGGACCAGGATTCCGGCCTCATCAGCGCAGTCGTAGGCGTTACCCGCAATGTGGCTACGGCGCTCCAGAACGGCAACACGATAGCCGATGGTCTCGGCAAGACGGCGGGCACAAACGGCACCGGCATATCCGGCACCGACGACAATCATGTCGTATGCACCGGCGTTAAAGCCTTCAGGCAGGCCTGAGGTAATCTGCATCGATACTCCTTGTCAAAAGCCACGGGCTCGTTAGCTGGGCTTTTCTCGAACATTCTTCGAGACATATTTATCAGAGCGATTATAGCGCTAATGCGTCCTATAATGAGCTTGCCACACAAGGAAAGCTCAAGCACCGCGGCGTACATAATTGAAAGGTAAACCCGCTAGCAGCGGGTTTATTCGTGAACAGCCGGGCGCCTGGAGCTTAGCGAAACGCTTGTAAGGAGTAACATGAGTGATTTCCTAAACCGTATGAAGTCTGCCGCCAAGGCCGACCTTAAGACGATCGTCCTGCCCGAGGGCGAGGATCCGCGCACTATCGTCGCGGCCACCAAAATCATCGAGGAGGGCCTGGCAAAGATCGTCATCCTGGGCAACCCCGACGAGATCAACGTTCCCGGCGCCACCGTTATCGACCCACGCAATGCCGAGAAGCACGAGGAGTACGCACAGAAGTTTGCCGAGCTCCGCGCCAAGAAGGGCGTCACCATCGAGCAGGCTCGCGCCCAGGTGATGGACGCCACCTACTTTGGCACCATGATGGTCAAGATGGGCGATGCCGACGGCCTGGTCTCCGGCGCCTGCCACTCCACCGCCGACACCCTGCGCCCCGCGCTGCAGATCCTCAAGACCGCCCCGGGCACCAAGCTGGTCTCGGCCTTCTTCGTGATGTGCACCGACACCCCGCAGTTCGGCACCGACGGCACGCTGATCTTCGCCGACTGTGGTCTCAACATCAACCCGTCCTCCGACGAACTCTCCGAGATCGCCATCGCCTCCGCTCACTCCTGGTCCACCTTCATGGGCAACGTTGAGCCGCACGTGGCCATGCTCTCCTACTCCACCATGGGCTCCGCCGGCGGCGAGGTCGCCAAGAAGGTCCAAGAGGCCGTGAAGTTCTGCAAGGAGAAGGCTCCCGAGCTCGCCATCGACGGCGACCTGCAGCTCGATGCCGCTATCGTCCCCACCGTCGCCCAGCTCAAGGCTCCCGGCTCCTCCGTCGCTGGTAAGGCCAACGTGCTCGTGTTCCCCGACCTCGAGGCAGGCAACATCGGCTACAAGCTGGTCCAGCGCTTCGCCGGCGCCGACGCCTACGGCCCCATCCTGCAGGGCATCGCCAAGCCGGTCAACGACCTGTCGCGCGGCTGCTCTGCCGACGACATCGTGGGTGTCGTGGCCATCACCGCCGTCCAGGCTCAGATGGCTGAGTAGCGGACTTATCCCCTCGGGGCCCTACAGGGTAAAGCTCTGAAAACGTCCTCGGACATGCATGAAACCCCCGCTGCGCACTTCGTGCGGCGGGGGTTTCATGCGTCCTGCGGAAAGTTTTCAGAGCTTTACCCTGTAGGGTCCCTGCCGCCACGTGGTGCTCAGGGGATCTGGGGCGGACGGCGGCTTGGCTACGAGCTGGGGCTGAGAATCCTGAACGAATGGGTGTCGTTGCTGAAAGAGCAGGCGTTGCTGGTGACGATCACTTTGGGACTGGAATTTCCGCCTACTAGTAAAAAAGCCTCCGGAGCTGTTGCTCTGGAGGCCTGTCGTTTACTTGCAAATGCGCGCGTTAGTTGTTCTTGGTCAGACGCTCGACGTCGTGGGCGATCATGTATTCCTCGTCGGTGGGGATGACCATGACTGTGACGGAAGAGCCGGCGGCGCTGATGACCTGCGGACCGTTGCCCACGGCCTCGCGGTTCTTGTTGTTGTCGATGCGCACGCCCAACCACTCAAAGCAGTCGCAGAAGGCCTTGCGGATCGACCAGTCGTTCTCGCCGATGCCGGCGGTAAAGGTGATGGTATCCACGCCCGCCATGGAGGCGATCATGGAACCGGCCTGCTGCATGGCCTTGTAGGCGAACATATCGAAGGCGAGCAGGCAGCGCTCGTCACCCTCAGAGGCGCGCGTACGGATGTCACGGGCATCGTTTGAGATGCCCGAGATGGCAAGCAGACCGGACTGCTTGTTCATCATGTCGTCGACTTCCTGGTAGCTGTAGCCGCCCTCGCGCTGAAGATAGCACACAGTGGCCGGGTCGATGGAACCGCAACGGGTGCCCATCATCAGGCCGTCGAGCGGCGTGAGGCCCATCGTGGTATCGCGGCACACGCCGTCCTCAATGGCGGCAAGCGAAGCACCGTTGCCCAGATGGCACGAAAGCAGACGGTGGCAGCGCGAGCCCAGGATCTCCTTGGCCATCATCCACTCGTAACGGTGGCTCGTACCGTGCGCGCCGTACTTGCGCACGTGGTACTTGTCGCACACGTCCTTGGGCAGCGCGTAGGTGTAGGCGACCTCGGGCATGGTCATGTGGAACGAGGTGTCGAAGACGGCCACGTTGGGCAGCTCCGGATACTTCTCACGGCAATACTCGATCGCCGCTGCCTCGCCGTAATTGTGCAGCGGGGCAAGCGGCGCCACCTCAAGGATCTTAGCCATGACCTCGTCGTCGACGACTGCGGAATCATCGAAGTGCCAGCCGCCCTGAACGATACGGTGGCCGATGCCATCGATCGTAAAGTCGGTCTTCTCGAGCTCCTCGAGCACGCGCGCAATGGCGCTGCGATGATCGGGAAAAGGAATCTCCTCGGTCTGCTTGGCACCACCGTTCTCGGAGTGGCCAAAGATGCCCATGTCCGATCCGATACGCTCACAGTTGCCCTTGGCGAAAACCTCGCGGGTATCGGTATCCAAAAGCTGATATTTAAGGCT
>CABUUD010000031.1 GCA_902494585.1 uncultured Collinsella sp. | reverse complement strand
CCGCGCCGGCGCGCGCCTGGGCTACGGCGGCGGCTGCTATGATCGCTACCTGCCCACGCTCTCGTCCGCATGTCAAATCATCGGCATCGCCTTTGACGAGCAGCGTGTCGACCACGTTCCCACCGACGCCCACGACCTGCCGCTGCCCCACATCATCAGCGCCTGATCGCCGCTGTATCGCACCCGCAAGATGAGCGTGGAAAATCTCCCACTTTGAGCCCCCTTAGGGGGTGCGGACAGAAAGTTGGACCGTGAAGCGGTCCGGACTGGAGGTTCGCATGTACAGCAGGGAGAAGGTCGAGCTCTTCCTCCTGGCGACGGAGGACGGCATGGGGCCCACCGCCGCCGCGGAGTTCGCGGGGGTCACGGTGAGCGCGGCCAAGAAGTGGGCGACGGGGCACCTCCCGCGCAGCTACACCGGCGGGGGCTGTAGAATCGTGGCGAGGAAACCGCCACGGAAGGAGGCCAGCTTGGGCCCTGACAAGTCGATCTACGCCCCGCCCGCGACCGGCCCGCTTGCCGGGCTCAACGAGGACCAGATAGAGAACCTGCTGCTCAGGGCGGTGTTGGCCGACCTAAAAGCGGAAGGGTGGGACCCGGCTTCGATCTCGAACAGGAGCAAGTGCGAGCTCGGCGAGAGATTGAGGCGGGCGACCGCCCTGCCCCTCCGCTCGATCACAGGTTTCTTGAGGATATCGAAGAGCTCCTATGAGTACTGGAGGCCCCGCGTCGCCGCGCCGCGCGACCGCGACGCCGACATACGCGACCGCGTGGTTCGCATCTTCCGCGAGGGCTCGGGGTGCTGGGGGTACCGCACCGTCTGGGCGCGCACTGCGCCGCGAGGGGATCCGCGCCAGCGAGAAACGCGTGGCCCGCGTGATGCGCGAGGAGGGCCTCGAGGTCGTCTACAACAAGAGGCGCGCCCGGGGCTACAGCTCCTACGCCGGCGAGGTCTCCAAGGCGCCGGAGAACCTCGTGAACAGGAATTTCCACGCCGACGAGCCCAACCGGCTGTGGCTCACCGACATCACCGAGTTCAGGCTCCCGGGCGGCGAGAAGGTCTACCTGAGCCCGGTCATCGACTGCTTCGACGGGATGCCCGTCGCCTGGTCGATCGGGCTGCACCCCGACAAGCGCCTCGCGAACTCGAGCCTGCTCACGGCCTGCGCGGCCAGGCCGGCGGGCGCCCGCACGACGATCCACTCGGACCGGGGCGGCCACTACCGCTGGCCGGAGTGGATCGGGATCTGCGAGGAGAACGGCCTGGTCAGGAGCATGTCCGCGAAGGGCTGCAGCCCGGACAACTCGGCCTGCGAGGGCTTCTTCGGCCGTCTCAAGAACGAGTTCTTCCACTACAGGGACTGGGAGGGCGTGACGGCCGAGGAGTTCATGGGCAGGCTCGAGGCCTACCTCGTGTATTATCGCGAGGGGCGGATAAAGAAGTCCCTCGGGTGGCTCAGCCCGATGGAGTACCGCAGGAAGCTTGGATACGCCTAGGCGCGGTCCAAGAAATCGTCCGCACCCCCTTACGAGCCAAAAGTGGGAGATTATCCACGCTCATTCAACAAGCGTCCGAAAATCCACGCTCAACCAATACACGTCCGGATTTCCACGCTAGTGCAAGCCAAACGTCCCGCAACTGCCTCAGCACTCACGCGGCACGCCGGCGACCCTGAGCTTGCGATCGAGCTTTGACGGGTCCCTCAAATCATCCCAGCACAAGCGCACGATCTTGCAGTTATCAAGCAGCGAAAGCCTCGACTCGCGCTGACGCTCATCAAATTGCGCCTTTGCGAGCTTGCCCTCCTCCGCCGCCTTCTCACTTTTAACGAATCCGTCGAACTCACCGATAATCAGCTGGTCGCCCGCACGCCACAAGTAGTCAACGCGATACGGCCGTCCCGGCTCAACCGGGTCGAACAGCTCAACTTGCAGCTCCGGCGTCTGCCAACCGCGCTCGATCATCAGGGCGCGCGCCTTGGACTCGCCACCGCTTTCCGATAGGCCATCGGCACACCGCGCAACACTTCGCGCCGTCACAACACCGCGACGATTTAAGCCAAGCTTGTTGATTGCCTCAACGAGATGCTCCTTCGACAACAGCTGCTCATGAAGCGCCGAGTCCGCAATGATCAGTCCCTCGACAAACGATGCATCGACCAGGCAATCCGTAATCGTTTGATCGATATCGGTCACGGCAATATCCATCTGGATTGCCCGTGTTTGACGAGCATAACGATGGCGAATCACCTGAGAGCCGGGCGTCGTCGATTGCGCCGGCGCCACGGCGATATGGATGTGCGCCAAATTGGCATGCGAAACCGAAAGGCCGTAGATAACAGCCGCCGTATAGGAGCAAAACGTCCAGTCGGGATGCTTTTGCGCAAGGGCCCGCACCCGATGCAGATAACGCTGCCGAAACTTGAGCTCGGACCAATAATCCGGACGCGCATACAGCCCCGGCATGACCGCCTCTAGACTTCCCGCCGCCACCCGCCGCTCAATCTGCTTTGCCTCCGCCGTCGTGCGTGCGTACACGCAGCTCATCTGCTGTTCGCATGCTTTAATGTGACTTGTAAGCCTTTGATTCGCCGTCATGTTTCCCATGTCGCCTCCCAACTCTTGGAACGGCGCAAACGTACCAGACGGTTTCATGCGAAGTCTGACCAAATGCTGTCCAGGCGCTGACCAAATGCTTGACGGTTTTGGACGTTTTAGGCTGATGACTTATATCTGCAGGTAGGGTGGTTGTCGAGAGGTCCTCGTCTCCATAATTTGGCGCCTTGGTCCATCGGATTATCAGAAAGAAAAACCCGTCGAGATTCAAGACCACGCCAAATGCGACTTTGCCTCTGCACGCACCGTCTCTTAGCCGAGCCATCGGCATCTACGTATAAAAAATGAGCGTGGATAATCTCCCGTTTTGAGCCTAGTTTCAAGCCAAAAGTGGGAGATTATCCACGCTCGATTTGTAAACGTCCGAAAATCCGCGCTCGTGTGTCCGAAAATCCACGCTCGTCATGCCGTGAGCACAGCCACGGCCGCAGCCTAGTGCTCCTCGCCGGCGCGGGCCAGGTCGTAGGGCGTGGTCTGATAGACATAGTAGTTGAGCCAGTTGGTGTAGAACAGCTGAGCCTGGCTGCGCCAGACGTTGCGCGGCTCGGCGGTGGGGTCGTCACCCGGAAAGTAGTGCGCCGGCACCTGAGGGTTGAGGCCGCGCTTCACGTCGCGCTCGTACTCCAGGCGCAACGTGTCGGTATCGTACTCGGGGTGGCCAAAGACAAAGAAGCGACGGCTGTCGGTCGACTTGACGATGTACAGGCCCACCTCGTCGGACACGGCCACGACCTCAAGCTGCGGCTCGGCCTCCACGTCCTCGCGGCGCACATCGGTGTTACGCGAATGCACGGCATAGAAACGGTCGTCAAAGCCGCGGACCAGCGGGCTTTGCGGCTTCACCAGATAATGCTCGAACACGCCACTCGCCTTTGCCGGCAGGTCATACTTCTGGATACCGTAATGATGGTACAGACCGGCCTGTGCGCCCCAACAAATGTGCAGCGTAGAGTGCACGTGCGTGGTGGACCAATCCATGATCTGGCAGAGCTCGGGCCAGTAGTCGACCTCCTCGAACGGCATCTGCTCCACCGGCGCGCCCGTGATGATCAGGCCGTCGTAGTGGATGTCGCGGATGTCGTCGAACGTGCGGTAGAACGTCTCCAGGTGGCCGGCGCTCACGTGCGTGGCCTCGTGCGTCTTGGTGCGCAGCAGGTCCACCTCCACCTGCAGCGGCGTGTTGGAGAGCTTGCGCATGATCTGCGTCTCGGTGGCGATCTTGGTGGGCATGAGGTTGAGGATGAGCACGCGCAGCGGACGGATGTCCTGGTGCAGCGCGCGGTACTCGGTCATGACAAAGATGTTCTCGCTCTCGAGCTGCGCGGCGGCAGGGAGGGCGTCGGGGATGCGAATGGGCATGGATGCTCCTTACGAGTCAGTTGCAGCTATGGTACAACGACCGGCCCCATCCGCGCGAGTGCATCGCCCAGCGATACCGTCAGTGGTCCAAAACAGCCAAAAGTAGAGATTAAGGCATGCCCAAAAATCTATGGCGCTTTAGCCTAGCAAAGTGGCAGCAGGACGTTACAATGGTTCGACGCGAAAAACTCGGCCGAAAGGATACATATATGTACCAGACGCGTAAGATCGGTGTGGTCGGCCAGGGCCACGTAGGAGCACATGTTGCCAACAGTCTGCTCATGCAGGGCATTGCCGATGAGCTGTACCTGTGCGATATCAACCAGGCCAAGGTGACGTCCGAGGTCCAGGACCTGCGCGACTCCCTTTCATTTGTCCCGTACAACACCAAGATCGTCAACTGCTACGACCACTACGAGGAGCTGGCCTGCTGCGACGTCATCGTCAACGCCGCCGGTAAGGTCGCACTGGCCGCCGGCAACCGCGACGGCGAGCTGTTCTTTACCACCGACGCCGCCCGCACCTTTGCCAAGCGCATCGTCAACGCCGGCTTCGACGGCATCTTCGTGAGCATCTCCAACCCCTGCGACGTCGTGTGCACCGAGCTGTGGCACCTGACCGGCTACGATCCCAAGAAGATCATCGGCTCGGGCTGCGGCCTGGATTCCGCCCGCCTGCGCACCGAGATCTCCAAGAAGGTCGGCGTGAGCCCCAAGTCCATCGACGCCTACATGATCGGCGAGCACGGCTTTAGCCAGCTGGCCGCCTTTAAGTCCGCGACCATCGCCGGCAAGAGCCTTAACGAGCTTCAGGCCGAGAACCCCGACAAGTACGCCTTCGACCACATGGAGGTCGAGGAGCTCGCGCGTAAGGGCGGCTATGTGACCTACCAGGGCAAGCAGTGCACCGAGTACGCCGTCGCCAACTCCGCCGCACGCGTCTGCGCCGCCGTGCTGCACAACGAGCACGCCGTGCTTTCGGCCTCTACGCTTATGACCGGCCAGTATGGCGAGAAGGGCATCTTTACCTCCCTGCCGTGCGTGATCGGTGCCGAGGGCGTCGAGGAAGTCTACACACTGGACCTGTCCGAGCACGAGCTCGAGGGCTTCCACAAGAGCTGCCAGCACATCCGCGACAACATCGCCCAGCTCGACTGGTGGGACGCCGAGGCATACGACGCAAAGTAGGCCGTTGGCTGCCACAACCTTGCGAATCTAAGCGCGATACCAAGCGGGCCGCGCCGGAAATCCCCGGTGCGGCCCGCTTTTTTGCTCATGCAACACCCTCGCACATTTAGGTCTAATACTTTCCCCGAGAAGTGAACGAGCAAAATCGGGCCCCCGGAGCATCGACACTTTATGGGAGCCATTTCCTGCAGTTTCATTGAGATTTTCCTGCGGTTTTGGCGCCAAAAAGTGTCGATGCTTCGAGGGTCCAAAATAGGTCGTTCACTTCTCGGGAAAAGTATTTGACTTCGTTTTCCAACAAACAAAACCGGTCATCGCAACGCAAACGGGGCCTGCGCTTAGCGTAGGCCCCGACGTGAGAAGTTGTTACCCCGGTAACTTAATACCGCTCGATTAGTACTGCTCGATGCCCATGTAGCGACGAACCTCGGGGCTGTGGTCAAACACCTTGCCACGGGCGGCGCGCAGCTCGCAGCTCATGTTGTAGAAGAAGATCGGCTCCAGGAACGAACGCACGCTGGCAGGCACTTCGCCCACACCGTACTCGAGCGCATCGAGCACCATGACTGTATCGGTGTGCGTGTTAAGGAACGCAAGAGCGCGCTCCTCCATGGGGCGGCACTCGCCCGCGCCAAGCTGAACAAAGTAGAACACGCCGGGCTCGGTGGCCTCGAACGGGCCGTGGAAGTACTCGCCGGAGTGGATGTAGCAGCAGTGCTGCCACTGCATCTCCATGAGCGAGCAAATTGCCATGGCGTAGGTCTGGCTAAAGTTAGGGCCGGAGCCCAGGATATAGAAGAACTTGTGCTGCTGGCAGAGCTCGGCAAAGCGGGCGCCCAGCTCGGTGTTGACCTTCTCGCGGGCGGCGGGCAGCAGCGCATCCATCTGCTTGAGGCCCTCGTACATGTCGGCGAGCGCCTCGTAGCCTTCCTGCTGGTCGAGCAGCTCGGCGGCGATCAGAGCGCCGATGCCCTGCGGCACCTCGGCCTGCGGCACGCCTTCGCCTCACGGATAGACCCAGGTGGTCCACTTGCCGTTGTCGATCTTGGAGCCCTCGCAGTCGGTCATGGCGACGACCTCCGCGCCGGCAGCCGACGCCATCTCGCAGCCGTCGACGACCTCCTGCGTGTTGCCGCTGTGGCTGCAGGCGATGACGAGTGACTTCTCGCCAAGACTCTTGGGAGCCATCAGGCAAAACTCGCGCGCCGTGTAAACCGTCGAGGTAAACGTGGTGGCCTCGCGCTTGAGAAGTTCGTTAGCCGGCATGAGGTCGATCATCGAACCGCCGCAGGCAATCCAAAAGACGTTCTCGACCTTACCCTTGCGCTCGATAATTTCCTGAATCAGATCGTGTGCGTTCATGCTGAAGCTCCTCCTTGTGTGGCGGCTTTTGGCGACGGCTGCTCGTACCTGCTGTCGTTCTATGTTGTCCTATTTATAACACGTGTAACAACGCCCGTGAAGTCATCTCGGCAAATTTGTTCTATGTTGTTCTATCTGTGGACGTTAGATGTCGAAGACGTAGCGCGAGCCCACGATCTTTTGGCGGCCGAGCAGTAGAGGGCGCCCGCCGGCGTCGGTAAAGTAGGCCTCCATATAGAAGAGCGGCTCGCCGACCGGCACCTCCAGCAGCGGGGCCGCCTGGGCATCCGCCAGCGCAATCTCCACGGTGCAGGGGTCGGACTTGAGCGGCGCGCGACCCGAATGCTCGGCAACGAGCGCAAAGATGGAATTGTCCGTGAGGTCCTTGTCGGCAAGCGTCTGCAGATAGGGATGGTCGGCGAGCACAAAGGCGTTGTTCTCGAGCATAACGGGCACGCCATCTGCCGTGCGCACGCGCTCGACCACGATGAGCTCGCAGCCGGGCTCCACGCCAAAGAACGCCGCATCCTCGCGCGTCGCCGCGACCATCGTGCGCGACACCAGACGCGCACCCGGCACCATGTCGTTGGCAGCACAACCCTCAGTAAAGCTCTGGACGTCACCCTTCTGGCGAATCTTGCGCTTGAGCTTGGGCGCACACACAAAGGTGCCCCTCCCCTGCTGGCGGTTGAGATACCCCGCACGCGACAGCTCCTCGATGGCGCGGCGCACGGTGACGCGCCCCACGCCGTAGGACTTCGCGAGCTCCATCTCGGAAGGAATGCGCGAGCCGGCAGCGTACACGCCGCGCGCGATCTCGCCCTTTAGGTCGTCCATGACCTGCTGGTACAGCGGCACGGCAGGCACGTCAGTACGGTCGGTCTTGCTATCGGCTATCATCGTTACGCTCCATCCCGCGCATGCTCGGACTCAAACTCTTCAATCGCCGCCATAAACTGCTCGCCAAAGGCGTCGGCTTTTTTCTCGCCAATGCCGTTGACCTGGATCAGCTCGTCGCGCGTCTGTGGACGCAGGCGGCACAGGCCGCGCAGGGCCTTGTCGGAAAAGACCATATACGGCGCCATCTCCAGCTCCGTCGAGATCTCCTTGCGGAGGGCGCGCAGACGCTCGAACAGCTCGGCGTCGTCGCCCACGCGCGGGCGCTGATCCAGCTCGGCCTCCTCACGCAGCAGATCGACGGCGCGGCGGGCGCGGGCCGAGGCCTTGCGCTTGGACGCGCGACGCTTAACGGTAAAGGCAAACGCCTCGTCCTCGACCTCGCCGGCACGCGGACCCAGTCCCACGACCGGGTACTGCCCCTGCGAGGTGGCCAGATAACCGCGGCCGCACAGCTGGCCGATGATGTCCTTGATGCGCCCGACCGATTCGCTCGACAGCTCACCGTAGCCGCGGTCCTCGTCCAGATGCATCTGGCGAATGCGCTCGGTGTTGCCGCCGTGGAGCACATCGGCGATCAGCGACTTGCCAAAGCGCATGGGACGCGTGGCCACATAGCGCACAGCGGCGCGGGCCATATCGGTGACGTCCTCGACCTCGAACTGCGTGAGACAGTTACTGCAGTTGCCGCAGCCCTCGGCGTCGTCTGCCGTGCCGCCCGCGGCGGCTGCCGCATGCTCGGCCGCGGCCTCGTCGCCAAAGTAGCGCAGCATGTATTCGCGCAGGCAGCCGGTGGTATTGCAGTAGCCCTCCATCTGGCTGAGCAGACGATAACGGTTCTGGAGCGCCCACGCGCGCTGCTCGTCATCGAGCGCCTCGTCGGCAGCATCGCCGCGATCGATCAGAAAGCGGCGCATGCGAAAATCGTTACCGTTCCACAGCAAGTGGCAGCTGGCCGGATCGCCATCGCGGCCAGCGCGGCCCGCCTCCTGGTAGTAGGCCTCGATGCTCTCGGGCACGTTGTTGTGGATCACGTAGCGCACGTTGGGCTTGTCGATGCCCATGCCAAAGGCGTTGGTGGCAATCATCACCTGAATGTCGTCGTCGATAAAAGCGCGCTGGCTTTGGCGGCGGGCGTCGTTGCCCATGCCGGCATGGTAGCGGCCAACGCGAATGCCGCTGGGGCCCAGTACCTCGGCAAGCTCCGCGGCCATCGCGTCGACCGTCTTGCGGGTCGAGCAATACACGATGCCGCTCTCGCTCGAATGCGCGATCACGTAGTCGCGCACCCACACAGCCTTGGCCTTGTCGCCCATCTCCTCGCAACCAAAGTAGAGGTTCTTGCGATCAAAACCCGTCACCACCGTCGCGGGATTTTGCAGGCCGAGCATTTGCTGGATATCGGCGCGCACGCGCTCGGTCGCCGTAGCGGTAAAGGCCGCCACGATAGGGCGCTGCGGCAGGGAATCGATGAACTCGCGAATCTGCAGGTAGGCGGGACGGAAATCTTGGCCCCATTGGCTTACGCAGTGGGCCTCGTCAATGGCCACGAGCGGAACGCCGATGCCGCCTTCGGCCGCAGCTTCCTGCGCAAAGGCCAGAAAGCGTGGCTCGAGCAGGCGCTCGGGCGCCACATACATAAGCTGATAGCGCCCCTCACGAGCACGCTTGAACACAGTATTTTGCTGAGCCGGGGTAAGGCTGGAGTTGAGATAACTGGGGCGCGCACCCGCCGCGAGCAGCGCGCGGGTCTGGTCCTCCATAAGCGACAGCAACGGGCTCACCACAAAGGTGATGCCGGGCAGCATAAGCGCAGGCACCTGGTAACAAATGGACTTGCCGGCGCCTGTGGGCATAACGCCGAGCGCATCGCGACCGGCAAGAATCGCATCCACCATGCGGTCCTGTCCCGGGCGAAACGAAGTGTAGCCAAAATAGGCGCCGAGCGTGTCAAGCGCCATCTGCTGCATGCTATCGGTCATGGTTTCCTAACGTCAGAATCATCTGCCGCCGATTATACGCCGCCATGCGGACCGGTGCCGCACGGCTGTCAGCCACGCTCATTCTGCAGGTAGTCATTGGGTAGTCATTGGGGACGTTCTTGAATGACTAGTCGTTTAAGAACGTCCCCAACGACTAGTCTCTTGACAAGCGCGGAAATCCCGCAGGTTGAGCAAAAGTCAGCGAAAACGCCCCTAAGCGAGCAAGGTGACGTGAAAGAGGAGGGAAGCGTACTTTGGTACGCGACCGACGATTGAACGTCAGATTGCCGCTTAGGGGCGTTTGCAGCGTCGAGCCGTTACGCGGTTTGGCAAAACCGCGTAACCTACATGACCATAACGTAGCGGCTACCCACGTAGTACTGCTTACCCATCAGGACCGGCTCGCCATTGGGACCGGTAAAGCTGGCACGCAGGTTGAGCAGCGGATCGTGCGGAGCAATGCCCAACTCGGCCGCCTGCTCGGCATTGGCACGAACGGCCTCGGCCGTGCGGTAGCCAACTGAGACAATCGGCGTTCCGCCAACACGCTCGACCTCGGCAAAAATCGACTTGTCCTCAAGATCGGCCGTCAACAGCTCACGGTAGGCGTCAAACGGCACAAAGATGTTCTCCTCAAAGATGGGCTCGCCGTCGGCCGTACGCACGCGCTTGATGTGCAACAGCAGCGCGTCCTTCTGCAGGCCAAAGAACTCCATCTCGTTTTGGCGCGCCGGCACAATCTGGCGATCGACCACATGCGCGCCCGCCTTCATGCCATTATCGGCACACAGCGCGGTAAACGTCTGCAGCGTCGAAGCGTGGAACTGGCGGTTGATGTGCGGCGTGGAAACAAAGGTGCCACGGCCCTGCTGCTTAACCAGGTAGCCATCGGAGCACAGCTCCTCGACGGCGCGGCGCACCGTAATGCGGCTCACCTCGTACTGCTCGGCTAGCTCAAGCTCGGACGGAATACGCTCCTTGGGCGCATAAACACCTTTCTCGATTGCGTCCTTGATTTCGTCGTAAATCTGCTGGTAAAGCGGTGCATTTTTGGGCGCAGGCATATCTAATCACTCTTATCGAAATATTGAAATAACTAATACGTATATAACGTCTAGTTTCATGTTACCTCATATTGATAAAACGATACACCCTCCCTACCAAAAAGCGACAGCTTCATTTTGGCAGGTTTTATCTGGGCAAACGAGAACCTCCCGAAAGCAACGAGGCTTTCGGGAGGCTCAAGCGGACAGGATTGCGCCAGGCCGGCAAAATGCCAAAACCCTACCTGCCGTCGTCCTGCTGCAGGCTGTCCTGCTCGCTGAGGCGCGCCTGCCTGCTGGCCATGCGTGCGGGCTTGTCGGGATCGGGAACGGCCGTGGGCATGGGCTCGTCGACATGACCTCCCCACCAGCCGCCCACAGAGTTGAGCGTGTGGAACACATTGATCACGGCGCCGGGATCGATGTCGCACACCAGCTTGATAATGTCCTGACTCTCGTAGGTCGAGACAACGGCGTGCAGCAGATACATCTTTTCGCGGCTGTATCCGCCGATGACCTCGGCGCAGCTAATGCCGTGCTGAAAATGGTTTACGTAGGCAGTCATGACCTCGTCTGCCTTACGCGTCGTGATCTGCAGCGTCACGCGATCGTAGCGACGATAGAAACTGTCGATGGTCTTGGTCGAAATAAACTGGAACACGATGGAATACGCCGCCTTGTCCCAGCCAAACATAAAACCAAAGATCGCCAGGATAAAGCAGTTGAAACCAAAGATGACGCCCCAGATGGTCTTGCCCGTGTGGTTGGAAACCCACAGCGCGATAAAGTCGGTGCCGCCGGTGGATGCGCCGGATTTAAGCGCGATGGCAGCGCCCAGACCCGAGACCACGCCGCCAAAAATGATGAGCATGATCTTGTCGCCCAAAAACGGAGCGAAGTGAAAGACGTTGAGGAACAGCGACGAGAGCACGACCTGCATCATCGAGAAGATGACGAAGCGCTTGCTAATGCCACTCCAGCATAGGAGCGCCACGGGGATGTTGAGCGCAAGCATGCCGAGAGAGATGTCGATGTGAACGCCGCCCAGCGAGGTAACGCGATCGAGCAGGACCGCGACGCCGGTAAGACCGCTCGGAAGCAGGTCGGCGGGCTGAATGAACGCCTGGATCAGGAATGTCTGGAGAACGGCGGAAATTGTGACCGCCACGGCGGTAATAGCGCGGCGAACGATGGTGAGACGGCCGAGCATGAGCACGCGGTCCGTGAGCTGATCGATGGCGTTCGCCACGTAGGCTCCTTTCGAAGGCGGATGTAGTTGTGAGGCATGTCGGCGATTGTAGCACGGAGCGTGCGAGGGCACTTCAATTCACCCTCCCTCGACAACCAAAGCGGGACCAACAACCCCCACGACCAAAGGCCCAAATTACAAGTGAGTAGACTTTTTACGATCTGCCGAGCACACCCAAAACCGCCAACTCTGTGACCTGCGGTTTTACAAAGGAAGATATGCATTGTGCTCGGCCAGCGCCAAAAAGTCTACTCACTTAGTCCGAATCGAAGCCAAACGGATCAAAATCGAAACCAAATTGAGCCAGTCCACCGCAAAAAACGTTTGAACCCGTGCTTCTCGCGGCGGATTGACACTACAAAGCGGCCAAAATGTCGGACAGGTTGTCGATGACAACGTCGGCGGCGGACTGGTCCAGGTTAACGCCCTCGTGCGGACGCAGCGCCAGGACTCGGGCGCCGGAGCGCTTGCCGGCCTCGATTCCTAAAGGCGAATCCTCGATAACCAGGCACTCGGCAGGCTCCACACCCAGCGCCTCCATGGCACGCAGGTAAATCTCGGGATCGGGCTTAAACGCACTGCACTCGTGACCGCTGATGGTGTAATCCAGCACATCGGCAATGCCAGCAATCTCCACCAGCTCGTCGATCAGCTCGCGATAGGACGAACTCGCGATGGCACACTTCACGCCACGCTCGTGCAGCTCGCGCATCACCGGCTCCGTCTGCTCGTTGAGCAGCTCGGCATACGGAACGGGATGGTCCGGGCTGTAGACCTGCTTGTACTCCACGCGCAGACGCTCGCGCAGCTCAACATCGTCGGGCACCAGCGCCTCCCAAATGGCCGGCTCGTTAGACCCCGAAAGATCGGGGATCTCGTCAAAGTGAAAGCCCTTCTCCTCCATAAACGCCACGCGGCGACGGTTGTAGAACCACTCGGTATCGACCAGCACGCCGTCCATATCAAACAGCACTGCCTTGATCATACGCATCTCCTCCCACCTGCCAAAAAGGGACAGGTTTATTTTGGTAGGTTTTATCTGGGATTTGCGACGCGACAGACACGCCCTCCCCAGAGCAAAAAAGGGGACGGGGCGCAAACCCCATCCCCTCTCAATCAACCCGTAAGGTCTACTTACTTGTGATTAGTAGGAAAGCTTCCACATGTAGCGACGCATGGTCAGCGGGTGCTGACGGGCCTCGGCGATCTGGTTGCCGTACTCGCGCATAACGGCGAGGTGCAGCAGCGGGTTGAAGTAGGTGACGACACTCGCGGGCACAGCGTCAGCCAGGCCGTAGTCCTTGGAGTCGATCAGAGCGACCTTGGCGCCCATGCGCTCAAGGAAGGTGAGGGCGCGGGCGTCCATCGGACGGGTGGCGCCATCGGACATGAGGAAGACGTAGGGCTTACCCTCGGTGGAAACCTCGAACGGGCCGTGGAAGTACTCGCCGGTGTTGTAGGCGGCGGCGTCGATCCACTGCATCTCGGTGAACAGGAAGGCGGCGTTAGAATAAGCCATCTTCTCGGAGGCACCAGAAGCCATGAAGTAGATCATCTTGTCGTCCTTGAAGTCCTCGGCGAACTTCTTGGCGAGCTTCTTGCAGTGCTGAGCGGCGTTCTCGCAGAGCTCGAAGACGTTGGTGAGGCCGGTGATCATGTCCTCGTAGTGGTCATAGCCCTCGGTCTGCTGAAGGATCTCGAGAGCAAGAGCGATGGCATAGCCGGGCTTCTCGCACTTGGCAGCGTAGTTGGCGTGGAAGCCGTGAACGATAACGTGGTCGGCGTCGACGGTCAGAGCGGAGCCAGCCTTGTTGGTGAGGGAGACGACCGGGCAGTTGTGCTTCTTGGCGGTCTTGTTGGCCTCGACGGTCTCGGGCGTGGAGCCACCGAGGGAGCAGGTGATCACGAAGGTGTGCTCGTTGACCCAGGAAGGCGTGTCGTAGTTGAACTCGTTAGCGGTGAAGATCTGAACGTTCAGCTTGTCCGTGTTGTTGGCCAGGAAGTACTTGGCGGGGTAAAGGTCGGACATGGAGGCACCGCAGCCGACGAAGGCGACGCTGTGGATCTCGTGGTTGGACAGGACGTCAGCGACGATCTGCTTGGGGAGGTTAAGGTCGATCTCGTACATCTGACACATTCCTTTCGATTTTTGCGGCGCCACATTGCCGGGCGCTCGCAGGGTTACCGTGGTTTGGACCGAGTCGCCGGCCCGTTGAGGATGCGACAAGGGGACTGTCCCATTGTCGCATTTTGGGAATGGAAGCCTGCCTGGGGTATGGGATGCCAGGCAGGCCCCCGGGGGAAAGCGGTTAGACGCTTGGTCGCGACTAGGCCAGGATGCCGGCCGCGGAGAGGGCGATGCCGCCCACGATGGCGATCACGAGAAGCCAACCGGTGTTGACGTTCTTCTTGATGAGCCAGTACATAAGGCCGGTGAGGCCAAGGGAAATCATCTGGGGCATCATGCCGTCCAGGATGTCCTGGATAACGACGGTGCCCTCAGCGAACTGCAGCGGGGTGGTGGCGCCGATCAGCGTAGCGATCATGCCGCCCACGGACATAAGGCCCACGATGCCGCAGACATACATGAGCTTCTCCATGAGGTCGCCGCCCTGAAGCTTGCTCAGGTACTCGTGGCCGCCCTGATAGCCCATCTTGGCTGCGAACCAGGTGATCAGCACAGAGGGGACGATGGAGATGAGCATGGCCAGGATCGGGCCCATGATGGAGCCCTGCTGAGCCAGCTGAACGCCCAGGCCAAAGGCGATAACGCGGATGGTGCCCTGGAAGAAGGAGTCACCGATGCCGGAAAGCGGACCCATGAGGGAGGTCTTGACCGCGTTGATCGAATCGGGATCGAAGTTCTCGGGATCCTTGGCGTACTCCTCCTCCATGGAGGCGGAGAGGCCCAGGATGAAAGCGCTCGTCTGCGGGGTGCAGTTGTAGAACGCCATGTGACGGTGGTAAGCCTCTTTCTTAGCAGCGAGCTGCTTGGGGTCGGACTCATCCGGATAGAGGCGATCGAGCGTGGGAACCATACCGTAGAGGAAGCCCATGTTCATCTGACGCTCGTAGTTCCAAGAGGCCTGGATGGCCCAGGAGCGCCAGAAGAACTGGCTGACCTTCTTGTTCAGGGACACGTCCTTGGTTGCGGTTGCCATAGTGTGTTCCTCCTTAGTCTTCGTCGTCTTCGAGCGGATCGTAGTCGGAATCGACACCGGCGGCTGCATGGGAACCGTTGAACTTGAAGCCCATGAAGACGACAGCCAGGCACACACCGATCAGAGCGACCGCGATGACGGACAGGTTGAGGTAAGCGGCGAGCAGGAAACCGATGAACAGGAACGGAGTCATACCCTTCTTGATCATCATGGTGAGCAGCAGGGCCAAGCCGTAGGCGGTCATGATCTTGGTCGAAACGTTCAGACCAGTGGACAGCCACTCGGGAACCATGTTGACGATGGCCTGAACCAGGTCGGTGCCAACAAAGACGGCGAGGAAGATCGGCAGGAAGTACATGACGGCGTACAGACCGGAGCCGGCGCAGATGTGCATACGGTAGGCGGTCTTGAACTTTCCGTTATCGATCGCGCTATCGGCCACATGGGTGAGGGCGGCGATGATGGAACGGAACACGATGCCGAGGAGCTGACCCAGGACGGCGACCGGGATGGCGATCGTCATGGCGGTCTCGGCGGAAGCATCGGTCAGGCACGCAAAGGCAGCGGCCACGATGCCACCCAGGACCATATCGGGCGGAACGGCGGCGCCGACCTGCACCAGGCCCATGGACACGAGCTCGACGGCGGCACCGACGGCAAGGCCGGTGGGCACATCGCCAAGCAGCAGACCGACGAGCGTAGCGCCAACGAGGGGCTGCTCGAAGTTAAGACGACCGAGCAGGCGGGAGTCCCACATGCAGAACACGCCGACGAGGCCGACGAGCACCGCACTGATGAACGTATTCATACCCTTCTCCTTTCAGTCAGGCAAAAGCCTGGTTGATTACAGCTTGGCGTCGATGTCGACGCTCTGATACGTAGGGGTCTGCTGGACGTAGAGCTTGATGCCCATGTCGAGCAGCTGGTTGACGTCGGCCTTCTGGGTGGCGTCGAGGAAGACGGAGCTGTCCTTACCGCCGACCTGATCGGCACCGTCGTGGTTGGCGGTGGCGCCCAGGTTGATGGCGTCGAGCTTGTAGCCCTGGCAGAACTGCAGCATCTCGGCGGTGTTGCCAAAGACGAACATGACGCGCTCGCCGAGGGTGTTGAGCTTGTCCATCTTGGCGAGGGCACGCTCGACGGTGAAGACGTTCAGGCGCACGCCCTGGGGCTTGGCCAGCTTAAGAGCGCCCTTCTTGATGTCATCGTTGGCGGCAGCGTTGTCGACGACGATGATGCGCTCGGCCTGAACCTTGGTGGTCCAGGTAAAGACGACCTGGCCGTGCAGCAGACGGTAGTCAAGACGTGCGAGGACGATCTTGGCGGGACCGGAGCTGTGACGGGGCGCCTTAGCCTTCTTGGCGGGAGCCGCGGCGGCCTCGACCGGTGCGTTGGGGTTGGTCAGACCGGTGCGGGCCTCGTTGATGAGGGCCGCGAGCTCGGCGCCCTTGACGGGGACGGGGCTCATAGCGAGCGTGAGCGCCAGCGGGATGTTGAAACCGCTGACAACCGTGAACTTCGTGCCGTTCTTGGAAAGCTCGACCATGTTGTTGTTGACCGAGCTGCCGAGCATATCGGTCAGCACATAGACGGTGTCGTCCGCGTTGAACGTGGCGATCATAGCCTCAACCTTATTGGTGATGGGCTCCTTGTCGTCACGAGCAAGCGACACGACGTGGACGTTCGACACGTCGCCGAGAACCATCTCGAGCGTGTCTTTGGCGCCTGCGGCCAGGCCGCCATGAGATGCGAGAATGATCTGATTCATCTTGCCTCCTCCTTTTCGTTATGGTCATTATAACGTCTTATACGTCGCTTATATTGCTAATTAGTATAAAGACCGTTCGCGGGTGAAAATCGACCGTTGACGGGTTTAACGTACTCGAAACGTTGGCGCAGGGCAGGCCGGCGATGGCTGGATAACCCCAGGTCAGACCCTGCGCGCAATCCTCTATCGCACGAAGTACCAGGGGCTTTCCTGCACGGTGGGTTCCAGCGCGATGCCGGTGCGTTCCTTAAACAGATCCATGTCCTGCGATTTCTCCGTCCACCACGCGTTGGGCTTAAAGGTCATGCTCTCAACGACATGACCGACAAACTCACTGTTGCGCAGCTTGGAGAAGTCGGTGTTCATAATCAGGATGGACATGAGCACCAGCACAATGCCCAGGACCTTGATCGCGCCGGCGGGCTCGGCATAGACACCAATGCCCACCAGTACGGTGACGACCGTCTCGAAAGACATTACGACGGGAACTTTCGATGTCTCGAGCCCCATGGACAGACCCTGCATATATAAGATGTAGGCCACGGCTGTGGGGATGAGTCCAAAGCCAAGGAACAACAGCAGCAGCTGTGGCGACATTGCCGCGGCGACATCCGGCCACGGAGCCGCGATAGCTGCCATAACCACACCGCCAAAAACAAAGCCCCAAAACGTGACAGCCAGCGGGTGGACCGTCTTGGTTGCTATCCGGCTAAACACCGCGAGCGACGCACCGCAAAAGCCTGCAATCACGCCCGATGTGACGCCCCAAACCGAAAAATGAAAACCGGAAAGGTCGCCATTGGTCACTGCAAGCACGCAGCCAACGATGTTAAAGACAATGGCAACGAGTTTGTTAGGG
>CABUUD010000030.1 GCA_902494585.1 uncultured Collinsella sp. | reverse complement strand
TTCAAACCGTATAAGTATAGCGCCGCCGCAGCATCCGGGCGAATCCGGACACCGCAGCGGCGCAAATGAAGCAGAGATTGGGGTCTGTAGCTAGTCCGCGAGCTTCTCCACCTGATCGAGCATCTTGTCGAGCTTGGCCTTTGCTTCGGCCTTGACCTTCTCAGCTTCTTCGTGAGCCTTCGCCTTCTGGGCGGCCTTTTCCTCGGCTTCGGGATCGACGACGACCAAGTTGGACGCATCGTGTTCAACAAGTTTGAGCGCATGCTCGGGACACACCTTGACGCAGGCTCCGCAACCTAGGCAATACGTGGACTCCAGTGCAAAGCGGCCGCTTCCCACCAAATCGCAGGCGAACGTGGGGCACACGTTGACGCACTCACCGCACGACGTGCACTTGTCAAAATCGCATTCCGGCGTGCTCACCTGCATGTTCTGGGCAAGCTCGGGGTGGTTTTGCAGCGTCGAGAGCACCAGCTGCCGCCCGTGCGTGAGCGAACGTCGACGCTTGGTCGTCGTGGTGCCGCACATGGTGTTGAGCGTGCGCTCCAGCTGGGTAATCTGATGGCGATGGGCCTTGAGCTTTTGCGTCGCCGAGGCCAGCGCCGCCGTCGCCGGGTTGAGCTTGGTCACCGTCAGGCCCGTGGTGCGAGCAATCTTTTCCATGTACTCCTTGCGCTCGTACTCGCGGCGCTTATGGCACTTGAGGCTCTTGGGGTCGACCTCCAGGCCCATACCCGTGCCAGACCACTCCTCGGCCTTCGCAATCGCCTCGCCCAGAATGTCCTCGCCGCCGGTGTTGCGGCATTTATCGCACACGCCCAACGGCAGGTACACACTCACGTTGGGATAGTCCGCCAGTACCGAGAACCAGGTCTCGGCCGTAATATCGCCCACGCAGGCAACGACGACCTCGTTCTCGCGCGGCATGCGCTTGAGGGCGCGCGTGCAGGTGACGTAGGCGGTCTCGTGGCTCGTAGCCGCCGAGACAATATCGTCATACAGGTTTTTGGGCGCCAGACGCGGCGAGATGATCGCCTCGGTCGGACAGGCAGCGGCGCACAGGCCGCACTTGCGACAGGAGTCGAGGATCTCGATGGCGTCTTCCTCGACCTCGATAGCGTTGACCGGGCACACGTCCATGCACGCGGTGCAGCCGCTCTTTTCGTTTTTGCAGGTCAAGCACGGAATGGTGTTGCCGCGCGGGCGCTCCTTGTAGTCGGCAGGATTCCACTGCGGCGCCGACGGATCGAGTGCATCGGTCACGCCGCCAAGCGGGTTTTTAAGAAAGTCGAAACCTTTGCTGATCTCGATAATGTCATCAAACAGATCGTGTTCCTGCGCCATGCGCGGCCCCTCCCTGAGCGGTGCAAACAAGCAAGAGATAATGATACGCTATCGGCCCACGCCTCGGGCAAATTACACGCGGCGCACCTTTGAGGCAAATAGCCTATGCCTATCGCCGCCTCGATTGCACAAGGTCGATCAAGCGCCTAGCTATGCCTCGCGCATGAGCTGCACGAGCTTTTGTCTGGTCACCTTGGCCTGTTCGTTAGCCATATTGCGTTCGTTTCTAAAGGCCGCATCTGCAACGCTCATCAGGTCGGCATCGGAAATCTCGTCAAGGCCCAGCTCCTCGAGCGTCGTCGGCAGACCGACGCGCTGGCAAAACTCGAGCACCTGATTAAGCTCGGGCGCACGCTCCAGGCGCAGCTGCACCACCAGGCCAAATGCCACGGCCTCACCATGCATGGCCTTGCACTCGGGCAGAATCGTCAGGCCGTTGGCTATGGCATGAGCAAGCGCTAGGCCACCACTCTCAAAGCCAACACCCGAGAGCAGAATATTGCACTCGATCAGGCGCTCAACCGCTGGCGATGTACGGCCCTTTTTGAGATCGCGCTTGGCAGCGACGCCGCACTCCATGAGTGTGTCATAGCAGGCACGAGCCGCAACCAAGGCCAAGTGTCCCGGCGCGTCACCGTGCTCGTTGGCGCCGTGCGCCGCGGCGCACGAACGCGCCTCGAAATACGTTGCCAGCGCATCGCCCATACCAGCGACCGTCATACGCAGCGGGGCCGCCGCGACCACGTTGGTATCGACCACGACCAAGTCTGGATTCTTCTCGAGCATCAGGTAGCGGTCGAACGACCCGTCCTCGTGATACAGCACCGAAATCGCGCTGCACGGACCGTCCATCGACGCCGCCGTGGGACATACGCACAACGGCAACTCGGCATAAAACGCAACGGCCTTGGCGATATCGAGCATCTTGCCGCCGCCAATACCCACCACCATGTCGCAATACTCAGCCTGGGCTTCCTTAGCCATTTCGACAACGGCCCCTTCCGTACACGGACCGTCATAAATCTTAATGAACGGCTCACTCAGATCGTCGTCCAGAAATCCATCGACGATCTGCCTGCACAGCCGATCCTCGGTGCCCTGGTCAAACAAGACATAGGCAGCGCATCCCAACCATGACAAATACCTGCCCTGACGCGAGAGCTCACCCGGCCCCTGAACATACCGGCCGGGACCGCCGTAAACCATAGGAAGCGCCATACGAGAATCCGCCCTTCATCAAACAACGATTGGTGCAAAGTAACCTGACCCCTTTGCACCATAGCAAAAAGGGCCCCGCGCATTGAGCGCGAGACCCCTTGCAAGACAGCGAGAGTCGATTAGAAATCGATGTCGGTGTCGTAGTAGCAGGCCTTGAGGATCTTCTCGAAGTCGGCAGCCTTGGTCTCGCGCGGGTTCTCGGGCGTGCAGGCGTCCTGCTCGGCGTTCGCGGCGATCTCGGGCAGCTTGGCGAGGAACTCCTCCTCGGAAACCATCTGCGGGTTCTCGGCGTCGACCTTCACGCCACCATTCGCGTAATCCTTGATGGACTGCGGAATGTTGAGCTGGTCGTTGAGGTCGCGGATCTTCTGGACGAGCGCAGCGATGAGCTCCTCGTTGGTCTCGCCGGGAAGGTGCAGGATCTCCTTGGCCACGTAAGCGTAACGCTCGGCAGCACGCGGGTCCTTGGAGTTCCACTGGATGACCTTGCCCAGGTACATGGCGTTAGCAGCACCGTGGATGATGTGGCCGTTCTCGAAGGCAGCACCGGTCTTGTGAGCCATGGAGTGAACGATGCCGAGCAGGCCCGAGGAGAAGGCGATACCGGCGATGCACTGAGCCTCGTGCATGTGCTGACGGGCCTCATGGTCGCCAGCATAGGACTTGGGCAGCCACTCGACGATCTCGCGGATGCCGTGCAGAGCGTTGGCGTCGGTGAACATAGAGGCGCAGGTGGAAACGTAGGCCTCCATGCAGTGGGTCAGAGCATCCATGCCGGTGTGAGCGCACAGCTTGGCGGGCATGGTGTAGGTGAGCTCGGGGTCGACGATGGCGACATCAGGGGTGATGTTGAAGTCGGCCAGCGGGTACTTGATGCCCTTTTCGTAATCCGTGATGACGGAGAATGCGGTGACCTCGGTAGCAGTGCCGGAGGTAGAGGAAATGGCGCAGAAGTGAGCCTTCTGACGCAGCTCGGGGAAGCTGAACGGCTGGATAATGTTGTCGAAGGACTCCTCGGGATACTCGTAGAAGACCCACATGGCCTTAGCAGCATCGATGGGCGAACCGCCGCCGATAGCAACGATCCAGTCGGGCTCGAAGTCGCGCATAGCGGCTGCGCCCTTCATGACGGTCTCGATGGAGGGATCGGACTCGACGCCCTCGAACAGCTTGACCTCCATGCCGGCCTCTTTGAGGTCGGCCTCAACGTCCTGCAGGAACCCGCCGCGGCGCATAGAGCTGCCGCCAGAAACGATGATGGCCTTCTTACCCTTGAGGTTCTTCACCTCGTGGCGAGCGCCCTCACCAAAGTACAGATCGCGAGGATTGGTAAAACGTCCCATACTGTGCCTCCTAAACAAGCCCCTCTTAGACTTGCGTATATAACGGAGCACCCAATTGGCTCCGTTAGGACCGGTTTGCGCGTTGCCGGCGATGACAATGCGCGATGTCTAAACGTCTCAACGCTCAGACAAACACTATTTTACCGTTCTGGTTGGTCAGTTATTCACCTAAAGCCGCCAATGATGAAACGTTTTTTCTATCCCTGAAGACCCTTGTGCGGCATTCATACTCCCAAGCTGGGCAAACGTTTTATCAAGGTTGACTACATATCCCGGGCAGGACCGTGCCCCTCCAAAATATGCACCGTTCGCCGCCAAAAATCGACCGTTTGCGGCACCGTGATACCACTCGGTCGTCCAAGGTGCCGACATTTGTGCGACATCCGTCTTCGTGGTGCAAAGGTGCAAGTCCAAGTGCGGCACCCCCGGTGTGCCACATGCGGGTAAACTAGAACCTTATATAGAAACATTTGAACCCTAACCGCAGCAAAGGAGGCCCCATGGCATTCGATCCCATTCAAGAGGATTGCCATCGCCTCGTTCTTGAGGCCTTGCGCCGCGACAATATCCCGCTCACCGACGGTGCCGCCGTAGAGCGTCTGATGGAACAATTCACCCGCAACCCCGCACCGCTCATCGTGCACGACCGCGACCGCGCCGGGCACCTCATTGCCAAGGTGGTCGAGGCTGTCGACTACCGCATTCCCTTTATCCCTGACGATACCCAGGCAGAGCAAGAAGAGGCAGCTGCCGAGAACATGCTCCGCGAGGCAGCCGCGCTCGACCCGACCAACTGGGACGCTCAGCGCATGCTGACCGCCCTCACCGCCGGCTCCAACGAGGAATACGTACAGTACCTGGTGTCCAAGTGCGATGAGGTCGAGCACGACCTGGCGCTCAAAATCGCCTCGGCCCAGGACCCCTACGAGCGCGAGGCCGCAGGCGACCTTACGCGCCGCCCCTATCTGCGTTGGCTTGCCGCCTTGGCATCGCGTGCCCTCATTAGCGGCCGCTACCGCATGTCGCTCGAAGCCGCAAATCGCAGCTTGGACTTTGCGCCCAACGACCCCGCTGATGTCCGCCACACCGCGATGCTCGCCATGGCAAAGCTCGAATACCCCGCCGAGGAGCTCAAGCGCTTTCGCTCCGCTCACTCCGTGCCGTACCTCGCGAATACCCCGCTGCGCCGCCGCCCCAAAGATGCGGAGCGTGACTTGGACCCGTGGACGCTCATCGCGCTGATGAGCGCTGCCTGGCGCGAGCTAGACTACGAGGGCGCCGAGCACTACCTGCGTATCCTTGCGCGTTCGTGCCCCCACGCCGCCGAGGCGCTCTACTTCCAAACCGAGTTTCCCGATGGCGTCTATGCCCGCGTCAACGTGGGTGTGGGCTCCACCGACGAGCTTGTCCTTGCGCTGTCCGAGGCGACGCCGGTACTGCAGGAGGGCCTGGGCGCCCCCGACAACGCCAGCTTTGCCGCCTGGGTCGCCACCAACGATATCGTGCGTTCCCAAATCGATGAGCGCATCCTGCGGGCGGCCGAGCAGGGTTTGCCGTTTAAGGGAGGAGACCTCTAATGGATCCGAGCGTCTACATCCCCGCCTACCTGGAGCGCACCTATCTGGCGTCGCACCCCGAACTCACCGATGCAGCACGCGAGCTTGTCCATAACGACGTAAGCGTCAACCCTCACAAGTATGCGCAGACCGAGCATGCCCAGGCGCTGCTGTCCTATGCCGGTGTTCATCGCCACCTGCTCGACGAGCTCCATCGCATCGAGGACATGGGCAGCGACGAGGAGTTCGAACAGACGCGTAATCGCCTGTTCGACGACATGCGCGATGAGCTGCTCAAAATTGTCCGCGTCGATGCACTGGCCGTCGACGCGCAGCTGCTCGCCATCATCCTGGCCGACACGCCCGTTGACGCCTGCCTAGGCGACCTGATGAAGCTCGAGGCGACCACGGCCGATTACCTGCAGCAAAGCGTGCCCGGGTTCGACATGGAAGCCTCGCACTACTGGGCCAATAATGTTTTGGCCGATGGTGTCACCGCAGCAGACCTTACCGTGAGCGAGCCGGCTCTTATCGGGTGGCTTCACACACTCGATGCCATCTCGCAGCTGTGCATGGCGAGCGCCCGCTACCGCGCTGCCGCCAACTACGCCCGCCGTGTTCTTAAGGCGGAAGGCTACCCCACCCGAGCCGCAGGCACCGTGCTGCTCGCCCTTGCTCGCTTGGAAGACGAGGACGGCTTTTTTGCCCTAGCCCACCAGCTCGAGGAAGAGATCGGGGCTGACGCGCTCGAGAACTCTCCTTGGTATCTGCTCGCCCGCACGATCCTGCTGTTCAAAACAAACAAGATGCGCCCGGCGACACGCGCGCTGCGCGAGTTTGCCAACCGCTGCGAGGGCGGTGCGTTCTTCTTACTGAACCCCATGTACCAGACACCGTACCTTCCCTGCCGGCCCGAGCCACACGATCCCTGGGATCTTTCGCACCAGGCCGTTTGGGAAGCGGACGGTATTATCTCGGACACTCCCGACTTTGCCCCCTGGGCCAATGCCTGCGAAGACGTGTCGCAGCTTGCCCAGGAATTTGCGCGCCGCTACGGTTTTTAGTGACGCACTCGACCCGACCATGTCGTTTACGTTAGGAACGGTTTCATGAACCTCCGCTCATCTCTTGCCTGCACCTCGAGCGATATCGCCCGCTGGGGGCTGCGCTCCGTCCTCAAACGCCAGGGCGGCGTACTCCCCGGCCGCATCGCCATGAAGATCGACCCCGAGCTGCTAAGCGACCTCGCGGGCCTTGTCGACCGCAGCGTGGTGATCACCGGCACCAACGGCAAGACCACCACCTCCAACCTCATCGCCGACGCCGTTGCCGCCAGCGGCGCCACCGTGGTATGCAACCGCGCCGGCAACAACATGGAGCCGGGCGTGGTGGGTGCACTGCTTGAGGCGCGCAGCGGCCTCAAGCGAGCCGGCGGCGGCAAGCGCGTGGGCGTTTTTGAATGCGATGAGCTTTACACCGTACGCGTTCTGCCCAAGCTCAAGCCGACGTACTTTGTGCTACTCAACCTGTTCCGCGACCAGCTAGACCGCTACGGCGAGATCGATCACACCCAGGAGGTCATCGCCCATGCGTTGGAGCTCTCGCCGACAACAACGCTTATCTACAACGCCGACGACCCGCTGTGCGCCTCGATTGCCGCGCGCGTTCCCAACGCGAGTATTGCCTTTGGCATCGACGGCGCCACCAACACCGAGTCCGACCGTATTAGCGACTCACGTTTTTGCTCACAGTGCAACGCGCCGCTGGAGTATGACTACGTGCAATACGGCCAGCTCGGCGCCTACCATTGCCCCTCGTGCGGCTGGGCCCGCCCTGCGCTTGTCCGTCGCGTGACGGGCGTGGAGCTCGGCTGCGACGGCTACGACTTTGACCTGGTCTTTGGATCTGCGCCCGACGCGGCTGCCGCACACATCGCCACACGCTACAACGGCCTGTACATGGTCTACAACGTTGCCGCCGCCTTCTTTGCCGCGCACGAGTTGGGCGTGGATACGGCGCTTCTACAGCCTACGCTCGATGCCTACGTCCCCGCCGGCGGACGTATGGGGCGCTGGGATATCGCCGGCCGCACCGTCGAGGCCAACCTGGCTAAGAATCCCGTAGGCTTCGATCGACAAATCCAGTCCATCAAGACGGCAGGCGGCAGACTCTGCGCTTTCTTCCTTAACGACAATGACGCCGACGGACACGATGTATCGTGGATCTACGACGTCGACTTTGAGCGCATCGCCGACACGCCGGGTCTTGTCGCCTTTGCCGGAGGCACGCGCGCGCACGACATGCAGGTGCGCCTCAAGTACGCCGGCATCGATGCCGCGATTATCTCGGACGTCGCGCAGGCAATTGGCGCCGTGGCAGACGAGGCCGCCGATGACACCTTCTACGCCGTCGCCAACTACACGGCCTTCCCGCCGCTGGTCAAGGAGCTCGACGGGCTGAAAGGCGCCACCGCCGACGCTGTTGCCGGGCGCGCCGTAGCCCGTGCCGACGGCAGCGCTCTTCCTGTCGGCATCGCGCCAGTCGAGCTTTCGCACCCGCTGCGCATCGTCTACCTGTATCCCGATGCCCTTAACCTCTACGGCGACGGCGGCAATGTTATCGCGCTCGAGCGCCGTTGCGCCTGGCGTGGCATTCCCGTTCGCGTGGACGAGGTCCGTATGGGCGAGTCACTCGATCTCACCGATGCCGATATCGTCATGATGGGTGGCGGCTCCGACCGCGACCAGCTAGCCGTGGCACACGAGCTGCTCGCCCAAAAAGACAAGGTCGCGGCCTATGTTGAGGATGGCGGCTCGCTGCTTGCCATCTGTGGCAGCTATCAGCTGCTCGGCCGTTCGTACTATATGGGCGAAAATCGCATTGAAGGTCTGGGGGTCATTGCCGCTGAGACCGTGCGCGGCGCCAATCGCCTGATCGGTAACGTCGCCGTCAAGACCGACCTGTCACCCGAGCCCCTTGTGGGATTCGAGAACCATGGAGGTCGCACCCTGCTCGACGCAGACGCCACGCCGCTCGGAACGTCCGTCGTCACGGGTACCGGCAACAACGGCGACGACGGCTTTGAGGGCCTGATCTACAAGGGCGTCATCGGCACGTACCTGCATGGCCCGGCGCTGCCCAAGAACCCCGAGCTCGCCGACTGGCTGATCGCCCATGCCCTCGAGCACCGTGGCGATGCACAGGCCGCCGCCTTGCTGCCGCTCAAACCCCTCGACGACACCTACGAGCACGCCGCCCACGACGCCGCCATGAAGCTCCTCCCCTAGCACCTCACCACCACAAAGGGGACAGGCACCTTTGTGGTGGTTTTTCAGTTTGCCAACGATATGTGAACGGCTAAAAAAGTCTGCTATACTCTTTCCCGCTGTCCCCATCGTCTAGCGGCCAAGGACGCCACCCTTTCAAGGTGGATATCGCGGGTTCGAATCCCGCTGGGGGCACCATTTAAATTAAGAAGCCCGTTACCCCAGCGGTGACGGGCTTTTTGCTACCGATATGCCGGGATTCGAACCCGACAGGGTGCGGAGCTGAGGAAACGCGCAAGCGTTTTCCAGCGCAGCACGCAAGGAGCGGAGCGACGCAGCGGAAGCGGGCGGCGCCAGCCGCACGCGGACATCCCGCTGGGGGCACCATTTAAACTGAGAAGCCCGTTGCTCTCGCGGTGGCGGGCTTTTTGCTATCCATGTGCCGGGATTCGAACCCGACAGGGTGCGGATCCCGGCATCATCGCAAGGCCTGTGGTCAAAAAATGGCAAATTTGAGTACTGTTACCATTTTAGTTACAGCGATTTCATGCCATCTGAAGGCGATTTAGACGCCAGGGGTCCTAAGGTGGAAGAATTGCAGGTGTTTTTCAGCTAAGTACTTGGACACATGTTGCGTAACACTGCATATTTTGCAAAAAGATAATGCTACAGGACTTGTGACAGTACTCATATTTGACGTTTTTTGCCCACGACCCCTTATTACGTGGGCGAATCAGTTACAAAACGGACTCCTAAGCGTCCTTCGCAAACAAAAACCGGGGCCCGCATGATGCGGACCCCGGCTCAATACCGTGACGATATGTCAGTTACGCTCTACACGTAGAACAGGATGTCGTCGTAGGTCGGGACCGGCCAGTAGTCGGCTGCCACGATCTCCTCCATGGCGTCCACGGCGGCACGCAGCGCATCCATAGCGGGAACGACCTCGTGCGCGTACACGTTGGCCTGCTCCTGGCCATCGAGAGCCTCGGCCTTCTGATGCACGACGTCGAGCGCCTTGATGGAGTCGTTGATGGCAGTGATACCGTTGCAGAGCTTGTTGAGCGTGTTCTGCTCGCACTGCATGGCGGCCTCAGCACCGGCGGCACGAATAGTCTCAAGGCCCTTAGCGACCTTGGTGGCATAGGCGGTAATGACCGGGCGATAGGTACGGCGCGCCTCGCGAACCATCGTGGTGGCCTCGATGTTCATGAGCTTGTTGTACTTCTCGAGCTTGCAGTCGTAGCGGCACTGAGCCTCGGCCTTGGTCAGGACACCCGTCTCCTCAAAGAGCGCGATGGCCTTTTCGGAAACAAAGGCGGGCAGGGCGTCGGCCGTGGTCTTGTTGTTGGCAAGACCACGCTTCTCGGCCTCAACGGGCCACTCGTCGGAGTAGCCGTCACCGGAGAACAGGATGCGCTGGTGGTCGGTCAGGACCTTCTTGCAGTACTCGAGCGCAGCGTCCTGGAACTCATCCTCGGGCGTACCCTCAAGCGCGTCGGCGAAGGACTTGAGCGACTTGGCCACGGCGGCATCGAGCACCAGGTTGGAGTCGGAGACGTTCTGCTCGGAGCCGCAGGCACGGAACTCGAACTTGTTGCCCGTGAAGGCAAACGGGGAGGTGCGGTTGCGGTCGGTGTTGTCCTGCATCAGCTTGGGCAGGGTATCGGCGCCCAGGTCGAGCACGCCGCGCGTGGCATGGACGGAAGCCTTGCCATCGATGATCTTCTCGACGACCTCGGTAAGCTGGTCGCCCAGGAAGATGGACATAATCGCCGGAGGAGCCTCGTTGGCGCCCAGACGATGGTCGTTGCCGGCCGAGGCAACGGAGGCACGCAGGAGCTCCTGATAGTTATCAACGGCCTCGATCACCGCGGTGAGGAAGACGATGAACTGCAGGTTGTCGAGCGGGGTGTCGCCCGGATCGAGCAGATTCTCGGACTCGGTGCCAAGCGACCAGTTGTTGTGCTTGCCCGAACCGTTGATGCCCTCGAAGGGCTTCTCGTGCAGCAGGCAGACCAAGTCGTGGCGGGAGGCGATGAGCTTCATCTTCTCCATCATGACCAGATTCTGGTCGATGGCCTCGTTGACTTCGCCATAGACGGGGGCGAGCTCATGCTGGCAGGGAGCAACCTCGTTGTGCTTGGTCTTGGCGGGAATGCCAAGCGCCCACAGTTCATCGTCCAGGTCCTTCATATAGGCCGAGACGGTGGGGCGGATAGCGCCAAAGTAGTGCTCCTCGAGCTCCTGGCCCTTGCAGGGAGCAGCACCAAAGAGGGTGCGGCCGGTGATGACCAGGTCCTTGCGCTTGCGATAGGCGTCCTTCTTGATCAGGAAGTACTCCTGCTCGTCGCCCACGGAAGGAACGACCTTCTTGGGGGTCTTGCCAAACAGCGCCAAAACGCGCTTGGACTCACGCGAGAGCGCGGTCATGGAGCGCAGCAGCGGGGTCTTCTTGTCCAGAGCCTCGCCCGTGTAGGAGCAGAAAGCCGTAGGAATGCACAGGACATCGTCCTTGATAAAGGCGGGGCTGGTGGGATCCCAAGCGGTGTAGCCACGGGCCTCGAAGGTAGCGCGCAGGCCGCCGTTGGGGAAGCTGGAGGCATCCGGCTCGCCCTGGATGAGGTTCTTGCCCGTAAACTTGGTAATGGCGGTGCCGTCGTGGTTGGGCTCCAGGAAGCTGTCGTGCTTCTCGGAAGTAATGCCCGAAAGCGGCTGGAACCAGTGCGCGTAGTGCGTCGCGCCCTTGGAGATAGCCCAGACCTTCATGGCGTGGGCAACGGCGTTGGCCACATCCAGGTCGAGCGGCTCACCGCCCTCGAGGGTTGCAGCAAGGCGCTTCCAAATGTCCTTGGGGAGGTAGTCCTTCATGACTTCCTCAGAGAACACCATGGTCCCGAAGCGGTCAGTAAGTTCGGCCATACGGAACTCCCTTCGTATCGGCACCGCGTGAGAAGCGGTGTTGATTACTAACGAACGAGTCATAGCTTAGACTCGCCGTGTTTCCGCGACATTACCGTTATGTTGCTGTCGCGAAACCAATCAATGAGGTTACCCTATCGAGGCGGCATTGCCACCCTCAACAGTCAATCAACTGCATAAATTGCAGACCTCTCCCCATGGTTTAAGGGTGGTCAATGTAGGATGGGGCTCTATTAACTGGTATTTCGCATCAGATACCATTCAATATAGCCCCATCCTACATTGACCACCCTGTTATAGGAAATGCCGATAGCAAGGCATCTTTGATTGGCATCCCCAAATAGCGAGTGAAACTCCACCGTGGCACAGTGGTGCAGTAGAATCCTTACAACACATCACACTATTACGTATCTAGAGGAGCACGATATGCGCGTTGACGAGGTTTTTAAGCAGGCAGCATCCCAGGGCACCGCGCCCGTTTCGTTTGAGATGTTCCCGCCCAAGGGCGAGCTGACCCTCGATACGGCTCGCGAAGTGGCAGGCAATCTGTGCAAGCTTTCGCCGAGCTTTGTCTCGGTCACCTGCTCGGCCGGCGGCTCGGGCAACGGTGCCACCACCGCCCCCATCGCGCATATGATTACGAGCGAATTCGATACGCCCTCGGTAGCGCACCTCACCTGCGTTGGCCGCACCCACGCCGACATCGCCGCCAAGATTGACGAGTATCGCTCGGCCGGTGTGGAAAACGTGCTAGCCCTGCGCGGCGATCTTCCCGCCGGCGCGACCGAGGACGACAAGCCCGCCTCGGACTACGCCTACGCCTGCGACCTCATCCCGGAGCTCGTCGATGCCGGCTTTTGTGTGGGCGCCGCAGCCTACCCCGAGGGCCACATTGCCTGCGAGGATCTCAACCTCTCGGTCGAGTACCTCAAGCAAAAACAGGACGCCGGCGCGAGCTTCTTTGTGACGCAGCTCTTTTTTGACAACGAGTGCTTCTACCGTTTTCGCGAGCTTGCCGACAAGGCCGGCATCACCGTGCCCATTACCGCGGGCATCATGCCGTTTATGGGCAAGTCGCAGATCAGCCGCATGGTCTTTATGTGCGGCGCGTCGCTGCCCTCCCCCGTCATCAAGATCCTCGCCAAGTACGAGAACGACCCCGAGAGCCTGCAGGCAGCCGGTGTAGATTATGCCGCCCGTCAGCTTTGCGACCTCAAGGAGCACGGTGCCGACGGTCTGCACCTGTACACTATGAATCGTCCTGCGATCGCCGCAACCATTATGGAGCGCCTGGGGTAATGGAAAAACCGCACATCGATACAGCTTTTGGTGAAGTGCCGGCCGACCTTGCGTCGCCGGCGCTCTACCGTATCGATGCTGCCCATCGCCCCCGAGTCGACCGTGCCGAGATGCTGCGGTATCTGGGCTACGGCGGCCAGCAGATTGAGCCCGAGCTGTCGCAGCGTATTGAGCTTGTCGTTGAACGTTTGGAACTGGACATTGAGCCCCGTGGCGTGCGACGCGTGTTTGCCGTCGATGCCACGGGCGTCGACGAGCAGGGCGAGCCTTGCATCCGCCTGGTCGGCACCAACGTTGAGCTGCGCGGCCGCGATATCTATCGCCACCTCAAAGACGCCCGCTTTGCCGCACTCATGGCATGCACCCTCGGCATGGACGCCGAGCGTCGCCTGCGAACCACGGGAGCCCAGCAGCCCCTAGAGGGAGCCGTGCTCGACGCCGCATGCTCTGCCTATGTAGAAGCCGCCGTCGAGCAGATGGACCAACAGGTCAAGGCTGCGGCCGCTGCACACGGACTCGCCGGTAACTGGCGCTTCAGCCCCGGCTACGGCGACTGCCCGCTTACGGCCCAGCACTCAATCGTGGCTGCGCTCAACGCCACGCGGCTCATCGGGCTTACCGTCACACCTACCAGCCTGCTCATGCCCACCAAGAGTGTGACCGCAGTGATCGGTCTGTTTGACGGCGAGGTCCACGACGCCCAGAGCCGCCCTACCTGCAATATCTGCCGCATGCGCGAGCACTGCCGCTTCCGCGCCGCCCACACCACCTGCTATTCCAGCCATTAGGAGCCCTCGATGTTTACTCCGCTTATCACTCATGATCTGGACGGTGCCGCGCTGGCGGCGCCCGTTGATGCCGCACGCCGTAATGGCGCTGCATACAAGACGCGCACGATCGACGACCTTCGCATTAAGGACGATCGCCTGCGCGCCGCCATCGAGGGCACGGGACACCTCCTGTTCGACGGCGGCATGGGTACCATGCTGCAGGCGGCCGGCATGAAGGCCGGCGCCCTGCCCGAGCTGCTCAACTTTGAGGAGCCTCAGGTCATCACCGATATCCAGCGTCAGTACGTCGAGGCTGGCTGTGACGTGATCACCGCCAACACCTTTGGCGCCAACGCCCACAAGCTCGACGGCACCGCCACCGTGGCAGACGTCTTTGCCGCGGCAGTCACCTGCGCTCGCGAGGCCGGCGCCCGCTACGTCGCCGGCGACATCGGCCCCATCGGCGCCCTGCTGCGCCCCCTGGGCACTCTGAGCTTCGACGAGGCCTATGACCTCTTTGCCGAGGAAGTGCGCGCCGGCGTCGATGCGGGCGTGGACCTCTTTATTATCGAGACCATGACCGACCTTGCCGAGATCAAGGCGGCCGTCCTCGCCTGCCGCGAGAACTCCAACCTGCCCGTCTTTGCCACCATGACCTTTGAGGAAGACGGTCGCACCTTCCTGGGCACAAGTCCCGAGGTTGCCGCCATCACGCTCGAAGCCATCGGCGCCGACGTTTTGGGCATCAACTGCAGCCAGGGACCGGCCGAGCTCAGAGGGCTCGCCGCACGCATGCTCACCGTTACGGACAAGCCCGTTATGGTTCAGGCCAATGCGGGACTCCCCCACGTGGACGATGACGGCAATACCGTCTTTGATATCCAGGCCCCCGAATACGCCAAGGCCGTCTCCGGCATGATCGCCGACGGCGTGAGCGTCGTGGGCGGCTGCTGCGGCACCACGCCGGCGCACATGGCGGCCTTGCGCACGCTTATCGGCAACCACACGCCCAGCCCACGTCACCGCAAGCCCAGTATGTCGGTCACGAGCGCCCAGACGGTCGTGGACCTTCCCTGTGACGGCCACAAGATCGCCGTCATCGGCGAGCGCATCAATCCCACCGGCAAAAAGCGCCTGCAACAGGCCCTGCGCGACGGCGACCTAGACTACGTCGTGAGCCAGGGCATCAGCCAGCAGGAACAGGGCGCCGACATCCTGGACGTCAACGTAGGCCTGCCCGAGATCGACGAGGTCAAGATCATCCAGCAGGCGACCGAGCAGCTCCAGGGCTCCACGCTGCTGCCGCTGCAGATCGACTCCACCGACCCCGCAGCCGTCGAGGCAGCCGTGCGCCGCTACGCCGGCAAGCCCATCATCAACTCGGTCAATGGCAAACAGCAGATCATGGATGAGATCTTCCCGCTAGTCGCCCACTACGGCACCAACGTCGTCGGCCTCACACTCGACGAAGGCGGCATCCCCGATACTGCCGAGGCTCGCTTCGCCATCGCCGAGCGCATCGTGGCCGAGGCTGCCCGTTACGGCATCGGACCGGACCGCATCCTCATCGACTGCCTGGTCATGACCGCCTCGACCAACCAGCGCCAGGCCGAACAGATCCTGCGCGCCATGTCCCTGTGCAAGGAACGCCTGGGCGTCAAGTGCGCGCTCGGCGTGTCGAACATCAGCTTTGGTCTGCCCGCCCGCCCGCTGCTGGGCTCGGTCTTTTTGGCTGCCGCCTTCGGCGCGGGCCTGGACGCCCCCATCATGAACCCGGGCTCCAAGCGCTTTATGGATACCGTCTACAGCTATCGCGTCCTGAGCGTTGAGGACGAGGGCTCGACCGGATACATCGAACGCTACGCCGGCTGGACCGATCCGTACAAGATCGCCGCTAACCCGGCAGCAGCTCAAGCAGTATCGAGCGATGCCGCGCCTGCCGCAAGCACCACCGCAAGCGCCGATGACGATCCCATCCGCCACATGGTCGTCTCGGGCCGCAAAGGCGAGATCGCAGCCGAGACCGAACGTCTTCTGGCAGATCACGACGCCATGGACCTCATCAACAACCACTTTATCCCCGCCCTCGACGAGGTTGGCGTCCTCTTTGACCAGGGAAAGTTCTTCTTGCCGCAGCTCATGGCCTCGGCCGAGGCCGCGCGTGCTGGCTTTGACACCATCAAGCGCCTGATGCCCGCCGGCGAGATTGCCGACAAGGGCAAAATCTGCGTGGCCACCGTCAAGGGCGACATCCACGACATCGGTAAGAACATCGTCAAGATGCTGCTCGATAACTACGGCTACACCGTCTTTGATCTGGGTCGCGACGTCGACCCGCAGGAGGTGCTCAAGACCGTCAAGGAACGCGACATTAAGCTCGTCGGCCTCTCGGCGCTTATGACTACCACGGTCGTCGCCATGGAGGAGACCATCAAGCTGCTTCATGCCGAGGTGCCGGGCGTCAAGATCATCGTAGGTGGCGCCGTGCTCACCCCCGAATATGCCAAGCAGATCGGCGCGGACTACTACGCCAAGGACGCCGCCGAAAGCGCGCGCATCGCCGAAGAGGTCTTTGGGCAGTAACACAACGGAAACAACCGAGCACCAAAACGTGCCGCACGCGCCACTTGGCACGCGCGGCACGTTAGAATAGATAAGACTATGCTCGTTTTGGCAGATAGGAGCGCAAGGATGGCAATCACGCCCGCAGAAATCGCGGAAACCCGCGGCATGGTTGAGGAACAGAACCTCGACATCAGAACCATCACCATGGGCATTTCGCTCATGGGTTGCGGTGACGAGAACCTCGACCGCATGTGCACGAAGATCTACGACCACGTGACGCTCACGGCTGAGCACCTGGTCGAGACCGCCGAGAACCTCGAGCGCGAGTACGGTATCCCCATCGTCAACAAGCGCGTTTCCGTCACCCCGGTGGCGCAGATTGCCGCTTGCTGCAAGGATGAGAACCTCACCCCTATCGCGCATGCCCTCGACCGCGCGGCCGAGACGCTCGACATCGATTACCTGGGCGGCTTCTCCGCGCTCGTCCAGAAGGGCATCGGCGACGCCGACCGCCGTGTCATCCAGTCCATCCCCCAGGCGCTCGCTACCACGAGCCGCGTCTGCTCCAGCGTCAACGTCGCTAGCCTGCGCGCCGGCATCAACATGGATGCCGTGCTCATGGCGGCTCAGACCATCATCGATGCCGCCAAGCTTACGGCAGACGAGGATTCCGTTGGCGCCTCCAAGTTTGTCTGCTTTGCCAACATGGTCGAGGACTCCCCGTTTATGGCGGGTGCCGTCCACGGAGGTGGCGAGGCCGACGCCGTCATCAACGTAGGCGTCTCGGGTCCCGGCGTTATGGCTGCAGCCCTGGAGACGCTGCCCGATTCCGCATCGATGATGGAAGTCGCCGAGAAGATTAAGCAGACCGCCTTTAAGATCACCCGTGCCGGCGAGCTCATGAGCCGCGAGGCCGCCCGTCGCCTGGGTGTCGAAAAGGGCATTGTCGACCTGTCGCTGGCTCCCACGCCCGCCATCGGCGACTCCGTCGCGCGCATCCTCGAGATCATCGGCGTGGGCACCTGCGGTGGCCCCGGCACGACCTGCGCGCTCGCCATGCTCAACGATGCCGTCAAGAAGGGCGGCGTCATGGCCAGCTCCAGCGTGGGCGGTCTCTCGGGCGCCTTTATCCCCGTGTCCGAGGACGCCGGCATGATCGCCGCCGTCGAGGCCGGCGCGCTTTCGCTCGAGAAACTCGAGGCCATGACCTGCGTGTGTTCCGTTGGCCTGGACATGATCGCCATCCCCGGCGACACCCCGGTCGAGACCATCGCCGGCATTATCGCTGACGAGATGGCCATCGGCGTCATCAACAATAAGACCACGGCCGTGCGCGTGATTCCCGCTATCGGCAAGGGCGTGGGCGACTGCGTTGAGTACGGCGGTCTGTTTGGCCGTGCACCCATCATGCCGGTGAACCCCAACGCCGGCACCGTGCTTGCCCACCGCGGCGGACGCTTCCCGGCGCCGCTGAACTCGCTCAAGAACTAGCTGAGGGGTTCGGGCGAGGAGCCCCGGGGAGGGCAAATATATAAGGTCGCCTGCTC
>CABUUD010000029.1 GCA_902494585.1 uncultured Collinsella sp. | reverse complement strand
CTATACCCAGGACGAGCCGAGTAACGGCCTGCTGGGCCAAACGCGCCGCGGTGAGGCCGAGTCGGTCGCCGTGTATACGCGCTCCGGCCAGCTGGTCGGCGATGACTCGCGTCATGCAACGACGTACAATCCGCCGTCGCGTTCTCAGGATAGTGCCGCAGGCGGCTATCGCCCCGGCGCTTACGACACGCCGTCGAGTTATGCCGAGAGCGCCCGCGCTCGTGCCGCGGTACCTGCGCCCGCTTCTGCGCCGAGCGACGCCTCGGCCTATGCAAACAACATCATTAACGCCACGCCGCAGCTGCCTGCCTATGTCCTGCGCCCTGAGAGCTATGACGATGTCGAGACCGTTGTCCGCCGCGTGCGCACCAAGCAGCCCGTTGCGCTGATTTTTGTTGGCGTTCGCACCGAGGTCGCCAAGCGTGTCCTGGACTTTAGCTATGGTTTTGCCTGCGGCCTGGGCGCTACGGTCAAAGAGGTGGGCGATCGCGTGTTTATGGTGCTGCCCGCCGGCTGCGAGGTCAAGGATTCGGACCTCAAGAAGCTGCGCGCCGACGGCTACCTTAAGTAAACCCAAGACGAGGAGATTCTCATCAACATCTACACCATTGTCCAGCTGGTCAACACGCTGTTCAACTTCTACTCCACACTTATTGTGGTCTATTGCTTTATGACGTGGATTCCCATGAAGCAGGGCGGCCTGCTGCAGGATATCGCCGCGGTGCTCGATAGCGTCTGCGGTCCGTGGCTCAACCTGTTTCGTCGGTTTATTCCGCCGATGGGCGGCGTTGATTTTTCGCCGGTCGTTGCGATTATTGCGTTGCAGTTGGTGCAGAGGCTGATTCTGCAGCTTCTTATAGGTATACTCGTATAGTACTGGCTCAGTAACTTACGTCGAGCGCCCGGCGCCAAGGCGATGATAAAGGAGAACTTGTTATGGCTATTACCCCTGCTGACATCCAGGCTCAGACTTTCTCTGAGGCCAAGCGCGGCTATGATCCCGCCGAGGTCGACGTCTTTTTGGAGACGCTGTCCTCCGAGGTTGACGCTATGCTTGCCAAGATTGTCGATCTTAAGGGTCGTCTGACTGCCACCGAGCAGCAGCTTGCCGACACGCAGGCCCAGCTTGCCCAGGCTCAGGACGCTGCCGCTCAGGCCGTTCCCGCCGCTCCTGTGGCCGCTCCCGCACCCGACTTCTCCGCTCAGGAGCGCCAGATCTCCGCTGCGCTGATTGCTGCCCAGCAGACCGCCGAGGGCATCGTCAACGATGCCAACGAGAACGCTGAGCGCATCCGCAACGAAGCCGACGCCAAGGCCCGCGAGGTCATCCGTCAGGCCCTGACCGAGAAGCAGGCCGAGCTCGAGGAGATCGACCGTCTGAAGGCTTCCCGTGAGGAGTTCAAAGCCGAGTACCTCAAGCTCATCCAGCACTTCATGGACGATGCGCAGAATTCCTTCCCGTCCGACCTTATGGCCTCCACGCCGGTCGGTTCTGCGGCTTCTCCTGCAGTGACCGTTCCCGCCGCCGAGCCGCTGCCTGTCGCTGATCCGGTTGTCCCCGTGGCTGACCCCTTCGCCCCGATCGACAACTTTGCCGCCGACGACCTGGACTAGCGCCAGAGCTACAATCTCGTGTCCTTAAGAGGAGCTCGCACCTGCGGGCTCCTTTTTTGTGGCTGCATACGGGTTGGGAAACAAAACGCCGAGCTCTGCGTACGATAGGGCAGAACTCGGCGAAAGGGTGCGCGGTAAAAGGTAGATTTTAGGGCATGTGCCAAAAACTACTTGAGGAGGAAGTCGGAGAGGGGAATGGTGCGGGCATCGCGATGCTCGGGATCGGCGATGTGGTCGGCAGGATAGCCGCAGACGAGCATGTGATAGGGATAGACGCCCTCGGGCAGGTTGAACCGCTCTCGGGCTAGCTCGGGCTTAAAATGGCATACCCAACACGTTCCCAGACCCTGCTCCTCGGCCTCCATCATCATTTGATCGCAAACAATCGAGGTGTCGATAGCGCTGGAGTTCATCTGGTCATAGGGGCGAACCCAAGCGTCGTCGGTAACGCTGCAAATGAGGAAGATGAGCGGAGCGCCAAAGATGGACCCATCACGAGCAAACCGAGGCTGACAAGCAGCCGCCTTCTCCAAAAGCTCGGGCGTATCTAACACCATCACACGGGTTGGATGATTATTACAAGCAGAAGGAGCAATACGCCCAGCCTCAACAATGGCATCCACCACAGCCTGCTCCACAGAACGATCCTCAAACAAACGACAAGAATACCGACCCCGAGCCAGATCCAAATAGCCCATAACCAAACCCTCCAAAGCTAATAAAACAACCCAAAACTAAGCAAAAGGGTACCCAAAGCAACATTCAGCCAAACGTTTAAGGCGGTCCCAAAGTTTCCAATCGGGCCCCAAGGCCCTGCCAACAAAAGCCCCATCGCTTTCAAAGTATCAGCCAAAGTTCCCAATGGTGGTACGTAAGGCGAAGGGCCGGCACCTGTTTACTTTCGAACGACTCTGCCACGCAGCCGGAGTGAGAAAGCAAACAGGTGCCGGCCCTTCGCCGCCGGGACACGTACCCCCAATTAACTGTTCTTCATGACAATCGAATCCACGACATCAGCCACATTCTCGCAGCAGTCGGCGCAGTACTCCAGGAAAGCGTAGACGTCACGCCAGGCGATGACCTCGAGCGGGTCCTTGCCATTGACGTGCAGGTTGCGCATGGCGTTGATGTAGAGCTCATCGGCCTCGGACTCAATGGTGTTGATCTGGATGACCAGCTCGCGCAGGGTCTTGGACTTGCGGTAATTAGGCAGCTCGACCATAAGGTCCTTCATGGCGCGGCAGGCGTCGGTCACCTTGTGGGCGATGACAATGGCATCGGGGTGGATGCTCTGGATGTTGGTGAAGTAGACGCGCTGCACGACGCCCTCGATACGGTCAAGCACAGTGTCGAGCGAGCAGCTCATCAGGTCCAGATCCTCGCGCTCAAGCGGGGTGATAAAGGCAGTGAGCAGGGCATCCTCGAGCTCATGGTGCTTCTTGTCGGCCGCATGCTCAATCGCATGCATCTCTTCGAGCATGCCGTGGATCTGCGCGGGATCAAAGTTCTCAAAAATCTTGATGAGCAACTCTGCGGCCTGGACAGCAAGGTCGGCGCAGGCGACGTAGTTGTCAAAGTAGAACGAATCGGGTTTCTTTGCCATGAGTGGGTCCTTTCGAGGCGAAGACGGGTGGGCGAGGTATTGCGGTCCGGATGGACGTTCGGTTTGACTAGATGAACATCATGAACAGCTTGGCCATGACAAAGCTGATAAGTCCGCAGGCGGGGAAGGTGAAGAACCAGGTGAACATCATGTCCTTGACGACACCGAAGTTGATCGCCGAGAGGCGCTTGACGGCACCGACACCCATAATGGCGCAGGTCTTGATGTGCGTGGAGGACACGGGGATGCCGGTGAGCGTGGCAAGCAGCAGGTTTGCAGCGCCCGCCAGGTCGGCGGAGAAGCCCTGGTACTTTTCGAGCTTGACCATGCTCTGACCGACAGACTTGATGATGCGCTCACCGCCCACGCTGGTGCCGATACCCATGGTGGCCGAGCACAGCAGCATGATCCAGATGGGGATGCCGGCGTCGCCGACGCTCGTCTGTCCGCTGGCAAAGGCGACACCTAAAAAGAGCACGCCGATAAACTTTTGTCCATCTTGCGCGCCGTGCATAAAGCTCATGGCCGCGGCACTTGCGATCTGAGCATATTTAAAGAAGACATTGGCACGTCGCCTGTTGGCGGCGGCGAAAAGAATCGAGACGAGCTTGCACAGGACCCAGCCCATGATAAAGCCCAGGCCGATGGAGAGCGCCAAGCCGTAGATGACCTTCATCCACTCGTGGACGTTGACGCTGCTCGCGCCGCCGAGGGCGATGGCGGCACCGGTCAGGCCGGCGATAAGGCTGTGGCTTTGCGAGGTGGGGATGCCAAAACGCGATGCCGTGGCGCCGTAGACGACGATGGAGAACAGCGCCGCGCAGAGGCATGCGAGCGCCATGGTGCTGTTTCCGCCAAAGTCGACGATATGTGAGATGGTGTTGGCGACGCTCGCGTTAAAGTGCGTCATGATGAGCACGCCGAGGAAGTTGAATGCGGCGCTCATGAGAATGGCTGCGCGGGCGGGCATGCAGCGCGTGGTGACACAGGTCGCGATGGCGTTGGGCGCGTCGGTCCATCCGTTGACGAAGATAGCGCCGAGCGCGAGGATCACGGTGACGGCAAGGACTGGGTTCGACACAATTTGGCCGAGGAAGGCTGAGAACGTTACGTCCATATATGGGCTTTCTCGAAGTTTGCAGGCACGTTACAAAAACATGATAAATCGTATCACCTCCTGCGGGTTTCTTTACCGAGTTCTGATGGGAGAAGTGAATTTTTTGGCACTAACATTGAATATTTGCCCTGTTGACCGCGGGTGTTCTTTTTGCTAGCACGCCATGAGGACACGGGCGCGCACCCCAACATCCCAAAACCACAGTCTGTTCGCTTTACAATATGCAAACATGCGTTCGATAATAGGGGGCATGGAATATCGACAGACAGATGGCAAAACTCGACGCGTGCACAAGCAGTATGTGGACGTCGTGGCCCGCATCCTCGCGGGCGGACAAGTCGTGCCGGTTACCGTCTGCTGGGTCGACGGTCGCTGTTTTACGATCGACGAGATTGTCTCGTCCACCGGTTTTGGCCTAACGGTTCACGGCATTCGTACGGCAACGTATAAGGTTCGTTTTGGTGGGCATGCGACCGAACTGTATCTGGAAGAACAGGCGCGTGAGCGACCGGATGGCTCGCAGGCCCATCTGATGCGTTGGTGGGTGTGGGCATTCGACCGTACGCTCGAGAGTGGGCGCCGCAGGTAAGAGCGCGCGGCATTCGGGTACAATGGCAGGAATCTTGTTACCTACGGCGCTGTCGCGGCGCTTTTGAAAGGACGATATTATGAACGATATCCAGGGTTATCAGAACGGCCCCATTGAGACCGGCGCAAGCCGTGCCAAGGAGATGTCGCCGCGTGCGTACAACCTTGCCATGTCTGCCCTGATCTTTTTGGGCTTTTGCGCCATGGGTGCCGGTGCTTACTTTACGAGCACCATGGCGTTTGCCCGCATGATGATGAGCGGCGCCGCCTTGCCGCTGGTCTTTGGCTCGTTTATTTTGACCATCGTCGGCATGGTCATGATGTCGGCCGCCGCGGGCAAGCAGTCTGTGGGTCTGTCCCTTGTGGGCTACGTAATCTTTGCGAGTACCTTTGGCCTGACCGCGTCGTTTGGCCTTGCCAATTACGACCTGCCCACCATCAACACTGCCTTTATCGCCACGGCCGCCATCACCTTTGTCTTTGGTGCGCTGGGCGTGACCTTCCCCAAGTTCTTCCAGCGTGTGTACGGCATTGGTTTTGGCATCCTGCTTGCTACGATTCTGGTCGAGATCGTGCTGATGTTTATGGGCGTCTCGCAGTCCATCACCGACCTGATCGTGATCGTGGTGTTCGCTGGCTTTATTGGCTACGACACCTATGTGGCCACGACGGTGCCGCCCACGCTGCCCAACGCCGTGCTCATGGCATCCAACCTGTTCGTGGACATCATCAACGTGTTCCTGCGCATCCTGAACATCCTTGGTCGTCGCGACTAGTGCCAAATTGCAGCGGTGCTTGCCGCACGTGTAAATCGATACGGAAGGCGGTCCTTCGGGGCCGTCTTTTTTGTACACGGCGGGGTATCATGGATGGAAAAGCCGATAGCGGCAGAGACCGAGAAAGGTGACCACTTATGGCAGACGTCGACAACAGGAACCGTAACCGCAGGCCCAATCGCGCGGGACAGTCCAATCCCAAGCGCGAGGCCCGTGCCAAGGCCGCCGAGCGTCACGTGGCGACTGTGTCCGAAGCGTGCGCCAAGGATATCGAGCGTTCGCTTGCAGGCGTGCGCGAGTTCGATGGCATGCCTGCCGGATTTATCGCGGCGATGAAGGCCAAGGCCCACGCGGCCGACGCTGCCGAGGAACAGGTTGCCGAGGAGTCTGAGACCGCCGAGGTTGCGTCTGCCGAGACCGAGGTTGCGGCCGAGCCTGCACCCGCCGAGGAGGCCGCGGAGACCGAGCCTGCGCCTGCCGCTGAAAAGCCTGCTCCGGTCCTGCCCGAGGTCACCGTGCTCGACGCCTCTGCCACGCAGGCCATTCTGGATAACGGCCGAGGCTACGCGCAGTTCTGTGACATGGCCGTGCTTGCCTTTGCCTCGTTCACCAACCCGGGCGGTGGCTACATCCAGGGCTATCTGGGCCAGGAGGCCACGCTCTGTGCCGATTCGTACCTGTACAACGTGCTCGATAAGCAGCGCAAATGGTACGGTGAGAACCGTCGCCGCAACATCAACTGCGAGCTTTACCGCAACCGTGCGCTGGTGGTGCCTGCGGTGCGCTTCGACCGCAATCACGTACATGCATATGCTGACGTGATCGTTGCCGCCGCGCCCAACGCCAAGCGCGCTCGCCAGGAGTATCGCGTGGGTGACGATGCCTTGCTGGATGCCCTGCGCGATCGCATCCGCTTTGTGCTTGCCATCTGCGACGAGCTGGGTCGCGAGAAGCTCGTGCTGGGCGCTTGGGGCTGCGACAACAACGGCTTTGATGCCGAGACCGTGGCCGAGCTCTTCCGTAAGGAGCTCGCGTCGGGCGACTTTAAGGTCAAGCAGGTCTTCTTTGCCGTGCCCTCTACGCGCTGGGACGAGGATTTTGCCAAGTTCGAGCACGTGCTGGCAAACTTCCCCGAGCGCAACGAGGAGTCCTATGCCCAGGTTGCCGCTCGCGCTGCGGCTGCTCGCGCCGCCGAGCAGGCTCAGGCTGCTGCCGAGGACGATGAGGACGAGGACGATTGGCACAAGTACCTGTAATCGGTACGTGCCGACAGATAGGTCGAGCCGGCGGGAGGGCTGCTCCCGTCGGCTTTTTACTAAAGGAAGGGCTTACGATGAAAAACGTTCTGTGCTTTGGTGACAGCAATACCTATGGCTACGATCCGACAGGTATGCGCGACGGCACCGCGGTGCGCTATGCGCACGATGTGCGCTGGTGCGGCGTGGCACAGCGTGACCTGGGAGAGGACTGGCACGTAATTGAGGAAGGCTTAAACGGCCGCACGACGGTGCGCGACGATATGTGCCATCTGGATACTAATCTCAACGGTATTCGCGCGTTGCCGATGCTGCTCGAGGCCCATAAGCCGCTGGATGCGATCGTGATTATGCTGGGCACCAACGACTGTAAGACGGTCTTTAACGTGACAGCTTCCGATATCGCCCGTGGCGCCATGGCGCTGATTCGCGCTGTCCGCGCGTTTCCGTGGACCGACGCTGCGCCTTGTCCGCGCATTCTGCTGATGGCTCCTATCAAGATCAAGCCGCAGATCGCCGATGTGTATATGACCGACTTTGACGAGCACTCCGTCGAGGCCTCGGAGCATTTTGCCGAATACTATGCGTATGTTGCCGAACAGTTTGGCTGCGACTTTTTGAATGCCGCCGATTTTGCCGAGCCGGGCGATATCGATTATCTGCACATGATGCCGGAAAGCCACGAGAGCCTCGGCCATGCCGTGGCAGCCAAGCTCAAAGAGATGCTCGGAGAGTAGTAAGGCCCAAAGCAGTACAAAAGTTCCCCTTGCGGTGGCTTGTTTCGTTGGTTTGTCTTGATCTGTAACAGCTGTAAGGCCGAAAACGGGCTAGATGTTACAGATTGAGATTATTTAGGTCGATATCGGTCGTTTGTCTCGATCTGTAACATCTAGGGTCGATTTTGCCGAGTTACTGTTACAGATCGAGATTTTCTTCTCAGCGGAATTTGAATGTCTCAATCTGTAACAGGTGGGTCGAAAAATGGACTCTAACTGTTACAGATCGAGATGTTTGCGGGAACCGCCACAAAGGTGCCTGTCCCCTTTGTGGCGGTTTGGGATGGGGCTTAGTACTGCCACATGTGGTTGACGGGGCCGGAGCCTTTGCCCATGTCAAAGCCGGCGGCCAGAGCACCCGTTAGGTAGGCCTTGCCGGCGTTGACGGCATCGGCAAGATCCATGCCCTGGGCCAGCGCGCAGGCGATGGCGGACGAGAGCGTACAGCCAGTACCGTGCGTGTTGCCGGTCTCGATACGCTTGTGACGGAACCACGTGGTGAGCGGATCGCCCAGATGGTTGCCCTCGTCATCGAGCGGCGCGGGCTCTGCTAGCACATCGTTGGCCTCGTTGACAAAATGCCCGCCCTTAACGAGAGACGCGCAGCCAAAGCGACGGGTGAGAAGCATGGCGGCATTTTGCTGCGTGCGCTCGGAATCGACCTCATAATCGAGCAGCGCCATGGCCTCGGGAATGTTGGGCGTGATGACGGTCGCCAGCGGGAACAGGCGGCGGGTGAGTGCCTCAGCGGCATCCTCGGCAATGAGGCGAGCACCCGAGGTGGCGACCATGACGGGGTCGACGACGATATTTTGTGCGTCCCAGGCGCTCAAGCGGTCGGCGATAACCTCGATAATCTCGGCAGAGGAAACCATGCCGATCTTGACGGCGCTGGGTCGAATATCGTCAAAAACGGCATCGATCTGCGCCGCGACAATATCCGGGGAGATGTTCTGCACAGCGGTGACGCCCAGGGTGTTCTGTGCGGTGATGGCTGTGATGGCCGTCTCGGCATACAGGCGGTGCGCCGTGATGGTCTTGATGTCGGCCTGAATGCCGGCGCCACCGCTGGAATCGGATCCTGCGATGGATAGAACGGCGGGTACCTTACTGCGATCCATGTTCGCTCCCTTGTTCGGTCGGATTCAAATGGGTCTTTAAGTCTGCATTATAAAGTTGCCCGGGCCGGCTATATTCCGAACCCGGGCGGGCGATGCAATCTTTACGCAAATGTAAGCAAATGTTCACGCGTCAACAATTGTCGAACACATTGTTACCGATTGTGGCTTCGGTGACGCGTTAGTCCTCAATACCGAGGTCGATCGTCGTGCCTTCGAACACCTTGTTGACGGTGCGGACGGCGCACATCTTGCCACACATGGTGCAAGTGCCCTCGGTGGCGGCGGGGGATTCCTCGTAGCGCTTCTTGCCGGTGACCGGGTCGAGCGCGCACTTCCACATGGCGTCCCAGTCGAGCTTACGGCGTGCCTGGCCCATCTTGTCATCCATGTCGCGGGCGTGCGGCACCTTCTTGGCGATGTCGGCGGCGTGTGCGGCGATCTTGGTGGCCATGAGGCCATCGAGCACGTCCTGGGCGTTGGGCAGGCACAGGTGCTCGGCCGGCGTCACGTAGCACAGGAAGTCGGCACCGGAGCTGGCGGAGATGGCGCCGCCGATGGCAGCGGTGATGTGGTCGTAGCCCACGCCGATATCGGTCACCAGCGGCCCGAGCACATAGAACGGGGCGTTGTGGCACAGGCGCTTCTGCAGTTTCATGTTGGCGGCGATCTCGTCGAGCGCCATGTGACCCGGGCCTTCGACCATAACCTGGACGCCGGCGGCCCAAGCGCGCTTGCACAGCTTGCCCAGCTCGATCATCTCGGCGGTCTCGGTTGCGTCGTTGGAGTCGTAGAGGCAGCCCGGGCGGCAGGAGTCGCCGAGCGAGATCGTCACGTCGTATTCGTGACAGATCTCGAGCACCTCGTCGTAGTACTCGTAGAAGGGGTTCTCGTTACCGGTGACTTCCATCCAGCCAAACAGCAGCGAGCCGCCGCGACTGACGATGTTCATGAGGCGGCCGGTCTCCTTAAAGGTTTTGATGACCGACTTGTTGATGCCGCAGTGGATGGTCATAAAGTCCACGCCGTCCTCGGCATGAGCGCGCACGACCTCGAGCAGATCGTCCTTGGTGAGCTTGACCAGCGGCTTTTCCATGTAGCCGATGGCGTCATACATGGGGACGGTGCCCACCATAAGCGGCGTCTCGTCGATGAGCTGCTGGCGGAACTGGCGCGTCTTGCCCGAGTTGGAGAGGTCCATGATGGCGTCGGCGCCAAAGTCCTCGGCGATCTTGACCTTCTTCCACTCCTCGGCGGCATCGGCCTTGTCGCCCGAGATGCCCAGGTTGACGTTGACCTTGGTGGACAGGCCCTCGCCGACACCAAAGGCGCGCATGCCCTTTTTGATATGCACGATGTTGGCGGGAATGGCGATGCGGCCGTCTGCCACGCGCTCGCGGATGTACTCGGGGTCGCGATGCTCGCGCTCGGCAACCTCCTTCATCTGCGGCGTGATCTGCCCGGCGCGGGCGAAGTCGATTTGCGTGACGAGCTTGGGCTCGGTCTGTGTGCTCATTGGCACGGCTCCCTTCGTTGGCATTACCCATATCAGGTTTGCGGGTCAGGGCGGGCGCGCCCAGTCTCAGCCTACCGTCTTGTCCTGCAAGCTCCCCGTTTATGTGGTGGGCTCAAGTATAGCCTGAATGGGTACGATTGACGCGATGAGCATGCCCGTGGGGAGGCGAACATGGAAGACAAGCATCTATATCGGGAGACGCAGTGGGATGTGTCGGCCGAGGAGGGCCGTGCCCATCATGGGCTGGTCGCAATTGGTTTTGCGATCCTTGTCGTGATGGCGATCGCCTGTTGTATCTGGACGTTTGGCGGGTGTGGGGGAGCTGCCTGGGCGTTTGAGGCGGACGATAGCCTGCCGATCATGACAGTGAAGGTCACGGGCGGCAATACCGTTGCCGCGCCGGGCGATTATTGGTACCCGCGCGATGAGTTTGTGCAGTTGCAGCTGAGTGGTGGGTCCATTCCAGGTGAAGAAATCGAACGCGTGACGTTTGACGCGACGCTCAAAACGCTGACGGTGAAGCTCAAAGATCAAGGGGATGTGCCCACGACCATGGATATCGCCTTGACGGAATGGCGTCTGGAGCCTCCGACGGGTGTTGCGGTGTCCGAGGTCGAGCACGTCAAGATTGCCTATCAGGACGGTTCGACAAATGAAATTGCCAAAGCCGACGGCTTGGCGGAATAGACGCCGTGCCTAGGCAGCACATTCAAAAGTAGCGGTGGTTCTACAAGGTCTGTTCGTTCAGGAAGACCAAAGTGTTTTTATTTGAAAGCTCGGGAAGGTGACGATAACCAACGTCGAACGCGGTGAGCCCGCTTACATCCTCGAGCTTGTTTTCTGCCATCCAGCGCACCATGGAGCCGCGTGCCTTTTTGCTGGCGGTCGATCGCTGGATGGGCTTGCCGTTGCGGACACCTTCGCCAAAGAGACAAGTGATGGTTGTGGCGTCGCCTGCGAGATGGGGTAGAACGGCCTTGGCGTACTCCACGCTGGCAAGGTTGACGACCGTGGTGTTGGAGCCGGTCGGCGCAATGGCGCATGCAAGTTTGTCGCCCCAAAACGCATAGAGGTCACGGGCGTTGTCGACGGCGAGCTTGGCTCCCATTTCGAGCCGATAGGGAGACACGCCGTGGAAGGGGCGCACGCATCCGTAGAGTCCCGAGAGGATCCAGAGATGGTTTTGCAGCCAGTCGAGCTGCGCGGCATCCATCACCTCGGGTGCCATGCTCTGGTATTGAATGCCGTGATAGGACATGACGGCGGGGGAGATTCGACGCGCGATATCGGGATCTGCGAGGTCGGTATCGCTCAGGACGGGCATAAATTCGTGAAGCGTATCCAGACACGTTGTGAGCAGCCTGTCGCTCACGTTCCACAGCGCCTGCAGGCCGGCGCTGCCTTCATTCCGCTCGATATCTAGCAGTGCGCGGTGGAGGCGAGCCGTCTCGCGCACAAAGGGTGGAATGCCCAGGACTTCAAAAGCATCTTGGGCCGCGCGCATTTGCTTGGCGGGCGAAATGATGACCTGCAACACGGATTCTCCTCTGCCAAAGAAGGAAGTTGCGGTGGAATACAGTCAGTTTTGGCCGTTTATGGGCCAGTTTAGTCCGTATTTCACCGCAACTGATGAAGGGTTGGTTAGGCGCGCTCGATGAAGGCCTTGTAGCCGCGGTAGGCCTCGTAGATATCGGCCTTGTTGGCGACCTCCCACAGGGCATGCATGGACAGGACGGCAACGCCGGAGTCGATGACGTTCATGCCGTACTTGGCCATGATGTAGGCGATGGTGCCGCCGCCGCCTGCATTGACGCGGCCGAGCTCGCAGGTCTGGAAGTCCACGCCCGCCTCGTCCATGATGTCGCGGATGAGGGCCACATACTCGGCATCGGCGTCGTTGGAACCGCCCTTACCGCGGCTGCCCGTGTACTTGTTAAAGCACAGGCCACGACCCATAAAGGCTGCGTTCTTGGTTTCGAACTTGCCGGCGTAGCCCGGGTCGAAGCCGGCGGACACGTCAGAGGAGAGCATACGGCTGTGGGCGAGTGCGCGGCGCAGGGCCAGCGGGCTATCCTCGCCGGCGAGCGTCATGATCTCGGCGACGGTGTTCTCGAAGAAGCGGCTCGTCATACCGGTGGCACCCACGGAGCCGATCTCCTCCTTGTCGACGATGAGCGTGATGCTCGTGCGCTCGACGTTGGCGACGTTTATCTGGGCAAGCATGGAGGGGTAAGCGCAGACACGGTCGTCGTGGCCATAGCCCAGAATCATGGAGCGGTCGAGGCCCATGTCGCGGGCCGGGCCGGCGGGCACGACCTCAATCTCGGCGGAGAGGAAGTCCTCCTCCTCGACGTCGTACTGCTCTTTGAGGATGTCCAGGAACATCTGCTTGACGGGCTCCTTGGGGGCGTCCTTGTCGTCCTCGTCAAACTTGACGGGACGGCCGCCCACGATCACGTCGAGGATCTCGGCGTCGACGGCGTCCTTGGCGGGCTTGGCCATCTGCTCGCTCGAGAGGTGGATCAGCAGGTCGGAGATGGTAAAGACCGGGTCGTCTGCCTTGTCGCCGATGTTGATGTCGACGGTGGTGCCGTCCTTTTTGCAGATGACGCCTACGAGTGCGAGCGGGGAAGCGACCCAGTGGTAGCTCTTGACGCCGCCGTAGTAGTGCGTGTCGAGATAAGCCATGTCGCCGGCCTCGAAGGCGGGGTTCTGCTTAAGGTCCAGGCGCGGCGAGTCCACGTGGGCGCCCAGGATGTTAAAGCCCTGCTCGAGCGGGGCGGTGCCCAGGTTGACGAGCATGAGGTCCTTGCCGTGATTGGCGGCGTACACCTTGTCGCCGGCCTTGAGCGCGCGGCCCTCGGAGATCACGGTCTCCAGATTGACGTAGCCCGCCTCCTCGGCCATCTTGATGCCGGTCTTGACGCACAGGCGCTCGGTCTTGTTCTCACTCAAAAACTGCTTATAGCCGCGGCAAAGCTCCTCGAGCTCTTCGATCTGCTGTGGCGTGTACTTTTTCCATGCGCAGGGACGCTCCATGACGCAGGCTCCTTTCGGATCGATCGTGCTGGTTGATGTACCGTGAGCCATCGTATCACGCGCGGGCCTGCGGCGGCAGGGAAGCCCTATGTGCAGTGGCCGTGGGGCGGGGAGCGTGTAAACTGGAGTGAGCAAACCGTGCCCAGCCCAAAGCGAGGTATTCAATATGTCTGACAAGCGCCGCACTTTTGCCGTTATCGACGGCAACTCGCTCATGCACCGCGCCTTCCACGCCGTGCCGCCCACCATGAACGCGCCGGACGGTCGTCCCACCAACGCGATCTTTGGCTTTTTGAATATGTTCCTCAAGATGATCGACGCCTTTAATCCCGACGGCGTTGTTGTGGCCTTTGACAAGGGCAAGCCGCGCGTGCGCATGGAGATGCTGCCGCAGTACAAGGCTCAACGCCCGCCCATGGACCCCGATCTGCACGCGCAGTTTCCGATGATCAAGGAGCTGCTCGCCGCGCTCAACGTGCCGATTTTGCAGTCCGAGGGCTGGGAAGGCGACGATATCCTGGGAACCATGGCGCGCCTGGGTGAGGAGGCAGGCTGCGACATGCTGCTGGTGACCGGTGATCGCGATATGTATCAGCTCGTGACGGAGCACGTCAACGTGGTCTCGACCCGCAAGGGCCTGTCCGACGTGGCGATCATGACGCCCGAGAGCGTCGACGATCTGTATCACGGCATCACGCCGGCGCTCGTGCCCGACTTTTATGGTCTGAAGGGCGATACGTCAGACAACATTCCCGGCGTGCCGGGCATCGGCCCCAAAAAGGCGAGCGCGCTCATTGCGCAGTACGGTAGCCTGGACGAGGTCATCGCACATGCCGACGAGGTCAAGGGCAAAATGGGCGAAAACCTGCGCGCGCACATCGACGACGCGCTGCTGAGCCGTAAGGTGGCGACCATCCGCACCGATGCGCCCGTTGAGCTCGATTTTGAGGCGACGTCCTTCCCGGCGTTTTCTGCCGATGAGGTTTCCGCGGCGCTGGGTACGCTTGGTATCACCGCCATGCAGAACCGTTTCTTGGCGCTGATCGGCGGCGAGGGCGGGGCTGCTGCCTCCAGTGTGTTTGAGATGCCTACGATGGTTCGCGCGGCCGCGGGCGATGCTGACGCGCTTGGTGCCGTTGCGGCTGAGATTTCCCGCGCGATTGATGCCGACGAGTGGGTCGCCGCCGTGGTGGACGACGACAAGGAAGAGGGCGCGCTCTTTGGACTGACGCGCACGCTGTGGCTGGCGACGTCCAAGGGCCTGTTCGCGCTCGAGGAGGGCGACAGCGGTGCGGCGGCTGAGGTTGAGGGCTTCAATTTCGCCCACGGCGTGATTGCCGGCGTGCTCGCGCGTCTGTTTATGGAGGGTCGCGTAGCGAGCCCGGATATGAAGGCGCTGTTGCACGAGCTTTCGCCCATCGATTCTTCTGAGCCCGAGCTCATGGATCCGCTGGCAGTCGATTCTACGCGTATCTTCGATACCGTGGTCGCTGCCTATCTGCTGGATTCCGATCGCTCCGAGTTCGATGAGGCGTATCTGGCCGATACCTATCTGCAGATGACGTTGCCTGCGGCGCGCGGCGCAGAGGGTGCCGGCGAGGACGCTCCTGCGCCTGCCGCCCGTACTGCTGCTCTGACGCTGGCGCTCGTAGCGCCGTTGCGCGAGCGCATGGCCCGCGAGAATGCCGCTAACGTGTTCGATGGCATCGAGATGCCGCTCGTTCCGGTACTTGCCAAGATGGAGCGCGCGGGCATGCTCGTGGACCCCGACCGCCTGCACAGTCTGTCCGAGGGCTTGGCGACCCAGATTACCGAGGTCGAGCGCAGCATTCGTGACCTGGCGGGTGATGAGACGTTTAACATCGGTAGCCCTATGCAGCTCTCGCACGTGCTGTTTGACGTTATGGGGCTTCCGACCAAGGGCCTCAAAAAGACCAAGCGCGGCTACTATTCGACCAACGCCAAGGTGCTGAGCGATCTTGCCCGTGACCACGAAATCGTGCGCCTGATCTTGGATTGGCGTGAGAAGTCCAAAATCAAGTCCACCTATCTGGACACGCTGGGCCCGCTGCGCCGCGGTGACGGTCGCGTGCACACCACGTACAACCAGACCATCACGGCAACGGGTCGTCTGTCCTCGAGCGACCCGAACCTGCAGAACATCCCGACGCGCTCTGAGCTGGGCCGTACCGTCAAGACGGCGTTTTCGGCAGGCGAGGGAAGCGTCTTTTTGGCGGTGGACTACTCGCAGATCGAGCTGCGTCTGCTGGCACATCTCTCAGGTGACGAGCACCTGGTACGCGCCTTTAACGAGGGCGAGGACTTCCATGCCGAGACGGCGGCACGCGTGTTTGGCGTGCCGGTGTCCGAGGTAACGCCCGACTTGCGCAGTCGCGCCAAGGCCGTGAACTTTGGCATTGTGTATGGTCAGCAGGCCTACGGTCTGTCGCAGTCGCTGCATATCTCGATGGCCGAGGCGCGCGACATGATCGACCGCTACTACGAGGCCTACCCGGGCGTGCGCACGTTCCTCGACAACGTGGTGGCGCGTGCCAAGCAGACAGGTTACGCCGAGACCATGTACGGCCGCCGTCGCCACATTCCGGAGCTCAAGGCCAAAAATCCGCAACTCCGCGGCTTTGGCGAGCGCACGGCCATGAACCACCCCATGCAGGGCACCGCCGCCGACATCATCAAGATCGCGATGGCCCGCGTGAGCCGCCGTCTGGAAGAAGAGGACTTTGCCGCCCACATGATCCTGCAGGTACACGACGAACTGGACTTTGAGTGCCCGGTCGACGAAGTCGAACGCCTGACCGCCATGGTTCAAGACGTCATGGAACACGTCGTAGACCTCCGCGTACCCCTAATCGCCGAAGCCAGCACCGGCATAACCTGGGCCGATGCCAAATAAAGAAGTACCCACAACCCCAAAGTAACCAAAACCAGAAGGGGGCTCCTTGCCAACAAGGAGCCCCCTTCATTCCAAAAAATCAGCCAAGTATCTAGATGCCAAGACGCCATCCAGGCGGCAAGCAAGTCACCCTAGGACCTGGCCGGGCGAGGCGGGTAAGTTTTTCGTAGATTCCGCACGAGCCGGAAAGCACTTAATGTGCTTTCCGAGCGAGCCCAGGACCTGACCGAACGAAAAACTTACCCGCCTCGTCCGGTCAGGTCCGACGAGCAACGTTAACGAGCCGCCAAGATGGCGTCGATGAGCGTCAGTACGCCCCCGTCGTTGTTGCTCGGAATGCGCCATTTGGCATGCGCGTTCATGTGCTCCTCGGCATTGTCCACGATAAAGCTGTGACCGACGCGCTCGAGCATGGGGATGTCGTTGTAGGTATCGCCCACAGCGGCGGCGTCGGCAATATCGATGTCCAGGTGCTCGCATAGGTGCGCGACGCCGGCGCCCTTGTCGACGCCCAAGTTCATGAAGTCGATCCACTCGCGCCCGGCGTTGGTGACGTAGAGCTTGTCCGAGAACTCGGGGCTATAGGTCTCGCGGAATGCGGGCTCGGCATCGTAGGCGGGGAAGAAGATCGAGATCTTGTTGGACTCGATATCAATGCCCTCAAAGCTGTCGACGTAGTTGATTGTGTTGTAGTAGACGCTGATCTCGTCGTGGTATTGATGGTCGCGGGCAAGCACGTAGAACTCGTCGAAGCAGCACAGGACGGGGACAGCGCGAGGATCCTCCGAGGCGCGGCTCAAGACCTGCTGGTACAGCTCCACGTCGATAATGCTCTTATAGATATAGCTGCCACGATAGATCACGCATGCGCCGTTGTCGGGACAAAAGGCGAGGCGGTTCTTGATGCCCTCGAACATCTCTTCGAGCTTGGGGGCGGGACGTCCGCTGGCGGGGCAGAATACGATGCCGGCTTCGGCGAGCTTGTCCAGGCGTTCGTCAAGGCCTTGCGGCAGCACGCGCTCGTCGGTCAGCAGTGTCTTGTCCATGTCGACGGCGATGAGCTTAATGTTTCCGATATTGGCGTCCGATTCGTAAGTTTGCATAAAAGCGAGCCTTTCGTTTCGAAATTGTTTCAGACGTTATAACCATCAACTCGTAGTCAGGCGTATTTTCGCAGGATTGGCGCGCGTTTGCATCTTCATTCACAAAGTAATGAAAAAACTTTTCAGAAATTTGAATTTGTCGCTTGTGCTGCGGGCACTTTAGCGTAATATAGCGACCATCGAAAACGGAGACGGAAAAACAACCGCTTACCGAGGAAAAGGTACCGTTTACGATATTAGAATTGCGCCCGGCGATAGGTGAAAGGAGAGGCAGATGCAGTTCGTAACGATCATCACCACTGCAGACAATGCCATCCGACGCCAGCGCGCAATTTCCCGACGACGATAACAATCGTCTCTGTCCGCATGGGGCGAATTGCCTCAACAGAGTCATTTTGAGGTCGTTGGGTTTTAGCACGACATTGCTGCATGTTTCTAGGGCATGTATGTGCTGATTATTGCTATTTAACCTGATATTGCACGGTATATGACCTTGAAATGACTTGCAACTGACCGATGTTCTAACTAGCTACCAAGGGCGAAAGGAAACAGCCATGAGCAAGGAAAAAGTCGTTCTCGCATATTCTGGTGGTCTTGATACATCCGTATGTGTCAAGTGGCTCCAGGACGAGAAGAATCTCGATGTCGTTTGTGTCTGCGGCAACGTGGGCCAGGAGGAGACCGGCCTGGATGCCAAGAAGCAGAAGGCGCTCGACCTGGGCGTTCTCGATTGCCAGGTGCTCGACCTGCGCGACGAGTTCTCCGATGAGTTCCTGACCAAGGCCATCGCCGCAAACTCCATGTACGAGAACAAGTACCCGCTGCTTT
>CABUUD010000028.1 GCA_902494585.1 uncultured Collinsella sp. | reverse complement strand
TGGGGCAACATCGCCTGCTCGGGCAGTCCTGCGCAAGACGGAGAGCACATTAAGTGCTCTCCTTTGCGTGCGGAACTCGCGATCGATGTTGCCCCATACGCCCGCCCAGGTCCTTAGATAACGTTGCTTGCGAACGTCGCTCTGCTCGTCCGCTTTTTTGATCTGGAGAGCCGGGTGGGCTGATATATATGGATAAGGGGCTCCTCCGTTGGTGGACGGGGGAGCCCCTTGTTGCGTTTTGGTTGTTGTTGCGACCTAGAGGTGGCTGATGATCAGTTCCATCTTGCCTTCGAGGTCGATGGAGCTGACGGTGCTCGGGGCCAGCAGGTGGCTTCCCTTGTGGACGGGGTCGCCGCAGACGGTGCCTTCGCCGTCGATGACCGACAGACACATGAAGGGCCAGCGCTGGTCGAGGGTCTTGCTGCCGTCGACGCGCACGCGGTCGACGGTGTAGCAGGGGTTGGACTCGAGCTCGGTTACGCCATCTACCTCGGGCGTGGTTACGGTACCGTCGGTCGGTGCCTGCGCGTTAAAGTTGATGCAATCCAGGCTCTGCTCAATGTGCAGCGGGCGCAGCTTGCCGTCGGTGCCGGGGCGGTCGTAGTCGTACAGGCGATACGTCACGTCGCTCGACTGCTGCGTCTCCAAAATGAGCGTGCCGGTCTTGATGGCGTGCACGGTACCGGAATCAATCTGGAAAAAGTCGCCCTTGTGGATCGGCAGCACGTTGAGCATGTCGTCCCAACGGCCTTCCTCGATCATCTGTGCGGCCTCGACGCGGTCCTTGGTGCGCTGGCCGACGATGATCGTGGCACCGGGCTCGCAGTCCAGTACATACCAGCACTCGGTTTTGCCCAGGCTGCCGTTCTCGTGCTCGGCGGCGTACTCGTCGTTGGGATGAATCTGGATCGAAAGGTCGTCCTTGGCATCCAGAATCTTAATGAGCAGCGGGAACTCCTTGCCCTCGCAATTGCCAAAGAGCTCGCGGTGCTCGGCCCACAGCCATGAAAGCGTGTGGCCGGCATACGGGCCCTCCGCAATCTGGCAGTCACCGTTGGGATGGGCCGAGATGGCCCAGCACTCACCGATGGGACCCTCGGGAATGTCGTAGCCAAATACGGTTTCGAGTTGACGGCCGCCCCAGATTTTCTCGTGGAAGATCGGCGTCAGTTTAATCAAATCGGACATGTTCATACCCCCATTGTGCTGCGTGGGCGCCGCGTAAAACTGTTCAAAACGAGCGCCTGTATGACTACAAAAACCTATGCCAATGTTACGTTGTGCAACTCAAAGCGGTCGCCAACGTTGCGCGAGACCGAATACTCAAAGGCGGCGCCGCTGTCCAAAAAGCCAATCTGCTTGAGCTCGAGCAGGGGAGAGCCAGGTTTGGTGTCCAGGCGCTCAGCTTCTTCCTTGGTTGCTGCCACGGCGCGAATGGTACGGTGGAAGCTCGAAATTTTCAGCCCGCATTGCTCGCGGATGAAATGGTAGACCGATCCGTACAGGTCCTTCTTTTTAAGGCCCGGAATCAGCTCGAGCGGCATGTAGGTGTACTCGATAACGATGGGCTTCTCATCGGCCTGACGCACGCGCACGATGTGATAGGCAAAGTCATCCTCGGCAATTCCCAGCTGGGCTGCGATGTCCGCTGGTGGATTAACAATCGAGAAATCATAGACCACCGAGGTCACCTTCTCCCCGCGGTGCTCATACGAAAAACCCTGGGCACGGTCGTTTTTGCCCTGGAAAAACGCCTGGCCGGGAAGCCCCGCCGTGTCCTTAACGTAGGTACCCGATCCACGACGGCTGGTAATTAGACCTTCCTCGGTGATTTGCTCGATAGCTCGTTTGACAGTGATTTTGGAAACGCTATAGAGCTCACAGAACTCAACGACGGTGGGAAGCTTGTCGCCCGGTTTAAGAGCGCCATCCTCGATACTTCGACGAATATCTGCAGCTATCGCCTCGTATTTGGGAATCATGGAACCTCCTTTCCGACATATATGAATACAAAAAGTAAGTATAACCCTCAACAGGGCATCCATATTACTTTTATCTAAGAAGTTCGAGAAAGAAAAAAGAAAAAGACGCTTTACTTTTAAAATTAGAGCGCTATAGTTTAAGCAACGAACGGAATCCTTCCGCACAACAGGATCGACCGTTTGGGGACGGTTTTGTTTTGGCGGGTTGGATATCGGTATGGCCGGTGCGCGCCCGCGCCGGATAACCTGCCAAAGCAAACCCGTCTCCAACCGGAAGCTCTAGAACACGAAAGCGAGGACTTTGATGGCACAGTATCAGCTGCCCAACGACTTCTTCTTTGGCGCTGCTATGTCCGGCCCGCAGACTGAGGGTCAGTGGAACCAGGGCGGCAAGCTCGAGAACCTGTGGGACACCTGGTCCATCCAGGATCTGGGTTCGTTCTACAACCGCGTTGGCTCTTACGCCGGCAATGACTTTATGGCCAAGTACCAGGAAGACCTTCGCATTTTGAAGGACTTGGGTCTGGATACCTATCGCACTTCCATCCAGTGGAGCCGTCTGCTCGATGCCGACGGCAACCTCAACGAGGAAGGTGCCGCGTGGTATCACGAGTTGTTCCGCGCCTCTCGCGAAGCCGGCTTGGAGCCGTTTGTCAACTTGTACCACTTTGACATGCCCACCTACCTCTTTAACCGTGGCGGCTGGGAGAGCCGTGAGGTTGTCGAGGCTTACGCACATTACGCCGACGTCGCCTTCCACGAGTTTGGCCAGGAGATTAAGTACTGGTTCACCTTTAACGAGCCCATCGTCGAGCCCGAGCAGCGCTATCAGGAGGGCGTGTGGTTCCCGCAGCTCCACGACTTCAACCGCGCCCGCACCGTGCAGTATCACATCTCGCTGGCGCACGCGCTGGCCGTGGCCAACTATCGTCGCGCCTATGACGAGGGCGCTATTCGCGCCGATGCCAAGATCGGCATGATCAACTGCTTTACCCCGGTCTACACCAAGGAGAACCCCAGCGAGGCGGACCTCGAGGCCGTGCGCATGACCAGCGGCATCAACAACCGCTGGTGGCTCGACCTCATCACCAAGGGCGAGCTTCCTGCCGACGTGCTCGACAGCCTGGCCGAGGGCGGCGTTAAGCTCCCGTTCCGCGCCGGCGACCAAGAGATCCTTAAGCAGGGTGTTGTCGACTGGCTCGGCTGCAACTACTACCACCCCACGCGTGTTCAGGCGCCGGCGAGCAAGGTCGACCAGTACGGCCTGCCGCACTTTGCCGACGAGTACGTATGGCCCGACGCCGTTATGAACGAGAGCCGCGGCTGGGAGATCTACCCGCAGGGCCTCTACGACTTTGGCATGGACTGCGCTAAGAACTACCCCGATCTTGAGTGGTTCGTTTCCGAGAACGGCATCGGCATCATGGACGAATACAAGAACCGTGACGCCGAAGGAACCATCCAGGATGACTACCGCGTCGACTTTGTACGTCAGCACCTGGAGTGGGTGGCCAAGGCCATCGACGAGGGCGCCAAGTGCCGGGGCTATCACTACTGGGCCGTCATCGATAACTGGTCTTGGGCCAATGCCTTTAAGAATCGTTACGGCTTTGTCGAGGTCGATCTCATGGACGGCTACAAGCGCCGCCTTAAGAAGTCGGCGGCCTGGCTCAAACAGGTCGCCACGACCCACGTGGTTGATTAGCGACCGGGCGAACGCCCAGACCGCGCGCCGCCGCGCGCAACACATGGCACATCTGGTGGCAGAGGGCGACAGACCACCGTGCGCATAGGAAAAGGCCGGATTTGAAAGTTAGGAGCAATCATGGCCAGTGACAACGGAAAGAGCTTCCTCGACAAGTTTGCCGAGGTCTCTGCGAAGGTGGGAAACCAGGTTCACCTGCGTTCCCTGCGTGACGCCTTCGCGACCATCACGCCGCTCTATATCCTTGCGGGTATCGCGGTTCTTATTAACAACGTCGTGTTCCCTCTGTTCCCGCTCGATGCGGCGGGCCTTGCCAACCTTCAGACGTGGGGCTCGGCAATTACGCTGGGCACCCTCAACGTCTCTGCCATTATCTTGGCCGGATTGATTGGCTACAGCCTCGCCAAGAACAAGCGTTTCGATAACCCGCTCGCTTGCGTGGTCGTCGCCATCTCTGCCTTCGTCATCATGATGCCGCAGCAGATCACCGCCTCGCTTGCCGCCACGAGCCCACTGCTCACCGACAAGATCACCTCCGCCGAGGTCACGGGCGCCCTTTCGACTGCCAACACCGGCACCAACGGTCTGTTCTCGGCTATTATCATCGCCCTGCTTTCCGTCTCGCTCTTCATCAAGATTTCTGGCGTCGAGAAGCTCAAGGTTAAGCTGGGCGAGGGCGTGCCTCCCGCGGTCTCCAACTCCTTCAACGTCATGATTCCGATGCTGCTTAACCTCGCGGTCTTCGCTCTTGCCGCAGCCCTGCTCGCCGTGTGCGCCGGCACCGATCTGTGCACCATCATCTCCACGTGCATCTCCAACCCGCTCAAGAGCATCATGAACGCCGGTCCGTGGGCTGTTATCCTCATCTACACCCTTGCTAACCTGCTGTTCTGCGTCGGTATTCACCAGTCCACCATCTCTGGCGCTACCGTCGAGCCGATCCTGACCATGCTCATCGTCGACAACATGGCTACCTTTGCCGCCGGTGGCACCATCCAGCCCGATCACTACATGAACATGCAGATCGTTAACAGCTTCGCCCTCATCGGCGGCTCGGGCTGCACCCTCATGCTCCTGCTCGACACGCTCCTGTTCTCCAAGAACAAGGCTTCCGAGACCGTTTCCAAGATGGCTATCCTGCCTGGTCTGTTCAACATCAACGAGCCGGTTATCTACGGTTACCCCATCGTGTACAACCTGCCGCTCATGATCCCGTTCGTTCTTCTTCCCGATCTGTTCATCGGCATCACCTATGGCCTTACCTGCGCAGGCATCATCAGCCCCTGCATCGCCCAGGTGCCCTGGACCATGCCTCCCGTCATCAATGCCCTGCTCGCTACGGGCTTTGACTGGCGCGCCGGCGTGTGGCAGGCTATCGAGATTGTCATTGGCATGGCCGTCTACCTGCCCTTTATGAAGATTTCCGAGAAGGCAATCGCCAAGCAGGAGGCTTTCGCCGAGTAGAACGCCTAACGTTCGTCCCTTTCACCTTTGCGGGCGCCGGTACGCGGTGCCGGTGCCCGCAGCTCTCTCCCTTGTGTAAAGATGCAGGGGGTGGGCACAATAGCCGCAAGGAATAAAACCAGTTGTCGTCTGCGCGCCGCGCAGTTATAAGGAGGAAACCATGAAGAAGATCATGCTCTGCTGCAATGCCGGTATGTCCACGAGCCTGCTGGTCCAGAAGATGCAGGCCGAGGTTGCAAACCGTGGTCTGGATATTGAGGTCGAGGCTCGTCCCATGAACGAGGCCCACGATCACCTGGACGAGTGCGACATGTTGCTGCTTGGTCCGCAGATCGGCTACACCAAGGGCGATTTTGAGAAGGAGGCCGCCGGCCGCTTCCCGGTTGAGGTTATCAACATGGTCGACTACGGCCGCATGAACGCTGCCGGCATCATCGACCACTGCGTCAGCGTGATGGGCTAGGTGCTCTGCATGGAGGATATGAACGAACTGCAGATGACCTGCTTTGAGATCATCAGCTACGTCGGTACCGCCAAGAGCATGTACATCAATGCCGTGCAAAAGGCCAAGGAGGGCGATTTTGACGCCGCCGAGGAGCTTATCAAGCAGGGCGACGAGGCCTATAACGGTGGCCACGATGTTCACATGGGGCTTCTGAAGAAGGAGGCCAACGGCGAGCGTAACGGCGAGGCCCCGTTGATTTTGCTGCATGCCGAGGACCAGATGGCCGGCACCGAGACCATGCGCGTCATGGCGACGGAGCTCATCGAGGTTCACAAGCAGCTGCAGGCACTTCAGGCCTAGTCGGCGTTATCGCCGCGACGGACCGTGCGGTCCAACAGACAACATAGTCCCTTTGACGGGCGCCGGGAGCCTCCGCCTCCCGGCGCCTTTATTTTTGGGGATGGTCTTGCGCGGCCTGTTGGGCAGCCAATTGCGTTACCCCAGATAAAACCTGCCAAAACAAACCTGTCCCTTTTTGGTAGGTTTTTGCCTTGAGAGCGGTACCATACAGGCAATGTTTAAACGAGAAAGGTGGGCTCCCATGGAACCCAAGCAGTACTACATCGGCATCGACGTCGGCGGCACTTCGGTTAAGGAGGGCCTGTTCGACGAGGACGGAAATCTGCTGGCCAAGGCCAGCGTGCCCACGCCTCCCATCGTTGACGCTGCGGGCTTTGCCGCGGTGACCGAGGCTATCGACCAGGTGGTCGCCAAGGCGCAGATTCCGCGCGCCTTTGTGGCAGGCATTGGCCTGGCCGTTCCGTGCCCCATCCCGGCGTCGGGCGATGCCAAGGTCAAGGCCAACATTGCCATTAACCTGCCCGAGCTCAAGATCGCCATCCAGGAGCACTGCCCTGATGCGGTCGTTAAGTATGAGAACGATGCCAACGCCGCTGCCATGGGCGAGGCCTGGCTCGGTTCTGCCAAGGGCGTGCAGAACGTCGTGATGGTCACCATCGGTACCGGCGTGGGCGGCGGCGTTATCGTTAACGGCGACGTGGTATCGGGCGTTGTGGGTGCCGGCGGCGAGATTGGCCACATGTGCCTGAACCCGGCCGAGGAGCGCACCTGCGGCTGTGGCGGCCATGGCCACCTGGAGCAGTATTCCAGCGCCACCGGCGTGGTGAGCAATTACCTGGCCGAGTGCAAGAAGGCGGGCGTCGACCCCATCGAACTCACCGGCCCCTCCGATTCCAAGGACGTGTTCCAGGCCTGCCGCGAGGGCGACAAGCTCGCGCTGGCCGCGGCCGACACCATGGCCGACTATCTCGGTCGTGCTCTGGCACTTATCGCCAACGTGGTCGACCCCGAGATGTTCCTGATCGGTGGCGGCGCCTCCGCCTCGGCCGATGTCTACCTCGACAAGGCTCGCGAGTACTTCCAGCGCTACGCGCTCTCTGCCTCGCGCGAGACGCCCATTAAGGTCGCTTCGCTCGGAAACGACGCCGGCATCATCGGTGCCGCCTACGTAGCTCTGCGCGCCGCCGGCAAATAGCTGGTGCAAGGGGGGCAGGTTACTTTGCACTAACATGGTACAAAAGGGACAGCCTTGGCCCCCGTGCCTGCCCCAAAATATGCCGTGGTCCTTCCGTCTGCGAAGGCTCGGCATCGGCGTGCTACCATAGCTACGTCCAAGTACACATATCAAGTGGAGGATATCCATGGCAAACGTTCTTGTCTTTGGTCACCAGAACCCCGATAACGACGCCATCATGAGCGCCGTCGTCCTGTCCCAGCTGCTCAACCAGGTTGAGTATGCCGGCAACACCTACGAGGCCTGCGCCCTTGGTCAGCTTCCGGCCGAGTCCGCCAAGCTGCTCGCCGACGCCGGCATCGCCGAGCCCCGTGTGATCGAGTCCGTCGAGGCCGGTCAGCTCGTCGTCCTCACCGACCACAACGAGTCTGCCCAGTCCGTCGCTGGCCTTAAGGACGCCACGGTCTTTGGCGTTGTCGATCATCACCGCATCGGCGACTTCGAGACCGCCGGCCCGCTGCACTACATCTGCCTGCCCTGGGGCTCCAGCTGCACCATCGTCACCAAGCTCGCCGGCGTGCTCGGTGTTGAGCTTTCCGACGTCCAGGCTAAGCTGCTGCTCTCGGCCATGATGACCGACACGCTCATGCTCAAGAGCCCCACCACCACCGATGTCGACCGCGCCGTCGCCGCCAAGCTCGGCGAGCAGGTGGGCGTCGACCCGGTCAAGTTTGGCATGGAGGTCTTCCTTACCCGTCCGTCCGGCTCCTTCACCGCAGCCGAGATGGTCGGCAACGACATCAAGATGTTCGAGCCCGCCGGCAAGAAGCTGCTCATCGGCCAGTACGAGACTGTCGACAAGACCCGCGCACTCGGCATGATCGACGAGATTCGCGAGGCCATGCGCGCCTACGCCGCTGAGAAGGGTGCCGACGGCATTGTCCTGTGCATCACCGACATCATGGAGGAGGGCTCGCAGGTCCTGCTCGAGGGCGAGACCGAGGCTGCTCAGAAGGGCCTGGGCATTGCCGACGAGCACGACGGCGTCTGGATGCCGGGCGTCCTCTCCCGTAAGAAGCAGGTCGCTGCCCCCATTATGGCCGCCTGCTAGGTTTAGTTGACCAAACGCCACGACCGGATCGCGGACGCCCCGCGCTCCGGTCGTTTTTTGTGCACGTCGCCGCGTCGTCTCTTGGACAGGCGTGCCCGTGCCGTTGAGCAAATAATGTTCAACCTGTGGTTCCGCTTTTCGGCCACGCCTGCGTGCTTGCCGTGCAGGGTAGGCTAGATGCAAGCGTAATACGTTAGAGCGCGGCACCGCCACTTGGGCGGGCCGTGCTTTTTTAAGACGGGAGCTTTCCCGTGAAAGGAGCCGCCCATGGCAGCAACTGAGCAGCTGTTCAACGTTCGTGAGCGCAAGCGCTTTGAACGTCACGACATTTGGGAGCGCATCACCGAGAACGGCACGATTTCCGCCGCCGTCATGGTCTTCGCCGCCATCGCCGCCGTCATTTGCGCCAACACCGATGCCTACGAGGCCATCCATCACTTTTTGGAGACCCCGCTGTATGTGGGTCTGGGCAACCTTACGGCCGGTCTCACCGTTGAGCTTTTCGTCAACGACTTCCTCATGGCGATTTTCTTTTTGTTGGTGGGCATTGAGCTTAAGTACGAGATGACGGTCGGCGAGCTCAAGAATCCGCGTCAGGCCATGCTTCCCATGCTGGCGGCCGTGGGCGGCGGCGTCGTTCCCGCCTGTATCTACCTGATCTTCAACCATGCCGGCGCCCGCAACGGTTGGGCCATCCCCATGGCAACCGATATTGCCTTTGCGCTGGGCGTGCTATCGCTTTTGGGCAATCGCGTTCCCAACGGCGTGCGCGTGTTCTTCTCGACGCTCGCCATCGCCGACGACCTCATCTCCATCGCCGCCATCGCCATCTTCTACGGTCAGAGCCCCAATCCGTTTTGGTTGGGCGCCGCCGCGCTTGTGACCTGCGCGCTCGTGTGGCTCAACAAGACGCAGCATTACCGCCTTGCCCCGTATTCGGTACTGGGTCTGCTGTTGTGGTTCTGTATGTTCAAGAGCGGCGTGCACGCCACGCTTGCTGGCGTTATCTTGGCCTTTACCATCCCGGCCAAGTGCGGCGTCAAGCTCGATAGCCTCACCGATTGGTTGGGCGAGTGCCTGCCGCTGCTCGATGACCGCTACGACGACGAGGCGCACATCTTGGGCCAGCATGACTTTACCGTCTCGACCACCAGGGTCGAGCGCGTCATGCACCGCGTGACCCCGCCGCTCATCCGCATGGAGCGTCTGATCTCCACACCGGTCAACTTTGTGATTCTGCCGATCTTTGCGTTCGTGAACGCACAGGTTCGCCTGGTAGGCGTGGATATGAGCACGTTGCTCACCGACCCGGTGACGCTCGGCGTGTACTTTGGCATGCTGCTGGGCAAGCCGATTGGTATTTTTGGCATGACATTTGCCCTGGTCAAGCTCAAGGCTTGCCAGTTGCCGCGCAACGTCAACTGGCACATGATTGCCGGTGTGGGCATTCTGGGCGGCATCGGCTTTACGATGTCGATCCTCATCAGCGGCCTCGCCTTCCCGACGGCCCAGTTTGAGGTTCTGGCTGCCAAGGCCGCTATTCTCGCCGGCTCTGTCACCGCGGCCGTACTTGGCATGATCTACATGAGTGTGATCTGCAAGCACCCCGCGCCCAAGAACGAGTAAAAGCATATACAAGTTTGAAAACGCCGCCTGTGGACACCATCACAAGCGGCGTTTTAGTCAATGGGGACGTTCTTAAATGACTAGGCTTATTCCACCGTTCCGTAGACGGCGCCCCAGCCGTGGGCGGCCAAGGCGGAGTTGAGCTGGTCGCAAAGTGACTGGCGGTCGTAATAGCCGGGCGGTAGCAGGTTGACGATTTCCATGAGATCGGGCGCCAGGTCCAAGATTTCGGCTTGTACGATCAGATCCAGGCGGTCGATGGCGTGGCGGTCGTAAAACAGTCCGTCGACCAGGCGCTGCAGGTCGCCGAATTCCTCGGCCTGAAACGATCCGTACTCCATAGTGCCTCCTTGGGCGCCCCGCGCCGGCATGCGTGGCGATTCGTAAATCATTGCGATGAACTTAATCTATCACGGCTTCATGCCGTTGCGGCGGTGGCGGTCTATACTTAGACGAACTGCAACGTCCCGCTTCGCGAAAGGTCGCACCCATGCAGACGATCTACCAGAAGATGGAAACCACCGAACTCGATGCCGCCATCGAGGCGCTCAAAGCCGAGGTCGCCGAGGTCAAGGCCAAGGGCCTGGCGCTCGACATGGCCCGCGGCAAGCCGTCGCCCTCCCAGGTGGACATCTCTCGACCCATGCTCGATATCCTCAATGCCGATGCCGATCTGCACGACGGCAACGTCGACTGCTCAAACTACGGTTGCTTTGAGGGCATTCCCTCGGCGCGCAAGCTGGCGGGGGAGTTCCTGGGTTGCCCTGCCGAGCAGACGCTCGTACTGGGTTCGTCGAGCCTTCTGATCGAGCACGATATCGCCGGCATGTTTTGGCGCTGCGGTTCGTGCGGCAGCGAGCCCTGGGAGGCTTACGAGGCCGCGCACGACGGCAAGAAAGTCAAGTTCCTGTGCCCTGTTCCCGGCTACGATCGTCACTTTGGCATCACCGCCGACTTGGGCATCGAGAACGTCCCCGTCGCGATGACCGACAACGGCCCCGACATGGACGAGGTCGAGCGCCTGGTTGCCGCCGACGACTCCATCAAGGGCATCTGGTGCGTGCCCAAGTATTCCAACCCCACGGGCATCACCTTTAGCGAGGACACCGTGCGTCGCCTGGTCGAGATGCCCACGGCCGCGCCCGATTTCCGCATCTTCTGGGACAACGCCTACTGCGTGCACGACCTGTACGACGAGACCGACGAGCTCGCCAATATCTTCGACCTCGCTCGCGCGGCGGGCACCGAGGATCGCGTGGTGGCCTTTGCCTCGACGTCCAAGATCACCTTCCCGGGCGCCGGCATCGGCTTTATCGGTGCGAGCCCCGCGGTTATCGCGGAGTTCTCCAAGCGCCTGAAGGCCGGCCTCATCAGCGCCGACAAGCTCAACCAGCTGCGTCACGTGCGTTTCCTTCCCACCATCGAGGCGGTCAAGGAGCACATGAAAAAGCATGCCGAGTTCTTGCGCCCGCGCTTTGAGGCCGTTGAGCGTAAGCTCACCGAGGGCCTGGGCGAGACGGGTTGCGCCACTTGGACGCATCCCCGCGGCGGCTACTTTGTGAGCTTTGATGGTCCCGAGGGCTCGGCCCAAAAGGTCGCAGCGCTTTGTGCCGACCTGGGCGTCAAGCTTACGCCGGCTGGTGCCACCTGGCCTTATGGCAAGGATCCGCGCGACACCAACATCCGCATCGCGCCGAGCTATCCCACGGTCGAGGACCTGGAGGCAGCACTCGACGTACTGGTGCTGGCCGTCAAGCTCGTCGCTGCCGAGCTTGCTCGTGCCGAGCGCGCCTAACGCCTAGGGCCCCGCAAGTCCGCGCCCAGTACTATCCGCATTTTCGATACGTAAAGGAGCGTATGCATGGATTTGGGTATTTCCACCAACCCCACACCGGAGATCTACACCATTAAGGTAACCGGCGAGATCGATATCTCTAACGCCGATAGCCTGCGCAATGCCATCGACCTGGCGCTCGAGCAGCCCACTGAGGCCGTTGAGCTCGATTTTGCCCAGGTGAGCTACATCGATTCGACGGGCATTGGCGTGCTCGTGGGCGCCGCGCACCACGCGGTCGACCACGGTAAGCGCTTTAGCTGCACTAATGTGCAGCCCCAGGTGATGCGCGTGGTTCAGCTGCTGGGCGTCGACCAGGAGATTTCGATCACGGCGGCATAATCTTTGCCCCCAAAAGGGCGTGCCGTTTGGCATATGTTTGTGATGCGCTCGGACGTTTTGGCGTCCGGGCGCTATACTTGACCGAATGAATAGACGAGTTCCGGCCGAATGGCGCGGTGCGGGCTCGACTCACATCGAGCCTTGGAGGTATGTGTGTTTGGTATTGGAGAGGGTGAGCTGGCAATCATCGTGGTCTTCGGCTTTTTGCTGTTTGGCCCGGATAAGCTCCCGCAGATGGGCCGCACGATCGGCCGTGCCATCCGTCAGTTCCGCGAGACGCAGGAAAAGATGACGGCCGTTGTTCAGTCCGAGATCATCGATCCGGTAAGCGAAGCCGCGTCGGCCCCGGTCAAGCCCAAGAAGGCTGCCGTCGATGACGATTCCGATGCGGACGAGGATGCCGTCGAGACTGCCGCGCCCGCAAAGAAGGAGACCTTTGCCGAGCGCCGTGCCCGCCTTGCCGCCGAGAAGGCTGCGAGCGAGGGTGCCACCGAGGGCGAAGGCGCTGCTGATGAGGCCGAGAGCGCCGAGCCCGCCAAGGCCGAGCCTGCCGATGCCGCCGTCGAGCCCGAGCCTGCTGCAGAGCCGGAGCCCGAGCCCGAGCCGGCAGAGCCCACGACGGCTGACCTCTACGCTCGTCGTCCCCGCAAGCGCAAGGCCGTCGTCGACCAGCTCGCTCGCGAGCTCGAGGCCGAGGACGATGCCGCTGCCGCCGACGCCCCGAAGGGAGGCGATGAGTAATGCCTATCGGACCTGCGCGTATGCCGCTCTTCGATCACCTGGGAGAGCTCCGTCGCCGCCTGACCATCGTGGTCGTGTCGGTGTTTGCCGCCGCTATCGTGCTGTATTTCGCCACGCCTGTTGTGCTCGACATCCTGGAAGATCCCATCCGCTCCTTTGTGCCGGACGGTAAGTTCTACATCACTACCACGCTCGGCGGCTTTGGCTTGCGCTTCTCGCTGGCCATCAAGATGGCCGTGGTCATGTGCACGCCCATGATCATCTGGCAGATTCTGGCATTTTTCCTGCCGGCACTGCGTCCCAACGAGCGCAAATGGGTCGTGCCCACGGTGCTCGCCTCGACGGTGCTGTTCTTCCTGGGCGCCATCTTCTGCTATTTCATCATCATCCCGGCGGGCTTTGAGTGGCTTATCGGCGAGACCTCGGCCGTCGCCACGGCGCTGCCCGACCTGGAGAACTACGTCAACATGGAGCTGCTCTTTATGATCGGCTTTGGCGTGGCGTTTGAGCTGCCGCTCATCATCTTCTACCTGTCCGTCTTCCACATCGTGTCCTACGCGGCCTTCCGCGGCGCCTGGCGCTACGTGTACGTGGGCCTGCTTGTGGGCTCGGCTGTGATTACGCCCGACGGCTCGCCCGTTACGCTGGGCCTCATGTATGGTGCCCTGCTCTCGCTCTACGAGATTTCGCTCGCCATTGCCCGCGTGGTCATTACCGCGCGCGAGGGCAAGGAGGGCTTGTTTGTGAGCCGTCTGGACCTGTTCTCGGACGATGAGGACGACGAGGAGTAAATCGGTATGCACGAGGTTGGCATTGTCAACGGCATACTCGATACAGTGATTCGCGCGGCGCGTGGGGCGGGGGCCTCGCGCGCCGTTTTGGTAACGCTGCGTATCGGGGATATGACCGAAGTTGTGCGCGAGGCGCTCGACTTTGCGTGGGAGACATTTCGCGATGAGGACCCGCTCACGCGAGGCTGCGAGCTTGCCGTGGAGGAAGTCCATCCACAAAGCGAGTGTCTGGACTGCGGGGAGGTCTTTGAGCACGATCGCTTCCATTGCCGCTGTCCCCAATGTGGCGGCGCCAACGTGCGCCTGCTGCACGGCCGCGAACTCGACATCGCAAGTATCGAAATCGAAACCCCCGACGATTAGCCCATCAGCCACCTGGGGACGGGGTATAAAGGGGCAAAAGTAAGGAGCGCTGAGTATGGCTGAGAAAACGATTGATATCGCGTCGCCGATCCTGTCGCGCAATGAGCGCCTGGCAGATCAGCTGCGTCAGCGATTTAATGAGGCAGGCACCTATGTGATCAACGTCTTGTCGAGCCCTGGCTCGGGCAAGACCACCACGATCCTGGGCACCAACGAGCGCCTGCGTGACAAGGCGGGCCTGCGCTGCGCCGTCATCGAGGGCGACATCGCCTCGGACGTCGACGCCATCACCATGAAGGAAGCCGGCATGCCTGCCATCCAGATCAACACGGGGGGCCTGTGCCACCTCGAGGGCAACATGATCATGGAGGCCGTCGACGCGTTCGACCAGGCTGTGGGTCTGGAAAACATCGACGTCATCTTTATCGAAAATGTGGGCAACCTGGTCTGCCCGGTCGACTTTGACCTGGGCGAGAACCTGTCCATCATGATTCTTTCGGTGCCCGAGGGCGACGACAAGCCCATCAAGTACCCGGGCATCTTCCAACACGCCGGCGCGCAGCTGCTCAACAAGGTCGACGTGGCTCCGGCTTTCGATTTTGACATGGATAGGTATACTAAGACACTCGATGACCTCAATCCGCAGGCGCCGCGGTTTGCCGTGAGCGCGCGCAAGGGCGAGGGCATGGATGCCTGGTGCGATTGGCTCATCGGGCAGATTGAGCAAGCAAGGGCGTAAGTCGGCCGCCATACGGGCGGGCGTAGCCGCAGAGATACGAGATAGGAGCCTCTTTTGAAGCTCATCATCGCCGAGAAAAACGACGCCGCGCGTCAGATCGCCGAGCGTCTGTCCATGGGTAAGCCCAAAAAGGACAAGGTGTACAACACCGCCATCTACCGCTTTGAGTGGAAGGGCGAGGAGTGCGTGACGATCGGCCTTGCCGGTCACATCCTTGCGCCTGATTTTTGCGACAGCGTGCTGTTCGATAAAAAGCTGGGCTGGTATTCGGTCACCGAGGACGGCGAGATACTGCCGGCCGACATGCCCGATGGCCTGGCGCGTCCGCCTTACGACACCAAGCGTAAGCCGTTCCTTGCCGATGGCATCTCCATTAAGGGCTGGAAGCTCGAGAGTCTGCCTTACCTCACCTGGGCGCCCGTCATTAAGTTGCCGGCTGAGAAAGAGCTCATTCGCTCGCTTAAGAACCTCGCCAAAAAGTCCGACAGCGTCATCATTGCCACGGACTTCGATCGCGAGGGCGAGCTGATCGGTTCGGACGCCCTCAACAAGGTGCGCGAGGTGGCGCCCGACTTGCCGGTCGCCCGCGCCCAGTATTCTTCGTTTACCAAGGCCGAGATCACGCAGGCCTTCGATAACCTTGTCTCGCTCGACCAGAACCTGGCCGACGCCGGCGAGAGCCGTCAGCACATCGACCTCATTTGGGGTGCGGTGCTCACGCGCTACCTGACGCTCGCCAAGTTTGGCGGCTTTGGCAACGTGCGTTCCGCCGGCCGCGTGCAGACGCCGACGCTTGCCCTGGTGGTCGAGCGCGAACGCGAGCGCATGGCGTTTGTGCCCGAGGACTATTGGCAGATTCGCGGCATGGGCGCCGCGCAAGGCGCTGCCGAGGACGATCGCTTTAAGATCGCGCACAAGACGGCGCGCTTTACCGACAAGGATGCTGCTGAGACGGCGTACGGTCACGTTGACGGTGCCAAGACGGCAACCGTCGCCGCGGTGACCAAGCGCTCGCGCAAGCAGCAGCCGCCCACGCCGTTTGCGACCACCTCGCTGCAGGCTGCCGCCGCAGCCGAGGGTATCTCGCCTGCGCGTACCATGCGCATCGCCGAGTCCCTCTACATGGCGGGCCTCATCAGCTACCCGCGTGTCGACAACACCGTGTACCCCGCGACGCTCGATCTGGGCGCCGTGGTGAGCGACCTGGCAAAGATCAACCCGGCGCTGGCGCCCGTGTGCAAAAAGGTGCTCGCCGGCCCTATGAAGCCCACGCGCGGCAAAGTCGAGACCACCGACCACCCGCCTATCTATCCCACGGGCGAGGGCGATCCGTCCACGCTCGACGGCGGCCAACGCAAGCTCTACGACCTCATCGCCCGCCGCTTCCTAGCGACGCTTATGGGTCCCGCGACCATCGAAAACACTAAGCTCGAGCTCGACGTGAACGGTGAGCCGTTCGTGGCTTCGGGCGATGTGCTCGTGACCCCGGGTTTCCGCGAGGCGTACCCGTACGGACTCAAGCGCGACGAGCAGATGCCGCCGCTGGAGCAGGGCGATACGGTCGACGTGTTCGACATTAAACTCGAGGCCAAGCAGACCGAGCCGCCCGCGCGCTACAGCCAGGGCAAGCTCGTGCAGGAGATGGAAAAGCGCGGCCTGGGCACCAAGTCCACGCGCGCGAGCATCATCGAGCGCCTGTACGCCGTGCGCTATCTCAAAAATGATCCCGTTGAGCCGAGCCAGCTGGGTATCGCCATCATCGATGCGCTGTCGCAGTTTGCCCCGCGCATCACGAGCCCCGATATGACCAGCGAGCTCGATGGCGACATGACCCGTGTGGAGCGCGGCGAGGATACCGAAGAGCATGTAGTGACGCACTCGCGCGCGCTGCTGGCTGGTGTGCTCGACGAGCTGCTCAAGCACACGCAGGAGCTGGGCGACGCCATCAGCGACGCCGTCACGGCCGATGCGCGCGTGGGCGCTTGCCCCAAGTGCGGCAAGGACCTGGTTATGAAGACGAGCGCCAAGACCCGCGGCAGCTTTATCGGCTGCATGGGCTGGCCCGACTGCGATGTGACCTATCCGGTGCCGAGCGGCGTCAAGGTAAGCCCGCTCGAGGGCGAGGCGGCCGTGTGCCCCGAGTGCGGCGCGCCGCGCATTAAATGCCAGCCGTTCCGTCAGAAGGCTTTCGAGATCTGCGTGAACCCCACGTGCCCCACCAACTACGAGCCCGACCTTAAGGTGGGCGAGTGCAAGGTGTGTGCCGAGGCCGGACGTCATGGCGACCTGATCGCGCACAAGAGTGAGAAGAGCGGCAAGCGCTTTATCCGCTGCACCAACTACGATGACTGCGGCGTGAGCTATCCTCTGCCGGCGCGCGGTAAGCTCGAGGCGACGGGTGAGACCTGCCCCGAGTGCGGCGCCCCCATCGTGGTGGTCAACACGGCGCGCGGCCCGTGGCGTATCTGCGTCAACATGGACTGCCCGACCAAGGAGAAGAAGCCCGCCCGCGGCCGCAAGACCACGACTAAGGCGAGCACGGCCAAGAAGACGACGGCGGCCAAGAAGACGACGGCTAAGAAAGCCACTGCCGCCAAGAAGACGACCGCGAAGAAGTCGACTGCCAAGAAAGTAGCCTCCGACAAGTAACGGCGCGGTCGAAACATTGCCTAAAAAACGAGCGAGGACCCCACGATCCTCGCTCGTTTTTTTGACCGGCAGTTAGGGACGTTCCTAAACTGCCGGCAGAAAAGGAACGTCCCTAACTGCCGGCTCGGGAACGACAAAGCGCTAGTTCACTTCGACGGGTTTGGCGCCGGGATAGCGCTCCTCAAAGTCTAGGCGATACTTATTGTCATTGGTGCCCGCCACGTTGTCGCGCGACAGCGGCGCCACGATCTCATTCTTGTGGTCCGCAGGCTTGGCGTATTTCAGGCTGATCTCCCAGGCATCACAGATTGCGTCAATGCGGTGATCCAGGTCGTCGTACAGGGCGATGATGTCCTTCCAGGAGCTATAGTTCTTGGAGCTCGTCGGGACGTCTAGGTCCTCGACGATGTCGTAATACTGCTCGATGGTGTCCTCTGTGCGCTCGGCGACGTCGGCGAGATTTTGACGGGTGGTCCGATCCTCTTCCAGATAGCTGCCGTTGAAGTTCTGCGCGCAGCCACGGACGTAGTTGTCGAGGTCTTCGAGCAAGTCGTAGTATTCGCTCAGGCGACGGTAGAGGTTCTGCTCGGAGAGCGTTGCTTCGCCGCCATCCTCGTCGTCATCGTCATCATCGTCGTACAGGCTGTTGGGATCGCCGAGAGGCTTTAGGTCATCGTCGTCGACGTCATGGTGCAGCTTAGCTACCTCGGCAGTCGTCTGCGTGGCGGCGCTGTCGAAAGGCTTGATCACAAAGAAAACGACCAGGGCGATGATGATCGCCACCAGCACAACGATAACGGCGATAAGCGGCCCGGCGCCGCTCTTTTTGGGAGCGGGGGTCTGTGGCGAAGCGGGCGCGTATGCAGGAGCCGGCTGCTGTTGGGGCGAGCCGCTCGCGATGGGTATGCGCTGCGTGGTCTCGACGGCCGCGGGGCTTGCGGCGGGGTCGGGGCGATAGGCGAGGGGGTCGTCCGCCTTGGCTTGCGGCGCATCAAGGGAGCCGGTCTGCTCAAAAGCGGGCTGGCTATCGCTCGCGGTTGTTTGCTCAACGGGTGCACCGCACGAGGTGCAGAACTTGGCATTATCTGCAAGAAGCTTGCCGCACGAGGCGCAATACCGAGACATTGCCACTCCTTTCGCCACATTTCAATGCAATACGACGATTATACCCAGCGTCCAAAATTCCCCATCATAAGTTGCGGTGAAATAGGGACTGTTTGGCGGTCTC
>CABUUD010000027.1 GCA_902494585.1 uncultured Collinsella sp. | reverse complement strand
TCTACAGTCCTGCGCAAGACGGAAAGCACATTAAGTGCTTTCCTTTGCGTGCGGAACTCGCGACAAACTCAACCCGCGCCAGCCGGCCCCGGAGACCCTCCCTGCCGTCACATTGTTCGAGCCGTTGTTGTTGCTCGCCGCTTCGCGGCTCGGCGGCCCCGTTCTCCGCGGCGGGGTTGTCTAAGATTGTTGTTGGGGCTCCACCTTTGGCTCAAACAAAGACGGGGGATGCAGCTTGCATCCCCCGTCTTTGTTGCGGTTAGTCTAAGTCAATAAACTTGGTACTTATGACATGGCCGTCTTTTACGAGCATTCTGGCCATGGTGGGGCCTCGGGTGCCTCTTGGATAGCTGGCGCTGCCTGGGTTGAGGACCAGGCAACGACCCACTTGGGCTTCTTTGGTTACGTGGGTGTGACCGTTGATGGCTACGTCTACGGACCCCACCGGGAGGTCTTCGCGGTAGTGGGCTACGGCAAACTTGAGGCCTTCGTAGGTAAAGAGCGCCAAGCGGTCCACATCGGGGCCGTAGTCGCGGTAGTAGTCGTTATTACCCAGCACCGCTCGCACGGGGGCAATGGTGCGCAGGTGCTCGTAGTCCATCTCCGACGTAAGGTCACCGGCGTGGATAATCAGATCCGCACCCTTAAGCTCGTCCAAGAGCGCAGGCGAAAGATAGCCGTGGGTGTCCGAAATAATGTCGATACGCTTGGCGCTTGCACTGTTCATGGGATCCCTTCCGCAAAAAGATTTGGTGCATTCATGCAAAAAGCCCCACGGCTCCGCAGACGATTTTGGTCTACAGGGCTGCGGGGCCGGTATACTAGAGGCTCAGGGCCTTTTTGAGCGGTACGACGCGACGGCGCGAAACCGGTACGCGTTCGTCGACGCCCGTAATGCCCAGCTGGATAGCGCCCGAGGGAACCGTCTCGACGTCGGTGACACACGCCAAGTTGACGATATAGCGGCGGTGAACGCGGAAGAAGCCAAAGTCGCAGAGCTTGGCCTCGAACTGTGCCAGCGAGGTCGTGGACAAAAAGCGGTCATCGACCGTATAAATACAGGAGTAATCGTCCTTGGCCATAATAAAGCGAATGTCGTCCACGGGGATGAGGACCTTGCGGCCGCCCTTTTCCACCGGGATGCGCTCGATGGTCACCTTGCTGTCCGTGACAGGCTTGGCGCGTTGCATAACCTTATCGATCGCTCGATCCAGGCGAGCCTCCTCGACCGGCTTCATCAGATAGTCGACGGCATCCACATCAAACGCCTCGACCGCATGATCGCTGTACGCGGTTACGAATACGATCGCCGGCGGATTCTTGAGCTTATGCAGTGCCTCGGCAAGTTGCAGACCCGAAGCGCCAGGCATCGAGATATCGAGGAACACAACATCGACGCGGCTCTCCATAAGCATCTCGATAGCGGAGCGAACGCTCGACGCTTCTGTGATCGTGCCGATCTTGCCCGTCTGCTCGAGCAAGAAGCGAAGTTCCGAACGGGCCGGGGCCTCATCATCCACAATCATCGCACGCAGCATAGGGATAAAACCTTTCGTCAACTAACTACGTCGGGCATCCGCCAACTAGCGTTAAACCCGTAACCTATTATTCTACTCTTGAATGTCGAAGATGCTCTCCGACAAATCGAGATGCAGGAGCACTTTAGCGCCCTTGCCCGGGGCCGATTCGACGCGTGTATAAGAGTGCGGTCCATAAAAGCGATGGATGCGCTCCGAAATATTGTGCATGGCCACACCGGCGCCGCCGCCCTGCGGGGAGCTGGCGTCGGGACGGGCGGAGCGTTCGTCAAACAGTCTGGCAGCGGTGCCTTCGTCCATGCCCACGCCGTTATCGGCGACCACAATCAAAATCGCATCTTCGCCATCCCTGTGGACCGACACGTCGATCCTCAGTGCATCGTCGTCGCCCATACCATGGCGCACGGCATTCTCGACGATTGGCTGGATTACAAATGCCGGCACCAGCGTGTCCTCGACGTCCTCGGACACGTCGAAGATCGCCAGTACGCGGTCCTCGCCAAAGCGCGCTTTCTCAAACGTCAGATAGCGCTTGGTCTGGGCAACCTCGCGCGAGACCGGGATAAGCGACCCCGAGTTGTCGAGCGTGGCGCGATAGAACGAGGAGAACTCGCGCAGCAGCTCGCGGGCGCGCAGCGGGTCGGTGCGTGTAAACGACGCAATGGTGTTGAGCGTGTTAAACAGAAAGTGCGGATTGATCTGCGCTTGCAGGGCACGAACCTCGGCACGGGCCGTGAGCTCCTTTTGCACCTCGAGCTCGTGGATGGCGAGCTGCGTGGACAGGATCTCGGCAAAGCCCGAGGCGAGTGCATACTGGGTACGGTCGACGGCGCGCGGGGTCTTGTAGTAGAACTTGAGCGTACCGACGGTGCGGTCGCCCACCTTGATGGGCGCGATGATACCGGCGGGAACCTGGTTGTGCGAGCCATCCGAACCCACCACGTCCACCACGCGGTTGAACGACTGCACGATGCCGTGCTCAATGACGTAGCGCGTTGCAAGCGTGTGGATGGGCGAATCGGGCAGCAGCTTTTCCTCGAACTCGCCCGCGCAGGCCAGCACGTTGCCCTCATCGGTGATGGCAACGGTCATGGCACGTGTCTCGGGCAGGATACGCCGGCACACCAAAAGCGCCGATTCCTGCGTCAGACCGCCCTTAATGTCCTCGAGCATGGCCGAGGCAACCGAAAGCGTCTCCTCGGTATACTGGGAGCGTACCGAATCGGGATTGAGCGTCAAATAGATAAAGATGCACAGGAAGATGCACAGCAGCGCACAGGCGACCACCGTGGCAATCGGCTCAATGCCAGTCGCCAGGGCAAAGATAAAGTACGCCAACACGCAAACGGCGCAGACAACGGCGATGATGCGAAAGATTGAAATTGAATTATCGCGCTGGGCGCGGCGGTCGATCATTCAGCCCCCTCCAGGATGCTAATCAGTTGTGCGTCGCGCCAAAGTTCGTCCATGATCTTGGGCCAGAAACTCTGAAAACGCAGGTAGCTTGCGGCGTTTTGGCGGGCATAGGTCTTGGCCTCGTCAATACCATGACGCCAGATGCGCAGATACCCCTCGTGCTCGCGGGTGAACATGCTGCGGACCATGGCAGTCTTGCGCACGCGGTCGTCGAGCTCGCGCGAAATCCACGGGCCCGGATAGGGCATGAGCGACGCGGCCGTGACGGGAACGAGCTCCTGCTGGTGCGCGGCAAATGTCAGCTTGGCACGCTCGTAGTACCAACGGTACACATCCTGCATAAAGCGCGGCGAGCGCTTCTCGGACTCGGGCGGCAGGTGACGAACAACCCACTCGTTGTCAAACCACACGTCGTAGCCAAACATGCGCATGTTAAAGAGGTAATCTAGGTCCTCGCCTCGGGTGATAAACGGGTCAAACGCCACACGGGTAAAGGCGCGGGCATGAAGCGCCACAAGGCCGCCGCACACGTAGTTTGAACGCGAAATACGGGTGCCCGAGAGCGCCTTTTTCATCCAACGATTAAACTCGATGCGTTTGGTCCACCAACGATGGCAGATGCCCACCTTGTCTGTGGGCGCCAACGGCGATCCGTCGCGATCGTAAAAGTAACCGCTCTTAACCAAAATCGGCAGGCCTTGACGCGTTTGCTGGCCCAGTGCATAGGTCGCGCGCTTCATAAAGTCGGCATCGATAACGGTCTCGTCGTCATCCAAAAAGACAACGGCATCGTGGCCGAGCACCGCAGCGCAGGCAAGCCCCATATTGCGAATGGCGCCGTATCCGCGCAGGCTCACGCACTCGCCCGAGCCCTTGGGAGCAATCTGCGCCACACGGTCGGCGATACGCGATGCCTGGGTGTTGGTAACCACGGTGACCTTGAGCGTAGGGTGCGCGTCGACGATTTCGTGGACGCGCTTCGACACATCAGCCGTAGCCGAGATGGGGCAGACCACCAAAAGGATAATCCTCGGAATGTCGCGCACTTGCTCGAGCGAGGCCAGGCAGCGGTCGAGCTCGGGATTGGTAGCGTTAAGCTTCGTCGAGTGGTCATAGACGCCGGGAGCGTTTGCACGGGCATCATCGCCCGCCCAATATGTTGGAATCACAACCGTGGCGTTCATGCCTTCCCTCCCTGCAACACAAAAACGGGGCGCCGCCAAACACAGGCGACGCCCCGCGACCTAGCTGATTCCATCATACCCACTTGGGCAAATCATTGCTCGCAAGTCGCAATGTTTATTGTGGATAACCCCAAAAGAGTACCGCGGACAGGCACAATAGCCGCTCGCTCCTATGCGGCATGCTCCTCCGCCCGAGTCATGCGGGACAGGCGGACCAGCAGCATAAAGCCAACGACCAGCAGCACGCCAATGGAAAGGACGCCCAGCGACGGGTTGCCGGTCAGCGAGGTGACGACCGACACCAGGAAAGTGCCCATGACGCTTGCATAACGACCAAAGATGTCAAAGAAGCCGTAGTACTCGTTGGACTTTTCCTTGGGGATAATGCGGCCAAAGTAGCTACGGCTGAGCGCTTGCACGCCGCCCTGGAACAGGCCGACCATAATGGCAAGCACCCAGAATTCGAAGGCGGTCTTTAGGAAGAACGCGGCGAACAGCACAATGCCCATGTAGGCGGCGACCGCCACCAGGATCATGTTGAGCGTGCCCACGCGTCCGGCGAGCTTGCCGTAGATGATGGCGGACGGAAAGGCCACGAACTGGGTAACGAGCAGCGCCAGAACCAGCTGCGTAGAATCGATGCCCAAAGCCGAGCCGTAGCTGGTAGCCATGGAAATGACCGTATGGACGCCATCGATATAGAAGAAGAACGCGATCATGTAGACCAGCACGGTCTTGTTGTGGGCGATCTCGCGCATGGTGTGTCCGACCTCGGAGAACACACCGCCCACGATGTGGCCGATGGTGTCCTCGGGACCGCGCTCGCGACCGTACTTTTGCTTATAGGTGCGAATGAGCGGCAGGGTAAAGATGAGCCACCAGGCACCGGTGATGATAAACGACAGACGCGTTGCCAGCATGGTGGGGACGCCAAGAGCGGGGCCACCCATGATGAGCGCCAGGCAGATGATGAACGGCACGGTGGAACCGATGTAGCCCCAGGCATAGCCCGAGCTGGACACGGCGTCCATGCGCTCGTCGGTGGTAATGTCGGGCAGCATGGCGTCGTAGAACGTCATAGAAGAGTTAAGGCCGATGGTGCACAGCACGTACACGGTCAAAAATGCCATGGCGGACATTGGGATAGCCTGCGCCAGGCAAAGAACCAGGCCCGTGAGGAAGAAGCCCAAGAAGAACTTAATCTTGTTGCCGGCGTAATCGGCAAGCGCGCCCAGAATGGGCATGAGCATGGCAATGACCAGCGAGGCGATCGTCTGAGCGTTGCCCCAAGCGACCACCAGGTCTGCCGAGGAAGCACCGGTATTGATGGCGTTAAAGTAGATGGGCACCACCGAGGTATTGAGCAACACGAGGGCCGAATTGCCCACATCGTACATAACCCAGTTACGCTCGAGCTTGGTGTATTTCATGGACAGGGCCCCTTCGTATTCGCCCGATATGCAGTTAGTTCATCGTACCCCAATTGCGCAGAAGCGCTGGTAAGGATTCGGCAAAGGGGCAGGAGCGGTCATACGGACACGCAGGGCGAAACACCATCCCATCAAGGCAGTTGCGGTGAAATAGTTCCTGTTTAGCCCTCCGGGGCTTCATTCAGGAACTATTCCACCGCAACTTATTGAAACGGTTTGTTATTCCTCGCGGTCGAACTCTTCGTCGGCGCCGAGCACGCGACCGCTGTAATTGACGTGGTTGGTCACGGCTTCCATATCGCCGGTCTCGATAAAGCGGGCGACGGTGAGCTCGTAATCGAGCAGTGCGCGGTCAAAGACCTCGGGGAAGCTCTCGGTCGAGACTTCATCGGTAAAGGGGCTCTTCCATGCCAAGTGGCCCAGGTTGCCGGTACGCTCGGGCAACTCGGTCGTCACGCGGTGCGCAAGGCCGTCGAGTAGCGAATAATCGTGCACCAAGCCCTCGAGCAGGGCAATCGCGCGCGTCTTGGCCGAACCGGCCGGCTCGATAGTGCGGTAGAGCAGCTGCATGTCGGCTACGGCGCCGGCGTACTCCCCCGCCGGGATGTCGATACCGTACACGCGCCCGGCGACGTAGCTCATCAGCACGCCGGCAACGCGATTGATGCGGTCGGTGGTGACGATCTCGCCCGCCGGCGGATAATCCTCGACCGTAGCCCCATCGCGCTTGAGCTGCAGCATCAGCACGTCCAAGTCGCTTTCGAGCACGGCATGAACTTGACTGCCCGAAGCCTCGAGCTCGGGATCGGACTCGACAATGCCAAACTGCTGCTCGTAGACAAAGGGGTGGGCATTGCGATCGAGCACATAGTGCGACAGCAGGCCCAGCGCAAAGGCGCGACCCAGATTGGCATCGCGCGGCTGCAGGTGCGACACGCCGTCGCGCAGGCACGAGAACTGGCGCGACATGCGCGAGCGGTGCATGACCTGAGCAAGCGACATGCAGTCGGAAATGCGCGGCGTGAGCATGTGGAAGAAAAACGGGTCGGGACCTTGGTTTCCCAGGATAAAGGCGATGCGCTCCTCGTCGGACGTGATAACGCCCTGCGGAAGACGGTCGATGCTTTCCTCGCCAAACAGATGATGCGTAATGAGCGCGGGCATAATGATCCTTTCGATTTCATTCGATGTCACCCATTATGCCCACCGCACGGTCATGCCAAACCTGCGGCGGTAAACGATGATATGCAGACTGCCTACACAAGCCCCAAGTGCGCCTTGACCTCGGCTGCGCGACGACGGGACACAGGCACCGTCGAGGTTACGCGATCGAGCCTGAGCTCCATAAGACCCGTGGAACCGATCTCGACATTATGCACGTCTTCCAAATTGACCAGATAACTGCGGTGGACACGGATAAAGCCCTCGGAGGCCAGGCGCCGCTCGAGCGAGGAAATCGACTCATTGATCAGGTACGTCCCCTCGGCGCAGACGGCGTTGCAAAAATCGGCGCGCGCCTCAAAGTAGCAGACATCCGCCACGGGAATGAACACCTTTTTGCCCCCGCGATCCACCGTCAGGCGCAAAGGCTGGCGCGGAGCATGGACGACACGGCGAGCGCCCAGGGCAGTCTCGATCTTGTCGAGTGCCTTTGACAAGCGGGCATCCTCGACCGGTTTGACGATGTAATCGACAGCATCGAGGTTATAGGCATCAGCCGCATACTCGGCAAATGCCGTCACAAACACCACGACTGGCGGCGTCTTTAGGTTCTGCAGCGTCTCGGCAAGCTCAATTCCCGAGCGACCGGGCATGGTAATGTCTAAAAACAGCACGTCGGGCTTGTTCGACAGAATCGACTCCACGGCTTCGGTGACATTGCCCGCTTCGGCAATCTGTCCCACACGCGTATCCTTTTCCAACAGATAGCGTAGCTCAGCCCTAATGGGAGGCTCGTCATCAACCACCAAGATGTTCCAGCCTTCGGACATATGCGCTTCCCCTCTTTTTCTCTCAATCCAACCGCGTGCTACACCGTTAGCGGCGCCGGCTCATGCGGCTCGCCGTTCAACTCAACGATGACCTGTGTTCCCACGCCCTCCTGGGACTTCACGCGCATGCCAGAATCTTCTCCGTAAAAGAAATGGATGCGCTGAAGCACATTGAAGAGCGCCAGACCGCAACCTCGCTTGACGGAGCCGTCGGTGGTAATGCTCTCGGGCTCCTCTCGGCGATGCTGCTCAAACAGATGCGCGCAGACTTCTTCGTTCATACCGATGCCGTCATCTTCGACGATGATCTCCAAGCCGTCATCGGTCTCAAAAGCCCTAACACGAATAGAAAGCGGCTCGGTCTCGCGCTGCGCATGCTTGATGCAGTTTTCGAGCAGCGGCTGCAAGATAAACGGCGGTACCAGGCTGTCGCGCACCTCAAAGTCGATGTCGACCGAAACGCGCAGACGGCCGTCGCCATACCGGGCCTGCATAAGGTTGATATAACGAGTGCCCTGTTCCACCTCGTGCTCGAGCGTGGTGAGCGTATCGGAATCAGAAAGCGTCTGACGATAGTAGTTGGAAAAGTCGATCAGCAGCGATCGCGCCTTGTCGGGCTCGGTTCGAACGAGCGACACAATCGTGCTAATGGTATTGAATAGAAAATGCGGGTCGACCTGCGACTGCAGGGCGCGAAGCTCAACGCGGGCTGTGAGCTCGTCCTGGCGCTCGAGCTCAAAGCTGGCGAGCTGCGTGGAAATGAGATCGGCAAAACCCGAGGCAAGGGCCGTCTGGCGCATATCGATGCTGCTCAGTCGGGGGTAATACAGCTCGAGTGTGCCCACGCAATGCCCGCGCACGGTCAGCGGCGCGACAATGCCGGCGCGCAGGCGGGGAAAATAGCCGCCCGTCTCATTGGAGGCGTCGCGCGAAAACACACTCTGTTCGCCGGACTCGATCACGTTGAGCGTGGTCTTGAGCACGACCGGGGTGCCGGCAGGGCACTTTGCCGAGTCCTCGCCCCAGCTTGCCAACACCTGTTTGCCATCGGTAAAGCAGATGGCAGAGGCGATGGTCTCGGACAGGATGATTTTAGAGGCGCCCAGGGCCGCTTCGGGCGTAAGGCCGCGCGACGTGTAGGCGAATATTTTTGATGCAATAGCGAGCGTACGGTCGGTTGCGCTCGATGTGAGGTCGTCGGGGACCACAAAGACATACGAGAAAAAGAAGCACAGCATGACCAGGCCGGCAATAACGACAACGCCCGGAACGGGATTGGGATTATCGGTTAAATCCCAGATAAGCAGCAGGATAAGCGCCGGAACGACAACACCGAGCAGGATGGCCTGGACCACATGCTGGGCCGTACGAAAGACCTTGGTAGAGTTGTAGCTCTTGCCCAGAATCAGCCTGTTTAAATCCACCGTCATCCCCTTTTTTCTATCGCACCCATAGCAATAAAGAGGGCCGCAAGCGACCCTCTCCATTGCATTATGCAATCAAAAACTGTGTTTTACATCCAGCCATCGACAAACGGTATCTTAGGCGCTGTATTTGTTGGCCTCGCCAAAGGTGCCAGCCTCGACGATCCAGCCATCCTTCATGATGACGTCCATGTTGTCGGTGTTGAGCACGTGGATGTCGGCGGCGACGTCACCGTTGACGACCAGCAGGTCGGCGCACTTGCCGGCCTCGATGGAACCGGTCTCGTCCTCGATGTGGCACATCTTGGCACCGTTGAGGGTGGCGCAGGTGATGGTCTCGACCGGGGTGAAGCCGATCTTGTCGACGAACTCGTACATCTCCTCGATGGAGCAGGTGCCGTACGGGGTGACGAAGGAGAAGGAGTCGGAGCCGATCGTCATGACAACGCCGCGCTTCTTGGCCTCGCGCAGGCAGTCGTAGTTGCGCTGCAGCTCCTTCTCGACCAGGGTGCCCTCGTACTTGTCGTGCAGCTCGGGGACGTAGACGGGCGGATAGGTGGCGTACCAGGTGGGCAGGAAGGCGATCGTCGGGGTGAAGAAGGTGCCCTGCTCGGCCATGAGGTCCATGGTGCGCTCATCGATATCGAAACCGTGAATCAGCTGCTCGCAGCCAAAACGAACGGAATCGTAGGCAGCGGCGTGGTTGTTGTAGCAGTGGCTCCACACGGGGATGCCGACCATCTTTGCCTCGTCGACCACGGCCTGGATCTCCTCGGAGCAGTAGTGCTGGTCGCGACCGGAGTCCCAGCGCCAGATGCCGCCACCGGTAGCCCAGATCTTGATGGCATCGGGGTTCTCGCGCAGGCGACGACGGACGGCCTTGCGCAGATCCCAAGGACCGTCGACCTGGTCGCCCCAGGGATGGGATTCCTTGTTGAGCTCCTGGGTGCAGTGGTGGGAGTCACCGTGGCCGGCAACGCGGCAGAAGCCGAGGCCGGTGGCCAGAACGCGCGGGCCCTTGAAGACGCCCTTGTCGATGCAGTCACGGATCTGGATACCAAAGCGACCGATCTCGCAGACGGTGGTGAGGCCATGGGTGAGGCAGTCGTAGGCCTGCTTGACGGCGACGGCCTGCTTCTCGAGGAGCGGCTGCATGACCCAATCGGTGTCATCGTCGGTCAGGTTGCCCGAGAAGTGCAGGTGGGTGTCGATCAGGCCGGGAAGGACGGTCTTGCCGGCGGCGTCGATGACCTCAACGCCCTCGGGAAGGTCCTGCATAGCGCCGGCGTACTCGATCTTGCCGTTGTCGTCGACGAGAACGAGGGAGTTCTCGACCGGCTCGGCACCGGTACCGTCGATGAGCTTGCCGCCAACGATTGCATACTTAGTGGACATGGTTCCTCCTTATGGATCCATATAGTGGGCGAGGCCGTGTTGGGTTAAGGCCTCACAAAGCTACCCAAGTGGTGCCGGGTTCGGTGCGCGGGAGAGAGGATTCCGCGCACCCGATCCGCCCCGGCTAGGCGTTACTTTTTGCGGGAATTGGTGAAAGCCATGAGGGCCAGGCCAATAGCCAACCAACCGATCACGATGCTCCACTCCACCATGTTGAGGGAGGCGGGAGAGAACGGAATCACGAGCAGGCCGATGATGATGGCGCAGGCAGCGATAGCGAGGCCGATGCCAAACTTGCCGCCGGGCACCTCGTAGGGACGAGGCAGGTCGGGCTCGGTGAAGCGCATGCGCAGGCAGGCGAGGGCGACCATACCGCAGGAGAAGATGAAGGCGAGAGCCGACACGTTGGTCAGAGGGATGAGCATGTTCTTGCCCAGGAACGGACCGATGACGGTGATGACGCCCAGAACGACGCAGGCGAGCTTGGGAGCGCCGGACTTGGGGTCAACCTCGGCGAACTTCTCGGGCAGCTGGCCCTTGCGGCCCATGGCAAGCATGATGCGGCTCGTGGCGCCGTAGAAGGAGTTCATCGGGCCCATGGGTCCAAGCGTGGCGATGACGAGCATGGCCAGGTACAGAAGCATGTTGATGCCCTTGAGGCAGGCAAGCGCGGGAACCGGGCTCTTAACAAACTCATGCCAGTCGAGAATGGTGCCGAACGAGTAGATGCAGACCATGTAGAAGCCGCCGGCGGCCAGCAGAGCCAGGGAGATGATCTTGCCGAACTTGTTCCAGTTGAGGCCCTCGGCTGCTTCCTCAGCCTGCTGAGGAATGGTGTCGAAACCGGCGTAGAAGAACGGGGTCAGAACCAGGACCGACACGATGCCGGCGAACAGGCTGGTGCCCTCGGTAGCGGCCTTACCGCCGCCAGCGCCGGTGACCTGGGAGAACACGGGCATGGCGTTGTCCGGCGAGCCGGTGAACAGCGAGACGCCCATGGCGAGCAGCATGCCGCAGAGCAGAGCCTTGGTCAGGAAGGCCTGGAGCTTGGCGGCCGAGCTGGCACCGCGGAAGTTGAGGAAGATGACGTAGGCTGCGAAGCCGAGCGCGATCAGCGTCGGGAACAGGTAAACGTCGGCGCCCAGGATGGTGTAGAGCTTAACGGCGCGCAGCCACTCAAGACCGGGCAGGCTGCCGAACATCTCGGACACGAGGGTCGAAATGGCGATGGCCTCCCACGGGCACAGGATGCCGTTGCCCAGGGCCAAAAGCCAACCGGTGATGTAGCTCAGCGTACGGCCAAAGCTACGATCGACATACTCGACGATGCCGCCCGAGATGGGGATAGCAGCCGTGAGCTCACCGAAAACAGCTCCGACGGGCACGAGGAAGATTGCACCCAAGAGGAATGCGATCATAGCGGGAACGGGACCGCCGCCCACGACCATCCAGTCGCCGACCTGCAGAACCCAACCGGTACCGATGATGGCACCGAAACCGATGGTGAAGAAGTTCCAGAGCGAAAGCGTTTTCTTCATGCCGCCGTTATCCTCGACTGCAACTTCTGCGTTCTTGTCCGCCATTGTTCCCCTCCTTTCCTTTTTGACGCCCTTGGCGTCACCCCTTGCGCGGTCCGTTTTGCCGCGCGCTTTTATTTCCTGGCCTTAAGATACGGCCTTGGCACAGCAGCTCCGCTTGTAGCTCGACCGATGGCAGAACTGCAAAACGAGCGGCGCCATTTTTGGGACGAACGGCACAGTTTGCAGCCCATTGTTGCCGCCCGCCCGACGGGCGTACGCTCATCGGACGCATATAGAGATGTTTTTGAGGCCGTGTGTTTTGCGCCTTTCGTACCGTTTACCGAGCTTTTGACGCGCAGACCCCTTTGTTGCACATCTTTTTTGTAGGATAGACAGGTTATACATGAGACAAGGCGGTACGAATGGCGTACGGATACAACGACGGTGATCAACGGCGACAAAGTGTTCGCCTTGCTGGCCGTACCACGCCGACGCCCAGAAGGGCCACGAGCAGCAATCCGCAACGCCCTCAAGAGCAACCCAGACCTTCGTCTCGGCAGCAGACAAGCAGAACACGGCAGAGTGGCCGTCCGAGCACGGCCACAAACGCGCAGCAAGATAGCCGCTTGGGCGCGCGCACTCGACAGCGTCAGGCCGAGGTTCCGCAACTGCGCCGCAACGGCGCACGTCAGCCCGGCATCCATATCAACTGCTTCTTTTCGCATCCCCAAGGCGGACGCGACGGCAAGCCTTACCGCTCGGCATCGTACGTGAATGCCCCCGCCCTGTCAGCTCGTCGACTTCACCTCGCACTGTGCTCTATCCTCACCTGTCTGGTCTTTGTGCTTATGAGCTCCTGTATGTCCCACGGCTCGGCCGGCCTCGATCCAACCGCCGAGGATAAGCTGCTCAAGGCCCCGGTCGCGCCCGGCTATTCGTTTGCGTTTTCGACCCCGCGTTCGCAGTGGCAAGCCGGCACCATGCCCCACATCTATCAGATTGACCCGGCATGGTCGGAGCTGCCCTACGCCGGTGGCACCATCCGCCAAAATGCCTGCGGCCCTACCTGTCTTACCATGGTCTACATCTATAAGACCGGCCACACCAATATGACGCCGGTCGATATGTGCGCTCTTTCCGAGGCGGGCAACTATGCGCCCACCGGCGCCACCGAGTGGTCGTTTATGACGAGCGGCGCATGGCAGCTGGGCCTTGACGGAACGGAACTCCATATCGATCGCAGCTCCATCACCCAGGCGCTGCGCTCGGGCGCGCCCATCATCGCATCGGTTCGTCCCGGCACCTTTACCAGCGTTGGACACTATATCGTGCTCTGGGGCATCGACGATGCCGATCAAGTGGGAGTCTACGACCCCAACTCGCAAAGCCGCAGCGCCCGCCGCTGGGGCGTCGTAGAAGTCCTCAATGAAATCGAAGCCATGTGGGCCTACTACTAGTCATTTAAGAACGTCCCCAATGACTAGGTGAATAGCAAAAGCCCCGCAGTCGGAGCGGACTGCGGGGCTCATGAAGAGAGGCTAGTTTGTGGACGCTTTGCCTGGCGCCCACGAGAGATGCAACAGAGTAGAGACTACTCGTGGATGCGGGTACCGGAGAGGCCGGCCATGGTCTCGGCGGCCTTGTCCAGAGCACCGATGATGCAGGTGCGGCCCTTGCGGGAACGCGCGAACTTGATGGCAGCGCGAACCTTGGGCTCCATGGAACCCTTGCCGAACTGACCCTCGTCGGCCAGGCGCTCGGCCTCGTCGGCGGTGAGCTCCTCGAGCTCCTCCTGGTTGGGCTTGCCAAAGTTGATGGCGACATGCTCAACGGCGGTCAGCAGGAACAGAACGTCAGCATCGCAGTCCTCGGCCAGCAGCTCGCCGCCCAGGTCCTTGTCGATGACGGCGGGAACGCCCTTGTAGCAGCCCTTGTTCTCGTAGTCGCGGACGACGGGGATGCCGCCGCCACCGCAGGCGATGACGATGAACTCGTTGTCGAGCAGGTTGAGGATGGAGTCAGCCTCGACGATCTTCTTGGGATCGGGGGAAGCGACGACGCGACGCCAGCCGCGGCCGGAATCCTCGACGAAGACCTTGGAGGGATCCTCGGCCATGAACTCCTTGGCCTGCTCCTCGGTATAGAAGGGGCCGATCGGCTTAGTCGGGTTCTTGAACGCGGGATCATCCGGGTCGCACTCGATCTGGGTGACGACGGTGGCGGCGTGCCAACGCTTATAGCGCTTGTGCATCTCGCGGCCGATGCCCTGCTGCAGGTGATAACCAATGTAGCCCTGGGACATGGCGCCGCACTCGGGCAGCGGCATCTCGGGGGTGCCGATGGCGTCGTGGGCAGCGGCGAAGGCGTTCTGGATCATGCCGACCTGCGGGCCGTTGCCGTGGGTGATGATGATCTCGTTACCCTGCTCGATCAGGCCGAGAAGAGCGTGAGCGGTGTTGCTCACGGCCTCGATCTGCTCAACGGGGTTGTTGCCGAGGGCGTTGCCGCCAAGGGCGACGACAATACGATCGGGCTTGCCAAGAGGCTTAGACATTGCTGGAATCCTTTCTGTAAAAGGCCTACAACCCATTAATAACCCGTGTCCGTGCGATACACGAGTTTATTAAGGTTTATATTCTCTTTATCGCTCATTTTATTCATTTTGAAAATAGTTGAACGGTGAACGGTCGTTTTTATCCGCTCAGCGTACAGAACCCCAGCTCAGATATGTTTACGCCATTTACGTGCGACTTTATTTTAATGGAGCAAGAATTAGACTGGATTATGCAAACTATATCTTTGCTAAACACCAAACAGAAAGCGCTAAATCTTACTCGCACTATACGAGATTCTATGCACTTATAGGACGAGTATGCATCCCTGCAAAAACAAGGGGCTTTTCATCCAGCAATAGGAATAAAGAGGGGCTCCGAAAGGGCACCCAGCCCGCAAAGCACGGGGATAGAAGGCGACAACAGCCAAATCCTCCATCCATCCCCAAAGTGGCGCGAGGTTTCGCGGCAAAGCCGCGAAACAGCGAAGGGGACGGAATACCCGACCAACTACGTCCTTCATCCGCCCCCACAATCCGAGGACGTAGTCGTAGCAGGATCTGAGGGCTGACCTTCGCGGACACTCCGCAGGACGAAAGAACCCCCGCCGCACGTAGTGCGCAGCGGGGGTTCTTTCATGTCCGAGGACGTCCGCGAAGGTCAGCCCTCAGATCCTGCGGTGGGAGACCTAGGCCTCGTTGTACACCGTCTTGAGCTTCAGCAGGTGAGCGTAGCGGTCCATGGCGGCCTGCTCGTTCTCCTTGAAGAGCTCCTCGGCGCGCTCGGGGAAGGAACGCGTCAGCGAAGCGTAACGGGCCTCGTTCATCAGGAACTCCTGATAACCGCCCGCGGGCTCCTTGGAATCGAGCGAGAACTTCTTGCCGGCAGCAGCCTCGGGGTTGAAGCGGAAGAGGTTCCAGTAACCGCACTCGACAGCCTTCTTCATCTCGGCCTGGCAGTTCTGCATGCCGCCCTTCTTGATGGAGTGCATCTCGCAGGGGCTGTAGCCGATGATGAGGGACGGACCGTCGTAGGCCTCGGCCTCGTGGATGGCCTTGAGGGTCTGAGCCGGGTTGGCGCCCATGGCGACCTGCGCCACGTAAACGTAGCCGTAGCTCATGGCAATCTCGGCCAGGGACTTCTTCTTGGTCACCTTACCGGCAGCGGCGAACTGAGCGACCTGGCCCAGGTTCGAGGCCTTGGAGGCCTGACCACCGGTGTTGGAGTAGACCTCGGTGTCGAAGACGAAGACGTTGACATTGTGGCCGGAAGCCAGGACGTGGTCCAGGCCACCGAAGCCGATGTCGTAGGCCCAACCGTCGCCGCCGAAGATCCAGAAGGACTTCTTGGTGAGGTAAGCCTTGTCGGCGAGGATCGCCTTGGAAGCGTCGCAGCCGCACTTCTCGAGCTCGGCAACGTAGGCAGCGGCAGCGGTCTTGGAGGCCTCGGCGTCGTTGACGGAGTCGATCCAAGCCTGGCCGGCGGCCTTGAGCTCATCGGACGGACCATCGGCAGCGATGATGTCCTGGGTAGCGGCGATCAGCTTGTGCTGAACGGCCTCATAGCCAACGGCCATGCCCAGACCGTGCTCGGCATTGTCCTCGAACAGGGAGTTGTTCCACGCCGGGCCGTGACCGTCCTTGTCCTTGCAGTAAGGAGCGGTGGCAGCGGGGTTGCCCCAAATGGAGGAGCAGCCGGTGGCGTTGGAGATGAACATGCGGTCGCCGGCGACCTGGGTCACCAGACGTGCATAGGCGGTCTCGGCGCAGCCGGCGCAGGAGCCGGAGAACTCCAGGTAGGGCTGCTTAAACTGGCTGCCCTTGACGTTGGCCGCGATGAGCTCCTTCTTCTCGGAGACGTTCTCGACCATGTAGTCCCAAACGGGCTGCTGGTCCATCTCCTGCTCGGTGGGAACCATCTCGAGGGCGCCCTTGGGGCAGACCTTGACGCAGTTGGTGCAACCCATGCAGTCGAGCGGGGACACAGCCATAGTGAACTTCATGCCCTTGGCCTTGGGGCCCATGGCGTCGAGCGTGCGGGTAGCCTCGGGCGCGGCGGCAGCCTCGTCCTCGGTCATCGCGAACGGACGGATGGTGGCATGCGGGCACACATAGGCGCACTGGTTGCACTGGATGCACTTGGTCTCGTCCCAGTGGGGAACGACCACGGCGACGCCGCGCTTCTCGTATGCGGAGGCGCCCAGCTCAAACTGGCCGTCAGCGCAATCGACGAAGGCGGAAACAGGCAGGCTGTCGCCGTCCATGCGATCGATGGGCTCGAGCAGGTTCTTGACCTGCTGGGCGATAGCGGACTTGGTCTCCTCGGAGAGCTCGACGGGAGCGGCATCCTCGGCGGTAGCCCAGTCGGCCGGAACCTCGAACTTACGGAAAGCGGTAGCGCCGGCATCGATGGCCTTGTGGTTGGCGTCGACGATGGCCTGGCCCTTCTTCATGTAGGACTTGGTAGCCGCGTCCTTCATGTACTGCAGGGCGTCCTCGGCGGGCAGGACCTTGGCCAGCGCGAAGAAGGCGGACTGGAGCACCGTGTTGGTGCGCTTGCCCATGCCGACCTTGGCAGCCAGGTCGATAGCGTCGATCAGGTAGACGTTGACGTTGTTGTTCGCGATGTAGCGCTTGGCCACGGCGGGCATGTGCTCGGCGAACTCCTCGTCGCTCCACTGGCAGTTGACCAGGAAGGTGCCGCCCGGCTTGACGTCGCGAACCATCTTGAAGCCCTTAACGATGTAGCTGGGGTTGTGGCAGGCGACAAAATCGGCCTTGGTCACGTAGTACGGCGAACGGATCGGGGAATCACCAAAGCGCAGGTGCGAGACGGTGACGCCGCCGGTCTTCTTGGAGTCGTACTGGAAGTAGGCCTGGACGTACTTGTCGGTGTGGTCGCCGATGATCTTGATCGAGTTCTTGTTGGCGCCGACGGTACCGTCGCCACCCAGACCCCAGAACTTGCACTCGATGGTGCCGGGGGCTGCGGTGTTGGGCGCATCCTCGGCCTCGGGCAGGCTCAGGTTGGTCACGTCATCGACAATGCCGATGGTGAACTCGCGCTTAGGCTCGTCCTTCTTGAGCTCCTCGAAGACAGCGAACGCGGACGCGGGAGGCGTGTCCTTGCTGCCCAGGCCATAACGGCCACCGACGACCTTGATGCCCGTCTTGCCGGCCTCGTAGAGAGCGGAGACGACGTCCTGGTAGAGCGGCTCGCCGATGGAACCCGGCTCCTTGGTACGGTCCATGACGGCGATCTTCTGGACGGTCTCGGGGAGAACGTCGACGAAGTGCTTGATGGAGAACGGACGGAACAGGCGAACCTTGACCAGGCCGACCTTCTCGCCGTGGGCGTTGAGGTAGTCGATGACTTCCTCGAGCACGTCGCAGAAGGAGCCCATGCACACGACGACGCGGTCGGCATCGGGAGCGCCGTAGTAGTTGAACAGGCCGTAATCGGTGCCGAGCTTCTCGTTGATCTTCTTCATGTAGCCCTCGACGACGGCGGGAAGCTCGTCGTAGACCTTGTTGCAGGCCTCACGGTTCTGGAAGAAGATATCGCCGTTCTCGTGGCTGCCGCGGGTGTGCGGGTGCTCAGGGTTGAGCGCGTGGTCGCGGAAAGCCTGGACGGCGTCCATGTCGCACATCTCGGCCAGATCCTTGTAGTCCCACATGGCGACCTTCTGGATCTCGTGGCTGGTGCGGAAGCCGTCGAAGAAGTTAAGGAACGGAGTCTTGCCCTCGATGGCGGCAAGGTGAGCCACCGGCGAGAGGTCCATGACCTCCTGGACGTTGCCCTCGGCGAGCATGGCGAAGCCGGTCTGACGGCAGGCCATGACGTCGGAGTGATCGCCAAAGATGTTCAGGGCGTGGGAAGCGACGCAACGCGCGGAGACGTGGAAGACGCCCGGGAGCTGCTCGCCCGCGATCTTGTACATGTTCGGGATCATCAGGAGCAGGCCCTGAGAAGCCGTGTAGGTGGTGGTCAGAGCACCGGCGCCCAGCGAACCGTGAACAGTACCAGCTGCACCCGCCTCGGACTCCATCTCGACGACCTTGACCGGGGTGCCGAAGATGTTCTTGCGACCCTGGGCCGCCCACTGGTCGACATGGTCGGCCATCGGGCTGGACGGCGTAATGGGATAGATTCCCGCTACCTCGGTGTACGCATACGAAACATATGCGGCCGCCTCGTTGCCGTCCATAGACTTAAACTTACGCGCCATATACCCCTCTCCTCTCATATAGGTATACAGGCCCCGGCGATCGCCGGGATATTGGCGTGATGGGATTTTCGCTGTTGCTTCCATCATCTGGCAGGCAGGCTGAGCAGCAGGTACATGGCGTGGAGAGAAGGCATGCCGAGGCGAGGAGGGCTGTACGTACTCCACAGGCCCAGCTGCCCGTCTTGCACATGACCGAGCGCCGCAAAGGCCGCATGCCGGATGCTCCCGGGCACGCCCCGGCGATGGGAGGCACCCGCAACGGAAATCCGCATGCGGGTTTATTGTACCCCGCCGCCAAGTGTAATTTCGACAAATATAGGTGGGCGGTAAAGGTTTATCTCGGGTGACCGCCAAGGGCCAAAATGAACGCTTCGTCCCCGGGCGATTGGCCCTGGCGCGCCATGGAGTGTCCCGGAGTGCCGGCACAGACGATATGAGCAGGACATAAAAACATTGAGAGCCCCTGCTGCATGAAAGACCGCGGATTAGGCCGACAATGGTGAGTGTCTAATCCAACCGTGGCGGCCACGCCGCATTCATG
>CABUUD010000026.1 GCA_902494585.1 uncultured Collinsella sp. | reverse complement strand
TGAGCGTGAACGTCGCCAGATTATCCGCGCCCGATGCGCTGGCCTTGACTTGGCCAATCTGTGTGACGGTTTCGGGCGAGCTGCCCGTGGCGGGCATTACCTAGTTGATGTGCAGCGTTGCCTGTCCACCCTGTGGCAGATGTGCCTGCACGGTAAAGGCGTGCGTGTCGGGTTGGTCGTTTCCGGCGTCGTCCTTCGGCAATGCCATGAACGTAGCGTCGGCGTACTGGATGTCCCATTCATCGAATGTGAGCTGGCGAAAGTACGGCTCGCCATCGGAGAGCGGACGTGTGGGTGCGGTAATGGCGGTGCCGCCTTGGACACGCGCGAGGGGAATCTCGACATCGCGGTAGCCCGCCATGCTAATGGAGATGCCGCCGTTAAAGTCGTACGCGTCGAGAAGCGTTGCCTCGTCCACGTAGCCTTCCGAAAGCGGTGCGATCTCAAAGATGGCCGTGCCTTCGTCGTCGGTAGTGGCGGAGAGCTGCTTGCCCGCGGCATAACGCGACGCGAGCGTGACCTGGGCTCCCTTGATGGGCATATTCTTGTTGGCGACGTCGACCACGACCACACCGAACATGGTGCGCGAGAGAACGAGCACCCTGAAGGGGTCTTTTTCGTCGGCATAGGCTTCGGTGGCCACGAACGACAATATGAAGGCGTTTGCGCTTCCCGGCACGCGCGGCAACATAATGCTCGCCAGCGAGGACACTCCGGCAACAAGTAACGAACGGCGATCAAGCATCTTTGGCTCCCATCCCGCAGGTATCGGTGGAAATAATCCAATTTTGCGAGAAGGCATCCTGTCACGGTAGTGCCGTTCGATGGCCAAAATGTCCAATTTGAGCGTGCGAAAGCGCCAGGCCCCCGGAGCGCTTTCGATACGACGGGCAATCTGCCGCTAGCGCAACATGTGGGCAACCAGCTCGGCGCGTGTGCCGATGCCAAGCTTGGCATACACTCCTGATAGGCGATTTTTGACGGTGCCCGGCGACACACCCATATGGCGTGCGATTTCGGCGTTGGTCCACCCACGACAGGCGAGCATGGCCATGGTGAATTCCGTGGTCGTTAGATCGTCGGCCACGTCCTCGCCCGAATCGGGGTTGTGGATGCGCCGCCAGCCGTAGCTGAAGCGGTACGTGATCTCGATGATGCGCGCGAAGTCGTCAGGGTATTGCGTTTTTAGGCATGCCTCGATAAGCCCCTGTAAAAGGCCGTGATGCTCGCCAATGAGCTCGATAAGGCCGTCGGGACGCGCAATGTTCCAAGCAACTCCGAAGTGCGTTTTTGCGGCGTCGATGTCCTTGAGGCTCATGCACGCCATGGAAGCTGCCAGGTGCAGGAACAGTTCCGAGATCGGATAGCTCCCCTGTTTCATGATCAGGGCGTTTTCCGCCATGCCCAGACTGCGGCCATATTCGCCGCGCAGGTACAGGGCATGCGCCATCACGTAGCTGGCGAACAGGCGCAGGCCTTCGGGCAGATGCGCCGCAAGCGGATAAAACTCTTCGGCAGAATACGGGGAAGACAAGTGCAACAGGACGCTTGCGGCCGAGGCGAACAGGATATGCGTGGCGTGGACGGCGGGTGATTCCTCGTCAGTTGGCGTATCAAGGATGCCCGCAAGACAACGGCGGGCGTCGGCGATACGGTTGAGCGACAGACTGGCGTATCCGCAGATAAAGCATGCGGAATAGCGCAGCGCGGAATCGGTGGCGTCAAGATAGGGACGCGCCGTCTTGGCAGCGAGGGCGGCCTGTCCGCGAAAGTACAGCGCTTCTGCCGTGGCGATGGTGCGTGAATCGGGGTCGGAAATGCCTGCAACCGCAGCGTCAATCTGCCCCGGCACAAAGGCAGTGCACATCAACGGCATGGGAACGCATGGGTAGCCATCGCAGTCCATCTTCCATCTCCCAACAGCTGGCAACAATAGCAGCAATTGTACTCCTGTTGCTTGGGACCCCTTTCGTTTTACTGCTCGGTTAACGCTGCGGATCGTTTTGGAAGGGTTACGAGCATGGTAGTCCCGTTCTCGGAACTTGCTTCGACCCCTACCGTGCCACCGTGAAGCGCTGCAATCTCCCAAACAAGCGCTAGTCCGAGTCCTGCGCCGCCGTATGCCCTGCTGCGGGATTTGTCTATACGAAAGAACGGCTGGAAGATGCTCTCTCGGTACTGCTTGGGTATTCCCGGGCCCTCATCTTTGACTCGCAGGAGCACGTGGCTGTCGCTGTCGCTGATGGAGACGTTGACAGTCGAGCCGGTGCGGCTGTAACGGATGGCATTTTCGACCAGGTTAAACACTAGCCGATAGAGGAGCGTGTCGCTCCCGATTACTAAAGCGTCTCCAGCACAATTGAGGGCTATGCCCTTATTTTCGGCAAGTGGCGCAAGGTCGGTGAGGACCTCTTCGGACAAGGGACCAAGTTCCACATCGTCCTCGCAAGGAACGCTGCGGAGCTCACTCATCTCGAGCAATACCTTGGTCATTCGAGACATGCGCTCGGTTTGTTCTTGTAGCAGGCCGAGCAGCTCGGCTGTTTCGGGTTGCAAACAGGAGTGCTCGGAGATGAATAGTTCAATCTGTGCTTGCATAAGGGCGAGCGGGGTGCGCAGCTCGTGTGCGGCGTTGCCGGTAAACTGACGCTGTGCAGAGAACCCTTCGCCAAGACGGGCGATCATGTCGTTGAAAGAGGCGCTGCATCGCTGTAGCTCGGTGGGCACATCTTCACTGAGTCTGATTTCGCTTAGGTTGTCAGGCTGCACACGCTCAACCTGGGCGGCAAAAGCCCGTAGCGGTTTGAGCGCACGACCGCTCACAAAGTATGCCAGCACGCCGCCAAGGAGTGTGACTCCAGCCGTGATGTACCAGGTTGTCGTGCCAAAAGACTCCTGTGCGTCGTTTACGACGATCGTGACCCTGTCATCGGGGACCGCTTTCGTCGGGTCGAACGCCTGGGGCGAATCTTCGCCGGTTGCGTTAAAGGCCGAGATGTTACTGCCGATGGCATCCATGTAGCGCATGCCCGTATAGCCGACCAGGCAGTTCGTCAGCACGCATGCTGCACACGTGAGCAGTGCTGTCATAATCGTTATGCGCCATTGCAGCGAAAGCCTTTTCATTCGCTATCCTCCATAACGTAGCCCTCTCCAATCCGATTGCGAATCGGGTCGTATCCCAATGCGCCACGCAGCTTTTTGCGGAGTGACGAGATATGAACGCGGGTTGCGTTGCTAAAGCTGTTCACGCTGCTATCCCAAACGTGCTCGATAAGCTCCTCTTGACTTATCGGACGCCCCTGATTAAGCATCAGGTATTCCAAGATTCCCGTTTCCTTGCGTGTAAGAGATAGAGCCTCGCTGTCCACGGAAGCGATGCGCGCCTTGGTGTCAAAGCGGAGCTTTCCGCAGGTTAAAACTATGTCGCTTTGTGTAAAGCGTCTGAGGGTAAGGCTGCGGATCCTTGCCGCAAGCTCGTCCAGATGAAACGGCTTGGTGAGGTAATCGTTGGCGCCGGCATCGAGTCCGGCGACTTTATCGGATACTTCGCCGCGTGCGGACAGAATCAGTACCTTGGTCTCGCAGTCAGTTTTCCTAAGTTCCCTGAGCACGGTCATGCCGTCGATACGGGGAAGGTTGAGGTCGAGTACCACGAGGTCGAAGGTCTCAACGTCCAGTAGGTCGAGCGCCTCCTGTCCGTCGTGACAGCAGTCGACGCTGTACGCCAAGTTTCGCAAGCTGCGCGCGATTGCGTCACACAGCGCCTGCTCGTCCTCGACGATCAAAATACGCATAACAGTCTCCTTGCACATTTCAAATCGCGCTTAACACGGATTTTATAGCCGATATGGTCCAATGGTCGCGTAACGAAAGGAGTGGTCAGGTTGTTCAAAGCGGTAAAACCCGTGGTACAGGTCGCTTTGTTGATCGTCGGAATTGCCATGGTGTGCTTTGGCGTTATGCGTGGCGAGGCAGATGCCGTGCTGGCCAAAGCGATTAGGCTGTGCTTGGAGTGTATCGGAATTGGATAAAAGAGAAAACACTGCGTCGCATGTTTTGGCTCGATTTCGCGGATTCATTCAGGCGGCGGCAACGCTCGTCACCAATATCCACCTGCCAAACTTTGCCAAAGGCGGCATCTATCAGGGCGCGGGAAAAACAGTCTGCGTACCTGGACTTAATTGCTATTCGTGCCCCGCGGCATCGGGTGCGTGCCCCATCGGGTCGTTCCAGTCGGTGGTAGGTTCATCCAAGTTCAACTTTTCTTACTATGTTACCGGTACGCTCATTTTGCTCGGCGTGCTGCTGGGACGCTTTGTATGCGGCTTTCTGTGCCCGTTTGGCTGGCTGCAGGAGCTGCTTCATAAGATTCCCGGCAAAAAGTTCTCCACGAAAAAGCTTAAGCCGCTCACGTACATCAAGTACGGCGTGCTGCTGTTTGCCGTGGTGCTGCTACCCGTCTTGGTGGTTAACGACGTGGGCATGGGTGACCCGTTCTTTTGTAAGTACATCTGTCCGCAGGGAGTGCTCGAGGGCGCCATTCCTCTGTCCATTGCCAATGCCGGCATTCGATCTGCGCTGGGGCAGCTCTTTACTTGGAAACTTTTCGTTCTTATTGCCGTGGTAGTGCTGAGCGTTTTGTTCTACCGCCCCTTCTGCAAATGGATTTGTCCACTCGGCGCATTCTATGCGCTCATGAATAAGGTGTCCCTACTGGGGATTCGGGTTGACGCATGCAAATGTGTCTCGTGCGGCAAGTGCTCAAGGGTTTGTCAGATGGACGTTGATGTGGTCCGCGCACCCAATCATGCCGAATGTATCCGGTGCGGAAAGTGCATCGGGGCCTGTCCCGTCGATGCCATCAGCTATCGCTATGGCCTGGATGTGTCGGCGGAAAAGCTCCCCTTGACCGCCGATAAAAAGTAAACAAGCTTCGACAAAACGGAGGAATGACTATGAAGCTTTCTAAGATTGCGGCCCTGTTTATGGTGCCGGTGCTGGCCTTGTGTCTTGTGGCGTGCTCGGCACCTGGCGGCAATGCGAGCGAATCTGCGAGCTCCGATCCTAAGATCGCAGAACTCACTGCGCAGAAGCCGGCCAATGCCGACGAGGCCGCCGAGCTGTATGCGAAGCTCATGCAGAAGGAGAACGAGATCTTTTCGAGTGATAACGCGCTGTGGGAAAAGGTATTCAATGCGGCAAATAAAGACTCGGCAATGATCGAGGACGGCAGCAATTACGGCGATTTCCTGCTCAAGACCATCGACGGCGCTAAGGATGAGTTTACGGCGGATGAGCTTAAGACGCTCAAGGCCGGTGCACAGCAGATCAAGGAGATCGAGGACAAGCTCGAGAGCTTGGAGAAGGAGTTCCCCGGCTGTGGAAGCACGCCGAGCGCAGGCGAGAGCGTCGACGCTTCGACCGCTGGCATGACGGCCGGTGCCAATGCTTCGAGCGAGACGACGAAGTTCCCCAGCTTTACGGGCAAGGATCTGGATGGCAACGACGTGAATAGCGACGAGCTGTTCTCTAAGAACAAGGTCACCGTCATGAACTTCTGGTTCACTACTTGCAAGCCGTGCGTGGGCGAGCTGGGCGATCTTGAGAATCTGAATAAAGAACTTGCCGAGAAGGGCGGCCAGGTCGTGGGCGTCAATTCCTTTACGCTCGATGGCAACAAGGGCGAGATTGCGGATGCCAAGGACGTGCTGAGCAAGAAGGGCGTGACATATAAGAACGTCTGGTTCAAGTCGGATAGCGAGGCCGGTAAGTTCACGTCAAATTTGTTCTCGTTCCCGACAACGTATGTCATCGATCAGAATGGCAACATCGTAGGGGATCCAATCGTGGGAGCCATCAGCTCCGCCGAGCAGCGCGCAGCGCTCGACAAGCTCATCGACCAGGCGATTGCGAATAGCGAGCAGTAGAAAACGCGTAAAGCATGGCGAGGATTGCGCGCCGCTGTGCAGAGTAGTCCGCTGCCTTTCAAGATAATCTCCACCATACAGAGGTCCCGCTCGGGACCTCTTCTTTTAGGCGCCGTCCCGTTCGTTTTTTGGCGCGGTTCGTTACATTCCTCACTGGTTCCGGCAAAAAATGGGGATAGAGTAGGACAAACGCGTCGAATACGAACGGCGGGGGAGAGCGGGTGAACGTGCCCGCGTGGGAGAGGTTGCCGTCCATGCTGGAGCTCAAAGGTATTTGCAAAAGGTACGTTACGCAGTCGTTTACGCAGGTGGCGCTCGACAACGTAAGCCTGTCTTTTCGCGATAACGAGTTCGTAGCCATTCTGGGTCCCTCGGGCTCGGGTAAAACCACGATGCTCAACGTTATCGGTGGGCTCGATCATTTCGATTCCGGCGACCTGCTAATCGACGGTATTTCGACCAAGGACTTTCACGATCGCGATTGGGATGCCTATCGCAACAACCGCATCGGCTTTGTGTTCCAGAGCTATAACCTCATTCCGCATCAGACCATCTTGGAAAACGTTGAGCTGGCGCTTACGCTCACGGGTGTGGGCCATGCCGAGCGCCGCCAGCGTGCACGTGAGGCGTTGGAGAAAGTCGGCCTGGGCGAGCACGTTAACAAGCGCCCGAGCCAGCTATCGGGCGGACAGATGCAACGCGTGGCCATCGCCCGCGCCCTGATCAATGATCCCGAGATCGTGCTGGCAGACGAGCCGACCGGCGCCTTGGATTCCGCAACGTCCGTGCAGGTCATGGACTTGCTCAAGGACGTGGCGCGCGACCGTCTGGTTATTATGGTCACGCATAATCCTGAGTTGGCGTACCAGTACGCCACGCGCATCGTCAACCTGGCGGACGGCAAGATTACCGACGATTCCGACCCCTTTGATGTAGCAAAGGCCGCGCGTCGCGAGGCCAAGCCTACGCGCAAAACCTCGATGAGTTTTGTGACGGCGCTGGGGCTTTCTGCCCGCAACCTTATGACCAAAAAGGGCCGCACGGCCATGACGGCCTTTGCGGGCTCGATTGGCATTATCGGTATCGCGGCGATTCTGGCGCTGTCAAACGGCGTAAACGGCTACATCAAAAAGGTCGAGGAGGATACGCTCTCGAGCTACCCGCTCACCATTTCCAAGCAGGATTACGATCTGTCGTCCATGATGGGCGGACAGGGGGCCACGGATGACGATACGTCCAAGAACGAGGGTTCGTCCGACGACAGTGCCGGCGGCAAGGCTAAGGGAACCGATAAGATTCCCGTGGTCACGGCCGTAAAGGATATGTTTGCGAGCGTTAAGTCCAATGACATGACGAGCTTTAAGGCATGGCTCGATGCCGGTGGCGATGGCATCGATAAAGAGGTCAACGCCATTCAGTACGGCTACGGTGTATCGCCGGTTGTCTATCGTGCCGGCAAGGGCGATGAGAAGCCCGTTCGGCTGGTGCCCAACGCTATGACTGAGGCCATGAGCGGAGGCGCGAGCTCGGCGGCAACGGTGAGCATGGAATCCATGGGAACCTCTGTCTTTAACGAGATGATCGACGACCAGAGCCTGCTCGACAGCCAGTACGATGTCGTGGCGGGGCATTGGCCTACGTCTGCTAACGAAGCCGTAATGGTGCTTTCGAGCCGCGGCACGGTGGGCGACTATACGCTCTACAGCATCGGTGCGCTGGATATCGATGAGCTTAACAATCTGGTTAACAGTGCTATGACGGCTGATGGTAAGATCGAGACGTCCGAGACCGGTACCGATTTTACCTACGACGATGCGCTGTCCACGACGTTTAAGATGCTGTCGACGGCCGATGCCTATCGCAAAAACGAAGAGACCGGCACGTGGACTGACATGTCTGGCGACGCCGACTTTATGGCCGCCAAGGTTGCCGACGGTATTGACGTGCACATTGTGGGCGTGGTGCGACCTAACGAGACAGCCAATGCGAGTGCGTTGTCTCCGGGCATTGCCTATACGCATGCGCTGACCCGCCAGCTTATGGAGCGCGCCGCCAATTCGCAGATTGTGCAAGAGCAGCTTGCCCACCCCGAGACAGACGTGTTTACCGGCAGGACCTTCGACGAGCTGCAAAGTGAAGCCAAACAGGGCGTGGACCTGGGCAGCATGTTCAGCGTGGACGAAGCGGTGCTCAAGAGCGCGTTCTCGTTTGATGCGTCTGCACTCTCGGGCGCGGCCGGCGGTATCGACCTTTCTGGTATCGACTTGTCCGGGCTGGACATTGACCTTTCGGGTGTTGGGGAGGATATCGACTTTAGTGACATCATCGCCAAAGCGCCAACCCCAGATTTCTCGGGCGTCTTTGACGGTCTGGAGCTCACGCCCGAGCAAATGCAGCAGGTGGGAACGCTTGCCAACCAACTGTTTGAGGGCTTTTTGCAGTCTGATCAGTTTAAGGCGCTGACGCCCGAAGAACTTAAGGATGCCTCAAAGCTTGCTGCTGCATTTTCGATGTATCTTGAGAGTGATGCCACGGCGCAGCAAATCCTGGCCCAGCTCAAGGCGCTCGGCGGCGATGCCCTTGCCGAGCGCCTGCAACAGGCGATGACCGACTATGTGCAAAAGCAGCTGGCTCCGTATCTGCAGCAGGCTATGGATCAGGTGATGAAGTCGATCAGCAATCAGATTGCGGCGACGGTGTCAGCTCAGCTCAAGACAGGCGCGGCAAGGCTCATGGGCCAGGTGGCGACGCAGATGTCTTCGAGTTTTGCCAACCTGGCGAGCGCCATGCACGTGGATGCGAGTGCCTTTGCTCGTGCCATTCATTTCAACATGGACGCCGAGGACCTGAGTTCGCTCATGATGAGCTATGCCAAGGCGTCGAAGCTCACCTACGACAACAATCTGACCACGTTGGGCTATGCGGATGAGGCGGACCCCATCTCGGTTAAGATTTTCCCGCGCGACTTTGAGGCCAAGGAGCGCGTACTCGATCACATCGATGCGTACAACAAGCAGGTCAAAGCCGCTGGCCACGATGAGCAGGCAATCTCGTACACCGACTACATGGGCATCATCATGGGTTCGGTGACCGACATCGTGAACACCATCAGCTTGGTGCTGATCGCGTTCGTGAGTATCAGTCTGGTGGTGAGCTCCATCATGATCGGCATCATCACCTACATCAGCGTGCTGGAGCGCAAAAAGGAGATTGGCATTCTGCGCGCGATCGGCGCGTCGAAGCGCAACGTGGCCAACGTATTCAATGCCGAGACCTTTATCGAGGGCCTCATCGCCGGCGTCTTTGCCATTGTCGTCGTGGTGGCAGTGAGCTTTCCGGTTAATGCCTGGGCGCTTGCTGCCAAACAAGTGCCCAATCTGATGAGCCTGCCCGTGCAGGATGCGCTGGTGCTCATTGCAATTTCGGTGCTGCTGACGGTCGTTGCCGGTCTGCTGCCGGCCCGAAGCGCATCCAAAAAAGACCCTGTAGAAGCCCTACGCTCCGAATAATGTGACAAAGGGACAGCCCTTTTGTCGCATTGAGTGGCTTGTAAATCGAGGTCTAATACTTTTCCAAGAAGTGAACGAGTAAAAACGGACCCCCGAAGCATCGACACTTTTGAGATGCAATTTCCTGCGGTTTTGTCAGCCAAATCCTGCGGTTTTGACGTCTGAAAATGTCGATGCTTCGGGGGTCCAAAAACGGTCGTTCACTTCTCGGGAAAAGTATTAGACCTCGAGATATAGACGATGTTTGCGAACGGCAATTAGAGTGCAAGCCTTTAGCTCTTCTTTGCGGAGAGCATGAGCCTAATTTCCGGATGGGTGTACTCGTTGAACTCTTCTTTGGGCTTGGTGTCAAAGGTGTAGTACCACTTGATCGATTCGTCCTCCGTCTTGATGCTGATTTCTTCATATAGGGATCCGGCTAAAAATGCTTGCTTAAATTCATCCGACAGGCTGCATGGCGCGAGGAGGTCCGGCGTGGCAACAGAAATGTCTAGCCCGTTGAGCGGGGCGCAGAGCGTCGCGATGTCCTGCTCGGCGCGAGCGAGGTTGTCTGCAAGACTTGCCTCGGGGTCGATCTGACTGGTGTAATCGACGTCCGTGAGCATGCCATCTGCATCGAAAGAAAGGTAGACATAGGCTGCTTGAGCGCCGAGGTCATTATCGCGCAGATAGCCGATAATGCGGTAGCCGTAGTCGTGATACGACTCATATGGGTTGTCTGCCGCGACGCGTTCGCACACGGGCTCCAAGGCATCTTGCGCGATGGCGAGCTGCTCGGCGGCTGCAGCCTTTCTTACCTGAAGCTCGTTATTTCCCTGGACAAACTGCGGGATGTAGACGCCAATCAACACAATGGCGGGCACCACTGCGAGAGCTATGACCTGCTTCTTGACGCTTGGAATCGTCACGCCGTATGCGTTTGCCATGGCCTCGGCATTGCTCGAGGTCTCGGCTAGCACGTCTGCCGCGGTGGCAACTGCCCCTACGGCGCCGGCGACCTCCGCGGCGCCGCCCAGATTGCGCGCGAGATCGTTATCACTGTTCTTGAGCAGGCGGCCGGCAGCTTGCGTGGCGAGCACGCCGGCGACCTCCGCGGAGCGGTCTTTGTTGGTTTGGGCTACCGCAAGCCTGCTCTGCAGCTCCTTCCACTGTTTGCCCTGCATTCCAAAGCGCGGCGCAAGAGCGCAATAGCAAAAGACGACGAGTTCGATTACGGTGAGTGCGATGGCGGTATATATGCCCGCGGGTTGGAATTCCTTTTGGTGGAACGCGATATCGTTGATCATTTGGAGCGGCAACATTAACAGGCATGCTACGAACGACATGACGAGTGCGGTCGCTGCGATTTTGGGGTATGTGCAGTACCGCTGGATGCGTTTCTTTTCTTGTTCGGTGAGCTGCTGCATGGGGCCTCGGCTCTCATCGTTATTCGGGGGCGATGCACACGCACTCTTGAGTATAGATGAGTGGGGGAGCTGCTGCGGGGCGGCCCTACTTGCTGTTCGTGGACACCGTTCACCTTCGTTGCGCAGGGATGGTTGGAGGGCTGGTTGGCGTCAGTAACTGCCTCCGCCTTGTGGGCCACCTCAAGGACAAGGCATAATGCATGCGGCAAAGGGGCAGTCCCTTTGCCGCATTGATTTGAGAGTAGATGTTGATGATTCTATCGTTGGCCCCTATGGAGGGGATTACCGGGCATGTGTTCCGTCGCGTGCATGCGGAGTGCTTTGGCGCGCTCGACTGCTATTACACGCCGTTTTTGCCGCCACCGCGGGTGGGAAACCGCTTTGGCGGCAAGGCGTTTAAGGAGATCGATCCTGCCAATAACCAGGGACTCAACGTAGTGCCTCAGCTGATGTCCAAGAATGCGGACGAGTTTGTATGGGCGGCACAGGTGCTTGCCGACATGGGCTACCGCGAGGTCAATCTCAACCTGGGTTGTCCCTCGGGAACGGTTGTTGCCAAGGGCAAGGGCTCGGGTTTCTTGCGTAATCTCGACGAGCTCGAGGTGTTCTTGGGCGATGTGTGCGAGCGCTCGCCGTTGCCGGTGTCGGTAAAAACCAGGCTGGGGTTGGAGCGCGATGACGAGTATGAGCGTGTGCTCGATCTGTATTGCCGCATGCCGCTGGCAGAGCTGATCGTGCATCCGCGCGTGCAAAAGGACCGCTATACGGGCTCGCCGCGCAAGGAGTTTTACGGCGAGACGCTGGAACGTGCGCCGTTTCCGGTGGCATACAACGGCGACATTTTTGATCTTGAGGATATGGACGCGCTGGTGGAGGCCTATCCTGGCACGCGCCATGTGATGTTGGGGCGTGGCCTGCTCGCGAACCCCGCGCTGGCTCGCATGGTCAACGGTGATCCTGCTGCCACGACTGCTGAGCTGCAGCGCTTCCACGACACGCTGTTTGCGGCATATGCGGAAGAGATTGGTGGCAATGCGGTCTTTCGCATGAAGGAGTGGTGGTTCTACGCCAAATGCGCCTTCGCCGATCCCGCTACCGTTCACAAACTCGTACGCAAGACTAAAAAGGTCGACGAATACCGCGCCGCCGTCGAGCGCGTCTTTCGCGAGCAGCCACTTGCACCCATAGCCCGCTTCCACGGCTAGTTAGTCGTTGGGGACGCACTTTAACGACTAGTCATTTAAGAACGTCCCCGATGACTATGCTGCACTAGAGCAGGTTCTCTTGTACCCACGCGATGATGTCGCTCGACTCGTAGAGCGGCTTGCCGTCGATGAACAGGCAGGGAACCTGGCGTTTTCCGCCGACGGCGATGAGCGTCTGCTCGGCTCCGGTATCGGTCGAGATATTGCACTCGGGAATGGTCACGCCGTTATCGGCCAAAAAGCGCTTGACTTTTATGCAATACGGGCAGCCGGTCATAACGTACAGCGTGAGCTCATGATCAGTAGCCATAGGTCTCCAATCGGTTGAGGTTTTGATTGAAATACCCAAAGCCGCCGCGGTCTATGCGCGGGCCAGCGACGACTCGATGGCCTGAACTAGAAACGCCGTGGCTCCGGTGCCGCATGGCTTGTCGTAGTAGTCGATAAAGCGCTGATCGGCGAGGTAGCCGTGGGCGAGCCCCAGATAGGCCTCGTCTTGGGGCTCGCTGCCCCAGTTGAGAGCTATCCAGCGGTGATGCATCGCGACGAGCTTGCGAGCCTCGCTTCCATCCGCATCGCCGTCGCCCATGGCAATCGAGAGCTGACCCAGAATAGCGCGTTCAAGTTCTTTCATGTCGTTCCATGTCTGAGGGTCCATGTCCAGTAACGTCTCGTTTGCTGCATCGATAGCCTCATCGCCATAGCGCACCCGCGCTTCGGCGCCGTAGCGCTCCTCGTTTTCCTGCAGGGTGCGCCAGCGCTCCAGTTGCGGCAGCACGGCGCCCATGAGCGAGACGGCTTCGTCGAGCGACATACCTGTGTTTTGTGCTAGCCGTGGGGCGCAATCCTCTATCATTGCCTCCATGGTGGTGTCGTAGGTGTACTTGCCGTGGTCGTAGCACCATTTGCAGTAATGGTCGGTCGTGGCGCCTGTGGCATCGGTGCCGCAGTCGTCAGGCGTGAGTATCATGCCGCAGCTCTGGCAATAATGCTCGGGCATTTCGAGCAGGTGGGGCAGCGGCTCGCCGGTCACGGAGGCAATGAGTTTCATCATGTCGATGCCCGGTGTGACCTCGCCGCGTTCCCAACGGCTGACGGCTTGGCGTGTGACGAAGAGCTTGGTGGCGAGCTGCTCCTGGGTAAGGTGATGGGCGCGACGGACGGCGATGAGCTTTTCTGCAAAGGCCATAGCGGCTCCTTTCTGCTGGTTGATGGCTTAAGCATACGCGGCGGCAGGCGCCCTTCCAAGCAACCGTTGGTTGCACGACGGGAGACCGCGGCGAAGAATTGCGCGCGACGCCCCACGCCTCCATGCCGTACAATGACCGGCATGGAACCTATTGCACACATACATACCGACCTGCCGCAGAAGTTCGGCATTCCGCGCAACAGCTTTTTGGCGCCCCATCTGCAGGGACGCATCGTCTTTGAGCCGGAATTTGCCTCCAATGCGGCGGTTGAGGGCCTGGACTCCTTCTCTCACCTATGGCTGCTGTGGCGCTTCGAAAACGGAACGCCCGGCGGCACGGCTAAGGACATAGCTACCGATGCCAAGTCGCAGGACAGGTCTGGCACCAACGTCAAGTGGTCGAAGACCGTGCGTCCGCCGCGTCTGGGCGGAGCCGAGCGCGTGGGTGTCTTTGCCACGCGCAGTCCGTTTCGCCCTAATCCCATCGGGCTCACCTGCGTTAAGCTCGACCGCGTGGAGCTTACCGACGATGGCCCCATCATCCATGTGCTGGGGGCCGATCTGCGCGACGGCACGCCCATCTACGACATTAAGCCCTACATTCCGTTTGCGGACTGTCACCCGGATGCGACCGGCGGCTGGATTGAGGATGCTCCGTGGCAAGAGCTCGACATCGAGTTCCCGCAGACGCTGCAGGATATGGTCCCGCCCACAAAGCTCCCCGGCCTGGTCGAGGTCCTGCGCCAAGACCCGCGCCGCGCAGGCAGCAAGCACGAGCCGAACCGCGTCTATCATCTGGCCTTCGCCGGGCTCGACATATCGTTTACGGTCGATGAAACCCAGCTAACCGTAGTTGCCGTCAACGACGCGCGAGACTAACCGGCCATTCGTCCGCACCCGTCAAATTAAGCGCCAAACCCCATGCCAAAACCGCCCACGCTGGTGGACAATAACGCCTATCGAAACAGTCTACTTTGCACGGGAGCTCAGCATGAAATACGACTTTAGCTCGCTAATCGATCGCCACGGCATGGACTCCATCGCCGTTGACTCCTGGGGCGAGATCCCCGGTATGGCTCCGAACGCACCCGACGAGGGCTACGACCGCATTCCCATGTGGGTGGCCGACATGAATTTTGCCACGGTCCCCACGGTCCAGGAGCACATCATTCAGCGTGCCCAGCACCCCATGTTTGGCTATTTCAATCCGCGCCCCGAGTACTTCGACCGCATCATCGAATGGCAGAGGCGCCGCAATGGCGTTGAGGGCTTGGCACCGGAGCATATCGGCTACGAAAACGGCGTGCTGGGCGGTGTCGTGTCGACGTTGCGCGCGTATGTCCAGCCGGGCGATGCGGTGCTGGTCCATAGCCCCACCTACATCGGCTTTACCAAATCCATCGAAGCCGCGGGCTATCGTATTGTCCACAGCCCGCTTAAGCTCGACGATCCAGGCGTGTGGCGTATGGACTTTGAGGACATGGAGCACAAGCTCGCCCAAAACCACATCCATGCCGCGGTGTTCTGCTCGCCGCACAATCCCTGCGGCCGCGTATGGGAGCGCGACGAGATCGAGCGCGCCATGGACATCTATCGCCAGCACGATTGCGTGGTGATCTCGGACGAGATTTGGTCCGATATCATCCTGCCGGGGCACAAGCATATCCCGACGCAGTCGGTGAGCGAGGATGCCCGCATGCGTACGGTTGCCCTCTACGCGCCCAGCAAGACGTTCAACCTGGCGGGCCTGGTCGGCAGCTACCACATTGTCTACAACGAGACGCTGCGTGACCGCATGTGCGCCGTGTCCGACAAGACTCACTACAACGAGATGAATGTCCTCTCCATGCATGCGCTTATTGGTGCCTATCAGCCGCAGGGCTACGAGTGGGTGGACGAGCTCAACCAGGTGCTTGCCGGCAACATCGAGTACTTCTGCACGTATGCAGAAAAACACTGGAAGGGCGTCGCGTTTTCGCGTCCGCAGGGCACGTACATGGTGTTTCTGGACTGCACCGAGTGGTGCCGCGAGCATGGCCGCGATATTCAGTGGTTGCTCGACGAGGGGGCGCGCGTGGGCGTGGGGTATCAGGACGGCCGCCCGTTCCACGGGCCCTGCCACATTCGCGTGAATCTGGCGCTGCCGCTTTCGCGCGTGAGGGAAGCGTGCGACCGCCTGGACCGCTACGTTTTTAATGCACGGTAAGTGAGCACTGCATGCGGGGTCTTCTGCCAAGTCGGCTGGAAGGCCCCGTGTGGTAAGGCATCTGTAACCATTGGGCGCAGACCTGCTGCGGAGGTTTATTTTTCCTGAATCTGCTTGCCGCAAAGATGCTCAATCGAAATCTCGTAGAGTTGGACGCCCTTGATGTCTTTGGCGATTTCCTCCTCGACTTCTTCGGCAGAAGGGTAGTACTTAAGCGCGAGCTGGCGGACTTTGTCCTCGATAAACGCGGGGGTGTCATTCGCCAGGCGACAGCGGCCAAAGACCACGGTACTCATAACGTAGGGAGCCCAGTCACCGTCCTTGTACCACTCGTTGCCGTAAACGGTAAAGCAGACCTTGTCATCGCGTTTGAGTGCGTCGACCTTGTGGCCGGCTTTGGCGCCATGGAAATAAATCTTGTCGTGCTCGGCGTCAAAGAAGTAGTTGACGGGAATGGCATAGGGGTAGCCATCATCGCCGTTGACGGCAAAGACGCCGCGCTTGCAGGTGGCGAGCAACTTGCGCGCTTCCTCGTCAGTGATGGCGCGTTTCTTTCGACGTAAGGGCCTAAACATCATTGGCTTCCTTTCTGCTGCGTATGGTGGTTGAGCACAAACTATAGCGAAACAGCTCCGTATTTCTTGATGCGGGCGAGCATGTTTTTGAGCTTGTTAAAGTCGACCGGTTTGGACAGATGGGCGTTCATGCCGGCGTCGTGTGCCGCCTTGGCGTCCTCGGCGAAGGCGTTGGCGGTGAGCGCGATGATGGGGATGTCGGCTGCATCGACCTTCTCGCTCAGGCGAATCGCGCGGGTTGCCTCGTAGCCGTCCATGCCCGGCATCATGATGTCCATCAGAATCGCATCGAAGCTGCCGGCGGGACGGCCAACGTATAGGTCGACCGCTTCGTTGCCATCGGCGGCGCGAGTTACGACAATGCCTTCGCTTTCGAGCAGCGCCTGGGCAATCTCGGCATTCAATTCGTTGTCTTCGGCGAGCAGCACGTTCATGTCGGCGAGCGAGCAGTCGAGCGCCCTCTCGACCGTATCTGCCCGCGTCTGAGGGTTCTTGTCGATATCGAGCGGAATCTGGACGTTGAACGTACTTCCCACGTCAACCTCACTCGAAATCTCAATCGTACCGCCCATCAGTTCAATAAGCGACTTGACGATTGGCATGCCCATGCCGGTTCCTTGGAACTTGCTGCGCGCATTGTCACCTTCTTGTGCAAACGGCTCATAGATATGCTTTAAAAACTCGGGAGCCATGCCAATGCCGGTATCCGAAACGCTAAAGCAAAAGAGCGCGCGCCCGTTATCGAGTGGTTTGGTCTTTGAGCTGAAGGTGACGGAGCCGCCGTGCTTGTTGTACTTAATGCTGTTGTTTAACAGGTTGATCATAATCTGTCGGATATGGGTGGGACTGCCGATCATGTATGGTCCCGTGGCGTACGGCAGACTATTGTCCTGCATTGTGATGCCGTTATCGGATGCGCGGAGCTTGCACAGCACCAGCGTATCGTCACAGAGCTTTTTGAGGTTAAAAGGCGCATGTTCCAGTGTTAGCTTGCGGTCTTCGATTTTGCCCATCTCGAGGATGTCGTTGATCAGCGAAAGCAGGTGATTGGCGGCAACGCGCGCCTTGGCACGGCTCTCGCGGGCGACTTGCATATCGCCTTCCTTCAATTCCTCGATCTCGATAAGGCCCAGGATGCCGTTGAGCGGCGTGCGGATGTCGTGGCTCATGCGCGTGAGGAATGCCGTCTTAGCGGCGTTGGCGGCATCGGCTTTTTTGCGCTCGGTTCGAGCGCGCACGAGCGCCCAGATGAGCAGGACGATGCCGACCGACAACATACCGATGAGGGTAGCTGCAATGGCGGTGCGGTTGCGATAAAGGAATTGAAGCGTGTTGGATTCCTGGGCCGTGTACGACGTGGAGGAGAAATTGCTTGCGGAGAGCGATTCTCCGGCATTGATGATGCCCTTGTTGATGATTCCCAGCAGCTCGGGCTTTCCGCGCGAAATCCAGCACGAGAGCTCACAGGTGTCAGGGAGCTCGACCGTCTCGCAGTCCTCGAGATCGTAACGGTCACCGATGGTTTTTACGCGTGAACTGGGAGCGACGATGCAGTGCGCCGTTCCCTTCCTGAGGGCGTCGAACGCTTCATCGTCGGATTGGTATTCGGTTACGGTCGCTGTGGGGAACAGGCTTTCAAGTGCATTTTTGTTGACAAACGATGATTTGGTACAGGCGATGTTCTGAAGGTCTTTGTTCAGGTTGCTGCCGGTGTAGATGGCGGTGAGGGATATGGTCCCCAACGATATCGACTGCACAACGCCTGTTTGCTCGGCAAACCAGTAATCTCGGTATACCGGCAGCGCAACGTCTATGCTTCCCTTTGACAGGGCCTTTGACATCATCTTGTAGCTATCAAAGGCGACGGTTTTGACCGTAATGCCAAATTTATCGTGTAGCGTCGTCGCAAGCGATGCGAGCGAGCCTTCCATTTCGCCGTCTTCGTCCTCGTTGCAGTAGGGGAGTTTGCCCGTAATGTAGCCGAGCGTGATGGTGTTGTTGTTTGTTTTGAGCCAGGAACATTCGGGGCCGTTGAGCGATGATGAACCGCTGTTTTGGGTCGAGTAGCTAGATTTGACTTCGTCGTTATAGCGTGGGTTGACGCGGGCGATTGCCGTCATGGCGGCATTGATGTCGTTCATCAGGTCGGGGCGGCTTTTGGGAACGGCAAGATAGTAGTCGTTCGAACCAATGTAGAACATGGGGGAGGCACTGGGCGACGAGACCGTGTCGTTCATGATGATGGCGTCGACCTCGTTGTTTGCGAGTGCGTCAAAGAGAACGGAGTCTCCGTCATACTCCCTGTATGTGCAGGTGATTCCCTCGTTGGCGAGCCATTGCTGGCCAACGATGGTTTGCATGACGCCGGAGTTGCAACCGATAGTGAGACCCTGGAGTGCTTGAGGGTCACCCTTTGCGAGGTCGTCACGATCGGGCTTGGCGTAGATGTAGTAGCGCTCGGTGCCCTCGGGGTTCGAGGAAAAGAGCAGCTTTTGGGCGCGTTCCTCGGAGTAGGAGATGTTGGGCATGAGGTCGATCTCGCCTGCCTCGAGCATGTCCATAAGCTCGGTGAAGGTGCCGGAGACGTATTCGTACCGCCAGCCGGGCGTGTAGTACGACAGGGTCTGGAGGTACTCGTAGCCCCATCCCGAGAGACGCTCCCCGGGGGTGCCGTCCTGGAAGCCTTCGTTGCTGACGAGCCAGCCGACGCGGACCGTCTTGACTTGCTGATCGGTATTGGCGGCATAGGCGGGGGCGGGCATGATGGTGCTCAGTACGACGAGCGCGGCAAGCGCGACGGCCAGGGTGCGATATATAACTGAACGAAGGACAGTGGCAGCTCTCACATGCAATCCTAACGAATCGAGACATTACCGCATAAGGATACCAGCTCAGCCTGCCCAGCCGGCAGCTGCACCGCTAAACGGTCCCGCCCGGCAGTTGGGGACGGTCCCTTTCTGCCGGCACAAAAGGAACGTCCCTAACTGCCGGTTGTGGGACAATACCGAGCGAACGAGATTGGGCGTCTGGGAAAGGGGTCGCGATGAACAGGTTGAGGACGCTTGCCGATGTGCTGCGACAGGCTGGCTTTGCGCGCATCACGGGCCTGTTTCTAATCTTTTACCTGCTGTGCTCGACGGCCGTCTGGCTGTCCGAGCCCACGACCCTCACGTTTGGCGATGGCCTGTGGTTTAGCTTTGAGACGGTCTCGACCATCGGCTTTGGTGACATTCCGGCCGAGACACCGGTTGCCCGCGCCATTACCGTCATTCTGAGCGTCATCAGCATCTTCTACATCGCCATGCTCACGGGCGTGGCGGTGAACTACTGCAATACGCTTATCAAGCTGCGCCAAAAGGACACCATGGCGCGCTTTATGGACGATCTTGAGCATTTGGAAGAGCTCGATCGTGACGAGCTCGCCGATCTTTCGCGTCGCGTGCGCGAGTATCGTCGACGCCAGCGCTAAGACGAACGTCGTGCGCCACAACAAGGGGGACCAAATATGAATATCACCGTGTATCTGGGAGCCAGTGCCGGCAATGATCCGGCGTTTCTGCCCGCGGTGCAGGAGCTGGGCAACTGGATTGGCGCCAACGGACACGCGCTCGTATACGGCGGGTCCAAATCGGGACTGATGGGCGCGCTCGC